>OMIG01000199.1 GCA_900299035.1 Pseudomonadota bacterium
CCAGTGCACCTTCGAGCGCTCTATCCCTTCATTGTAGAAGTACTTGGCCGCTTGGTAGGCAGCTTTCCTAACTTCATTAACCGGCTCGGCCGGAAGGTCCGCCAGGTAGGTGGGGAACTCGGGACCGAGGACTTTTAAGTTCGCGGCGCCCTTGTCAACGATCTCGCGAAATTTAGCGCTGTAGAAAGCCGGAGAGCTCTTGAGAAACTGCTCTTGAGACTCCTGTATCCGAATGCGCTGAAGCAGCGGGTCTGAAAGCTCAACGTGCACGAACCCCGCCCCCCGTCGGTACATCTCGCGTACCAGCCGCTCGTAGAGAGGGCGATGGTAGACCTCGCCCATGACCTGAACGAGCTGGCCTGGCTGCACGTTAAGCCCATGAGAGGTTATGAGCGCCGCGTAACGGTCAAGCAGGTGCGATAAGTCAGGGTTAAAGCGGTGAGATAGGACGCTCATGGCAACGGGCTCCATTCTTGGGGTGCATTAACAGTTCGATCAGGGCTCTCTGTAGCAGGGATCTACCATACGGCTGGCTTCCCCGGGCAGACGAAACATGAGGAGTGCCTATTGGGGCGTTAGCGTTCGCAGGACGCGCGAGCAGAGTGCCGTGTTAGGCGGCCTCGGCCCCGTGGTCCTGGCCCAGCGGAAGCGGGCAGAATCCTGGGCAGCGCCGGAGCTGGCAGACATCAGCGTAACGCCGGTCGGAATGCGCGCCCTCAGGTTGGCGGAGCCGCTGCTTAGGTCCACCGAGGCGCTGCCGCGGCAGCCGCGGCCATTGATTCGAATTGAGAGCGGAACATTGCCCGAGCCCTGCCCTTGGAAGGCGATGTTCACCGGCACGCTCAGCCGTCCTCCCCCGGTCTTTGTAATCGTAATCGCCGTTACCTCCGGACTGGGGTCTCCGTCTTGGGGGGGATTGGCGGGTGAGCACTGGTTGGCCATCTCAACTCCGAGGGCTAACGGGTCTGAGCTTGATGAGGTCAGCGACATCTGCGTCTCAGCTAGCCCTAGAACCGAGCTAAAGACTCCCAGAGTGCCTGCTGCACCCACCAGAGACAGCGGTGATGTAGGAGAAGCGGCGAATGGGTTCCCGAGGACGAACGCTTTCAGGTTAACCGCGAGTCCGTCAGAGCCGAAGTGTACCGAGGAGACAAACCGGCCATCAGAGTAAATCGTGAGACGCACCGTTATGACACCCTGGCCCGGGAAGGAGTAGTGCTCCCCGCTCCAATGTATGGTTACGCGGTCCGACGCCACGGCGACTCGTACCCCTTGGTCGGACGCCCGTGGGATGAGGTCCGTCTGCAGGGCGGCAATCGAGTTTTTCGGAGCCTTGGCGCCGATTACGTAGTCCAAGGCCTGCGGGGCGCGCGTGTACACCACGCCATTCGGCGATAGCCAGATCCTGCTGATGCTCTCTCGAAAGAACGGGAAGGCGAACGGCAGGTCCACTTGGTAGAAGTTTGACTCATCAGCCTGGATTACGATCGGGGCGGTGTCGGCGGCTGTGTCGATCGAGCCGCCGCTAAGCAGATTTGATGCCTGTAGACCGTAGCCGCAAGGAACCTGGTCTGATGGTGGCGTTGGTAGGGGCGCGGTCTCGTTGTGCAGCATGCGGCCCACGTTTAGGGCCCTCTGAGTTGCCACCAACGGGCTGCCCGAGGCCGGGTCTACTAGGGAGGCTCGGGCGGTACCGGACAGGTAGAGCCGGTTGATCGCTTGGGTGAAGGAGAGCCCTGGTTCATTTCCTAGTAGGAGGGCGAGAGCGCCGGCAACGTGCGGGGTCGCCATCGAGGTGCCCGAGAGTAGGTTGTAGCCGGAGCCTGGTACACAGCTAAGGATTCCCACTCCGGGGGCGGCTATGTCGACGGAGGTTGCGCCGTAGTTCGAAAAGCTAGCTAGGTTTTGTTCGCGGTCGATCGCCGCTACTGAAACTACATTTGAAACTTCGTAGTTCGCCGGGTAGCTTGGGCTGCTGTCATTGTCGAGGGATGCATTGCCAGCGGCGGCGACAAAGATAATTCCGGCATCCCTGGCCCTTGTGATGGCGCTCTCAAGGGCTGCTGAATACCCCCCTCCTCCCCACGAGTTATTAGAGACGCGCACGTTTATCCCGTGCTCGGAGCGCATCATGGTCATGTAGTCGATAGCGCGTATGGCATCCGACAGGCTTCCCGAGCCGCTCGCCGACAGGAACTTAAGCGCCATCAGCTTTACCCGATGATTGACACCGACCACACCCAGATTGTTGTTCCCCACCGCCCCGATGGTGCCTGCGACGTGAGTTCCGTGGTAGTGGTCGTCCATCGGATTTCCGGGGCTTGCAGCGCCGGTTCTGGCGTTTATTCCATGCAGGTCGTCGATGAAGCCGTTGCCGTCGTCATCAACGCCATTGCCAGCCGTCTCACCGGGGTTTCGCCACATGTTGGCGCTCAGGTCCGGGTGCGTGTAATCGATGCCGGTGTCGATCACAGCGACTACGATCGAAGTTGAGCCGGTGAAGAGGTCCCAGGCGCGAGGCGCGTCGATGCCTCGAGTTTCTCCAAGGCCCCAAAGCTCAGAGTATCGGGGGTCGTTGGGAATGTCCGAGGCACGAACTATCCAGTTGGGAGAGCAGCTAGCCGCCCTACCCTCTGCGAGAATCTCCTTGCAGCGATCGAATTGAGGGTCGTACGCCCTAGAGCCGTCGGGGCTTGCTGAGGCAGCTTGGGCCGCCTCTGTTGCGACCCTCGGAGCAGTGACAACTAAGGCCTCTCGGTTGATCACTCCCTTCACCGTAGCCACGGAAGAGGCAAAAGACGGGCTGGCAGATGCAGCAAAGGAGGCCCGTGATCCTGGGTTGCGGCGTACCGTGACCACGTACTCGTCCGGCACAACCCTGAGGGAGTCTTGGGCTAACGAGGGCTCGATGGTCGAGTAACTCAAGACAGCCACGCATGCCGCGGCTGTCAGGCGTAGTAGAGGGAGGCTTCGGCTCTTAGATCCGTAGCGCATACGATGAACCGGTACAAAACCCAGTACATGTTTATCGACCAGCGCAGGATTAAGCTTTAGGGGCTGCGACTCGATGCAGCGGTACCGTGTTCCTGAGGATTCAAGGACTTGGAATCTTGAACGCCAGCACTAAGAGAATTTATGAGTGTTGAAGCGTCTCAGTGCGGCTCTGACAGGAGCGAAACCTCGAGTTTTCCGTCACGGATGAACCTCGCTAAGTTGGCCGCGTTCAGGGCTGCCTGTTGCTTGGAGGCTTGCGGACCTGGAACACACCGCACTGAGTAGCGAAACCCGTTTGGCACGGCCTCTCTCCAGACTTCGTACACGTAACCCGCCTGCACGGGCGGACTGGCGAGGCCCCAGCGAGACCCGACTACCTTTGTGATCGGGCGAATGGGCGCTTTGGCTGGATCTACGTAGCTCTCAAGGAAGAGGTGCGTTCGCTCCCACGCGTAGCGGTCTTGGTCGATCGTCACTTCGAAATCAGTCGGACTGCTAAGCACCTCGGCGCGCGCGAGGTCTTCTGGAGTGGCGGCAACTTCAAGCCCGTGCTGCGAGGCGCCGACCATGTCAGCGATCGAGCCTTTCTCGCTACTGCCGAGCGAGCAGGCGCAGAGGCTCACTAGTAGCGAGAGCGAAACGAGCGAGGATGCTTTCATGGAAAACTCCGAGTTCGGGCACACAACCGGCCGCGTGCACCCTGTTGACTCTTGAGTCTGATGCACCTCTGCGCCTGATGCAAGCCGCCCTTAAAAAGCAAAAGGCCAGAGTTGCCTGCCTTGGCAACCCTGGCCTTGTTGGCTTCGCCTGAGCGGGACTAGCTGAACGAACTGCCGCAGCCGCAGGTGCGCTTAGCGTTCGGGTTCTTGAACTGGAACCCTGTCCCATGAAGGCCCGTTACGTAGTCGACCACCGTTCCACGGAGGTACCCCGCGCTGACCGGGTCAACAACTACCTTGACGCCGTTAAAATCCATGGAGATGTCACCCATGCGCTCTTCCTTGTCGAAGTCGAGACCGTACTGGTAGCCGGAGCAACCTCCGCCCACGACCGACACTCGCAGGAAGTCTCCTGCCTCGCCTTCATCCTGGAGGGCTTTGGCTACTGCATCTGCTGCCGCCGCAGTGAAAAGAACTGGCTGCGCGTCGGTACCAGCAAATCCCTCGGTGGACTCCGGCGCGACATTCTTAGGACCGCATCCGCCGCTGCCGCACGATGAACTTCCGCATGAACCCATAACACTTCCTCGCTTAAAGAGATCCAGTTGAGCCGCGTGTTTTCTCAGCTTTGAGAGAAGAACTTGGCGGCGTTACGTGGTGGGGCTAAAGCCCTCCAACCGCTCTAGTATACTGAAAATGCATCGCTTTTCACAAGCTTGCTCGAATCCGTGGCAGCC
>OMIG01000200.1 GCA_900299035.1 Pseudomonadota bacterium
ACAGTTCGTTCTTGAGCTTGACGACGATTGGGGCCGTTACTCGAATGACGGCAAGCATCTGCGCGGGGAAGTTCGGCCTCGCAAGGGTCGTGGTTCGCCCACCGCTGTTGCCGTGAGCCGTGTCGGAGGCCGCTTCGTGGTATTTTTCACATCATCTAGGCGAGGGCTTCCGTCAAGCGCAAGCTTCTCGCTGGTTAAGCGCGACGGAAAGATCGAGGCCCACTCGGTGAAGCTCGCGCGGGCTGCCCGCAGGACCCTGCCGTGCGGAAGTGGTAGAGGTCACCAGGTGCAGCATGCTCGGCGTAGCATCTCCAAGGGCGAAGAAGTGGCGAGTATCATGGGCGACGAAGGGGTGTCACCCCTTTCTCCTCCTCGCGTCTTGGATATCGCGGCGCGGGCGGATTTTGATTTCTACCTGCAACACGGCAGCGAGACGGATGACTACATGGCCGCCTCTCTGCATGCCGCTGAGGTCCTCTATGCCGCCCCGCTCGGCCTCCGGTTTCGGCTGGCGAGCCAGCAAGTTCAAACCGCGGGCGTTTCGAGTGGCGGAGCCCCTGTGGGAGCGGCTCTTCTGCTTGAGGGGTTCCGGCAGCAGGTCATGGCAGAGCCGGTGAACTACGATGTGTTCCACCTCTTTACAGGCCGGGAGCTAGATGGCCGCACGATTGGCATAGCTTACGTGCGCAGTGCATGTTCGGGTCGGACGCGCTTCAATATCGGCCTCTCAAAGGGCATATCTTCGCCGCTTCAGCCGGTGCTCGTGGCGCACGAGATCGCCCACAACTTGGGGGCCTACCATGACTCTGAGCCCAACTCCGTCATGAACCCTGTGCTTGGTTCTGCAAGCGCTAATTTCTCCGGAACCTCGCTGTCTGCCATGAAGGCAGCAGTGTCGAGGGTCTTTCGCTGCATTTCGCGGCTGCCCGAGCACCAGTTAACCTTGGCGGTTTCAGCGCCGAACCCTCAAACCTTTAGCGCCCGTTTGGATGCGGTCAGCGTACGGTCGGAGGAGTGCTCCGCTGGGCTTTACGGGAGAGCCCTGGTATCAGGACGGCCCCAGGGGCCGTCTTACCGGGTGGCATCACAAAAGGCGTTCTTTGGGGCTGGGGATGGGAAGGCAACAGTAACTTTCCAAGCTCCGATGCCTAGCGCCCCTCTGTCTGGGGCCGAGGCCTCTTTCCAGGTCAAGCTTTGGTGCCGCTCCCGCACGTACCTATCCGACTCGCAGGTCCTGAGAGTATCTCCCGACGGCACCGGAGCCTCAACTTCGCTCCCCAGTGACTCGCGCGGCTGGGTGCTGCTGCTCCGCAAGGCCTTCGGGGGATAAAAACTTTTCTAACTTCGTTTGTAAACGACCACCTTAGGGCTACTTTTTGCCACTCCTGCGGCATAGCAAAAAAAAGCGCCCCTCGATGCCGTGAAGCACCGAGGGGCGCCGTAAGACGCAAAGCGCTGCTTACTTCTTCTTTGAAGCCTTCTTAGTGGTCTTCTTCTTAGCAGCCTTCTTAGTGGTCTTCTTTGCCTTCTTTGCCATTTTTTTTCTCCAGTGTTGATTGCGGAAGAACGAATCTTCTCGCTATCTACGTTTGTTAATCGGGTTTACTGCTGATTCAGCGTCTGGACGAGTCCATCAGCGGAAACCACACACCAACCCCGAAACTTATCCCCTCAATTCCCGCGCCTTACCTCCAATCGTGTAGAAGACACTGCGCGAACTCTTTGAGGGACTGTCTGCTTTGCCTTATCGGAAGATAAGATGCATCGCTTGACAATTCTTCTCTACGGATGCTGCAAGATTTTTCGCCCGAGGGGAAGAGGTTTCTCTTCTCACCGAGCCTCTGCAGCTCTTCGATAGCACCGGAAGGACAACCTCCCCACCGCCAAGCTACCGACAACCTTCTTTCAATATCACCTCAGCACATCCTACAGCGTGCTGCCCGTGACTGCTTCTTTCGCTGACGAGCCCCGAGGGGCTGCTAGCTTGGTCGCTCACTCACCAACGCTTCGACTGCGACAGTCAGTGAGAAACCGCCTCAATAAAAAAATGGTGACACCCATCGTACCTGTTGGCAAGTACTTATTTGATGATCGGTGGTGGACGAAAGGTTTCCGTCATGTGGCGGAGAGCTCATCGAAGCGAGAACTCGCCTGCCCACTCACCTCTCTGGAGCAGTGGGAGCCGCTCTCCATTCGCCAGCGTCGCAGAGACATCAACGTGCTCCGACGAGATCATAATATCAGTGTGCACGGAGCTGGAATTACAGCCGATACTCTCGCATTCTCCGTCGCTTAGCTCCGGGCCCCGGTGAAGGCAGCCTTTGTAGGCAGAGCCCACTGCGATGTGGCATGCGGCGTTCTCGTCAAACAGGATCTCCTCGAACACCAAACCGCTCTTAAACACTGGCGAATCAGTCCCGACGAGAGCCACTTCTCCGAGCCTTCTCGCTCCGGGGTCGCTGGCCAGGTAGGCGGACAGTGCTGACGAGCCCTCGAGGCACTCAAAATGCGAGATTTCACCAGCAGTGAAGGTAAGCTTGAGCCCCTTTACGAGAGTTCCGTTAACCAGGAACGGCCGCGTTGCTGAAACGACACCCTTCGTCATGCGCCAGTCTGGGGTGGTGAAGCACTCCTCGGTTGGGAGGTTGGGCTCAAAGCTGTGTCCCTGAGGGGAAGTGTCCGAGCCTCCCTTAAAGACAGCCAGCTCGGATAGGCCCACTACCAGGTCCGTACCTGGTCCCTGGAAGTGAAGCTCCCGGATTTTAAGCTCCGAGAGCCTCCTCGCCCGTGTGTGCAGGACGGCGTTGTGCTTCGCCCAGCGGTCTAGGAAGTCGGGAGAATCGACCCGACAGATCCTGAAAATCTCCTCCCACAGCCTAGCTTCGGCCTGCGCCGGCTCCATGGAGGGGAAGAGCCGCATGGCCCAAGCAGGCGTAGCAGCAGCGACCACGCACCAGTGCACCTTCGAGCGCTCTATTCCTTCGTTGTAAAAGTACTTGGCTGCCTGGTAGGCAGCTTTCCTAACCTCATTTACAGGCTCGGGCCGAAGGTCCGCCAGGTAGGTGGGAAACTCAGGACCGAGAACCTTCAAGTTCGCGGCGCCCTTATCAACAATCTCCTGAAATTTAGCGGAGTAGAAAGCCGGGAAGGTCTTTAGAAACTGCTCTTGAGACTCCTGAATCCGGATGCGCTGGAGGATAGGGTCTGCAAGCTCGACGTGCACGAAACCGGCCCCCCTTCGGTACATCTCCCGTACAAGTCGCTCATAGAGGGGGCGATGGTAGACCTCCCCCATGACCTGAACGAGCTGTCCTGGCTGCACGTTAAGCCCGTGAGAGGTTATGAGCGCCGCGTAACGGTCAAGCAGGTGCGATAGGTCTGGGTTAAAGCGGTGAGATAGGACGCTCATGGCAACGGGCTCCATTCTGGGGGTGCATTAACAGTTCGATCAGGGCTCTCTGTAGCAGGGATCTACCATACGGCTGGCTTACCCGGGCAGACGAAACATGAGGGGTTGCTATTGGG
>OMIG01000201.1 GCA_900299035.1 Pseudomonadota bacterium
GCTTCTCCGTCGTGGGGCTGATCCGAACAACGCGGCCTGGGGGAGGCGCAGACTTCGTGAACTACTTTGAGCGGCTGCTGGAGGCTGAGGGGCTTAAGAAGCTGCTTGGGGGGAAGTAGAGAGCTGGGGGGTGGGGGTTTCGTCCCTGTAGCCGGGCTCCGGAAAGAAACCGTCTTTGTAAGCGGGCGCGTCCGCGCTGCGTTTTAGTTGTTGTCCCAGTGAGTTGGGCAGCCAACAAAATCCTGTATGGTCGGCATTTATATGGTATTGTATGGGTGTATATGGTAGCGTTCGCTCATGGAATTTGAGTGGGATGCAATCAAAGAGGAAGAAAACCTTCGGAAGCATGGCTACAGCTTTGCTGAGGCCGTAGAGGCGTTTCTCGATCCTCTAGGGTTTGCGCTCACAGACTAGAAACACTCAAACACCGAAAGCAGGCACTACTGGGTAGGGAAGCTCGCAAGCGGAGCGGTTGTTACTGTGCGCTACACTCGTCGAGGCAGAAAAATTCGTATTTTCGGATGCGCGACCTGGCGCAATTTTAGGAGAATGTATCATGAGAGAGCCAAAGCTAAGAAACCTTAAGGTGGATGTTGCAGAGACGCGCAAGGTCAGACGGTCAATCAAGAAGCAAAAGAGCGTTAAGATTACAATTAATCTTGATGCCGACAGTCTTGAAGCCGTCAAAAAGGAAGCGTCCGCCTCGGGAGTGCCGTATCAACGATTACTCAATCGAATCCTGAAGGAGAGTCTCGCAAGCAAGAAGTCCACAGAATCCCGTATGGATCGTATTGAGAGAGAGCTGCGTGAGGTCAAGAGGCGGTTGGCTGCCTAAGTCAAAGGGAGCAAGAAGCGGACGCTCCCCTTTTTCGCGATGAGCTTCCCTATTTTTTCTCCCAGTAGCCGGGCTACAGAGGGGAAAGAGAAAAGAGCGAGTGCGACGACACCACTCCAGCAGAAGCCTCACGCCAGGTCCGTGTAACAGATTCCGGGGCGCGAGAAGCGGATTAAGCAGCGAAACGACGGAGCGCTGAAGCGTGCCGCCGAGCTAGTTCACCGCCACGTCAGGCACTACTCTGGTTATAAAGCTTAGGACCTCCTGGCCTTGAGTGCTCGCTACGATCTCTGAGCGCCAGGGCGTGTCGCGGCAGCTATCATCCCCCGCGCTAGTCACCCCAAAGATGCCGTACTCTTGGAACCTCACTGAATATCGCCACGACGTTGTTTTGGGCAGAGCAGGAATCGCCCCCCGCTATCTTGAGCGAATTGCAGGCGTTGTTGCTGTCGCCCCCTCCACAGCTCACGGTGAAGAAACACACAAGCGAGAGGGCGGTTTTTCTCATACGCACATCCTTTTTTTCGACAGTTTTGGCTGCGTGGCTGGAGGGAGGACAGGCTCGTTGCTGTGCACCATAAAAAGCAACTCCGACCAGAGAGGGATCAGTTGGGCTTCCGCGCAACCAAGGCGAGATCTGCCTCTTTTGAAGCAAGTGGCTCTTTGGCCGCAGCCAGTTTTTTACGAGTCTCTTCCAGGAATTCTCCGCGACGCGAAACGGCCATGAATTCGAGTGATGACCATGTGGTGAGGAACGTCATAAAGTTCTCTACCGTCTCTATCTTTTCGAACGGCGTGGTGAGCAGTTGTGCTGGCTCGAAGAAACCACTGGAGTCTAATGGAGCTTTGCGCTCCTTAACGTCTTGGTCAAGAGACTTGAAGGCCCCTCCGAGCACGTGCTCTGGGCCGTGAATCTCTCTCCAGAAGGATTCGAGCACGTTCCTGATGTGCTCGTTCCAAGAAAGAGTCGCGCCCCAAAGGATAGCTAGATGCCCTCCTGGCTTCAGCGCAGCAAATGGCTTTGCGTATCGATGTTCCGGAAGCACCCAGTGAATGGCAGCGGCTGCGAGCACCAGATCGTAGCTCCCTGCTTCTAACTCGAATTCTTCGAACGCCTGCGTGTGGATCGTGAGTTGTGCCGGCGATGCGCGTAAGCATCCTCGAGCGTACTCAGCCATATCCGGTGCTTTCTCTACGGCGGTCACGATAGCTCCACGGTCGAGAAAGCCCTGAGTGGCCTGGCCGGTGCCACATCCAATCTCTAAGACACGGGCTCCTTCACGGAGATTACAGAGCTCGAAAATCGAACTGATGAGTTGCGGAGCGTAAGGGGCGCGGGACAAATGGTATGCATGGGCTTTGCCAGCGAAGCTAGAGCGAAGTCGCTCGAGGTCAGGATTTGTATTCACTGCTAAATACCTCCGAATCAAACAGTCCCCTTCTGAAGGGTAGATGTATCAAATTTCCCTGTCTAGCGGGCTACTTTTTTCATGCGAAGGAGCGTGTAGCCGGACTACAGAGGAAAACAGAGGGCAAAATCTCAGCAGGCTTTGCTGAACCAGCATCGGACATCCACTCCGGTTCAGCTACTTGTCGAGATATTCGAGTCTGTAGCCGGGCTTCAGACGGAAAACGGACTCTAACGTCCCCCACGCTGCAACCGTAAGGCTTGCCTTCTGCGCGACTGCCCCTAACATTTTTACACGGGAGTCTATCGGAGAGGCTCTTGCGTTCTGACAAGAGGGGAAGGACCAGCCGCCAAGATCTTCAGCAGGCGGCCGGTCCCTTCTGAAGAACCTACCTGCAATCCTTTAGAGCGCCCTGCGGATACTTGCCGATCACTAGCTTGCCTGGAGGAGTGTACTTCCCTTGAGCGAGCGTGAAGTAGCTTGAGTCCGCGCCAGACACGTTGCCGTAGTCGTCAACGCCAGGCTGCTCAAAGAGAGCTGGGGTCTGGTCGAAGCCAGAGTCCTGCGAGTTGTTGAAGGCATCCAGCGCCTCGATGCAGCCGCTTCCGCTTATCACCGACTTGCTGGCTCCACACAGCCCCTCACAGAGCCCTATCCATTCAACAATGCGCTTGCCGCCGTAGGTCCAGTCGGTGCAGATGCTGCTTCCTTCCGGCGCCAGCGCTGTCGTGGCCGCTATGCTCAGCTTAGCTGCTGCGAGCTGCTTGGCCATAACAACGTACGGCTGGTTCGTTGAAAGCTCCTGCCCCGGATTGGAGCCGAGCGCTTCCATCACTGAGTCACACGAGCCTGCCGAGCAGGAAGGGCTTGTCTTTCCGTCGCCCGAACCGCTACAGCCGACGGGCTTGCCGCACACCGAGATCGGCTGGCTGGCTGTGGCGAAGTTGTTCGTGATCCAGGGGTGCGTTCCCCAAAACCCGAGCGTCCTCGTCAGACAGTGGTTGCTCGACGGCGGGTCATCGCAGAGCTCACACGAAGGGCCCGCCAAGCAGCTTGATGTGCAGGTGGTGGCCTCTTTGTCGA
>OMIG01000202.1 GCA_900299035.1 Pseudomonadota bacterium
GCCTCGCCCGACACTAGCCGATTGTAGCCGTCGATGTTTCGAACACCAAACTTCTGCATGTACCGGTAGCGCCGGTCCATCTCTTTTACCGCCCAAGCAAGCACTGCTTTTGCCTGCCTCGGGTCAGTAACAACAGGCACGCGCAGGTGGGGAATCCCGTCGTACACGCTTAGCTCAAGCACCTTCGGGTCGATCAAGATCAGCCCTAACTCTGAAGGATGCGCGCGGTACAGGAGGCTGAGAAGCAGCGCGTTAATGCACACAGACTTTCCGGTTCCCGTCGCACCGGCCATGAGCAAGTGCGGCATCGTGGCGATATCTACCACGACGGCGTCACCGTAGGTGTCTTTTCCGAGAGGCACGCTGAGAATCGAGTCAGCAGTCCCAAAGGCATTGCTCTCAAGGCAGTCCCTGAGCCGCACAATCGCCCGATTCTTGTTGGGCACCTCGATGCCAACCGTGCCGCGCTTCGGTATCGGGGCGATGATGCGGATGCTGCTCGCCTTGAGGCTCATGGCAAGGTCGTCCTGGAGGGCAGCAATTCTGCCTACCTTCACGCCCGCAGCAGGCTCAAACTCGAAGAGTGTGATGACAGGGCCCGGGTGCACCTGCGTGACGCGTCCCGCAATGTTAAAATCCCTGAGCTTGGTCTCAATCTGCTCCGCCTTCTGTCGAAGCTCGTCATCATCCTCGCCAAACGAGGCGTTATCCTCCCTGGCAAGAAGCTTAAGCTCTGGCGCGACGTACTCATCGTACTGCGGCGCAGCCTGCGGGGCAGTCTCCTTCTCTTTGTCCACTTTCGGCTTGCGCTCGGGCGGTGGTCGAAGTGTCTTTAACTCTATGGCTTCTGGCGGCTTGGGCTTGACGATAATCGGCTCTACGCGCAGCTGTGCTTCCTGCGCGGGCTCGGCGTACCGAACCGGCTGGGGCTGAGGCTCTTGCGGCTCCTGAGCCGGAGCAGCCTTGCGCATCTTCGGCTTAGGCAGCTCCTCTGCCTGCGGCTGCGGACCTCGCGCGACGAAGAGCCCTCCAAGCGCGGCTCCCGAGCGTCGGCCTGCATCGAGCAGCTGCTCTCCCCCGACAACAGCGCCCTTAGCCAAGACTTTTGGCCCGCGCCAGCACGCCCAGGTCAGCAGCCACTGGCCGCCTACGCGGATGCCATGCGCCACATCTCCCACAGAGCGCTGCAAGAGGATCGCCGTGCTTACTGAACATAGGATGGTGAGAACCACAAACGCGCCGCCTGCTCCGAGGCTCCGGAGCAGCCCTCGAAAGACCGCAGCACCAACGGAGCCGGACAGCACCTCACTGCCGAACATCGCCACCAACCCGGTAGTGCTACACACCAGGGCGATCGATGAGAGTGCAACCACTCCCGTTGAGTATCGACGCGGGCGCTCCTCAGAGTCTCCCGAACGGAAGAACGCAAGCCACAGCAGCCCGAGAACTGGAAGGATCGCGCCGACTCCGAGGGTCGCAGCCAAGAGGGTCGACACGACGTAGCCCAACGGGCCCATTACGTTGCCATGGGGGTTTAGGTCCGCTCCCGTGGCCTGCATGTATGCGAAAGACCCGATACTGAGGAGAAGCAACACCCCACTGGCCAGCAGCAGCAGTGACACGCAATCGCGCACCCAGGGACGTGCCCAACGGGAATCTCCACCTTTCACCGCCGCGAGTCGGGCGGACTTCTGGCTCTTAACTCGTTGGGTGGTTCTTCGCTTCTGAGCTGCTGTCATGGGTACTGCTCACCTTCTAAAAAACAGCCGACGGCGCAGCCCTTGGGGGCGGCGTCGAAGGGATTGAGTCGTGCGTTGCGGCTCAAAACTTTATTTGAATTCTTGGGTAGGATGCTAACACTTAGCTCCCCTTCGCGTCAGAGGTAATCTTTCTTCGCAGAGGGCCGTCGAATGAGGTACTAAATGAGCAAAATCATTAGCTTAGGTGCCGGGTCGGGGCCGAACGAACTGCTCGTCTCGGCGTGCCGCGAGATCCTCGAAGGCCCCCATCACGCCGCGCTGGAAGAGCTCCTGGGCTGACACCCACCCCGCCCCCGTGCCGTTTGAGCCAAAGCGCTGCCCTATCTTGAGCCAGTTATCGGAGAGAGCCTCTTGCTGATAGAAATAGTTGGCCTGCCACACTACTGCCCCATCCGAGGAGCGGCTAAGGGTCATTAAAAAGGCGACCGTGGCCGGCTCGCCACCAATAGCTGACCCCTTCCGCTCTCGGTACGTGAGGACCTCTGTCTTGAGCTCCGCATCCGTCTTGGCTGTCCCTTCGGCCGAGACAACCTTCATCGTAAGCGCCTCGTCAGCTCGGGCCGCTATAACCTCCTGTAGCCCCTTCGCCGTTATCGCCGAGTCGGACACGGAAGCGGAAATCGTTGGCGGGAGGACCCTGAGGGCACTTATCGAGGTCAGCCGACTCGGGTTAGGCACCTGGATAGTGAGGGGCGCCACTACTGGCGATACGCTCCCGCCGTTTCGGCCAGAGATGCTTCTTCCGGCGCGGCCGGCCTGCGGCGCACAAGCTGCCAGGAGCGCAAGGGAAGCCGTAATGCACAATGTCAAAGCTGGGGGTCTGCCGCTAATCATTCGGGTGGCTCCTCTATTGGGTTCGCACAGAGTTCATACTACTGACAGCGCTTTGTTGCACCCACAAACACACAGTTCCGCCTGCGGGATAAAGTCAATAGGCGCTTTACTGAATCGATCCCTACAAGGCTTGAATCATAAGCGCCTGCCGCAGAGTTAATGAGCACTGTCATGCCCCCAAGCCGCTCGTTTTTTAAGGCACGGCTCGGCACTTGCCTCTTGATCTGCGGACGCGGAAGGATTTAGGATCTCAGGCGTTTAAAGAGAGATTGCAAGCTCCGTGAATGGCACGGAGAAAAGGTCTAATTCGGAATCACAACAGTTATGAGCAGCAAAGCCACCGA
>OMIG01000203.1 GCA_900299035.1 Pseudomonadota bacterium
AAGCGCCAAGCCAGAAGCTCCAAGAAAGCCTCAAATGGCTGCCGGCCGGAAGTAAGCACCTAGATATCAGGAAGCGCGAAGCAGCGAAGGCTTCTCAGCGCGAATAATCTTTAAGAGACCCTCGCGGTCATCGAACTGCCGGGATGGGTCGAACATTACTGACTTGTCACTAGAAGCCCCTTCGGGGCCTCTCATCAGGGCGAACGCTACGCCGCGCTCGCGCGCGACAAGGATGGCGTCCCTGACGAAGGTTCCTCCACCGATAAAGAGAATCATCCCGTCGTGCTGTGCGACGTAATCGACGAGCTGGTGGGGCACCGTGAAGAGGCCTCCTGCAAGGGGCAGTACGTGCGTGAGACCAGGCGTAAACGACTGGGTTGTTTGGTCTGCCTGCACCGTGGCGCTTATCAGCGCGAGGTGGTCGCGCTCAGCTTTTCCCTTGTTGTAGTCGATGACCGCTGATGAGAGCACAGTCGTGATACCTGCGTTTTTTGGCCGGCCAATCATGATGAACGCTTTCTGCGGGTCGAGCGCTGAAACGACACCGTTTAGCAGGTCAGTAATCACTGTCTGGTAGAGCTTAGAGATCCTCTCCCACCAGCGGGCTCCCGAGGCGCCCAGGATCAGCAGCGGACGCTTCCCTGCAGTTGCTTCTCGGATGCTCTCTGCGCTGAAGCGTATGCCGAGGGCGTTGAGGTGGCTCTCGAAGGCCTCTGTCGCTGTCTTGTCGTCTGAGCGTGCCAAGACGTGGAGCGGAGGGAGGGCCGCGAAAGCCTTCGCCACCTGGGCAGAGTAATCGGCTGGCAGGCTCTTGAGCTTGCGGTCGAAGCGGGCAGACTCTCGCTCCATGTGGGCCTGCTCGTGCTTAACGATAGTGTCGATGTGGCTCTCCTTGAGCCCTGCAAACGAAGCCGTGTCGTCGAGCTGCCAGATGTCAGTCTGAAAGAGCCCGCCGCCGTCCGAGCAGACCACGAAGGGTATGTCGCGCGTGAGGCACTGCACCATCTCAAGCTCTTCAGCCGTGTCGATGTTGTTGAGCGCAAGGTTCGAGTCTGGATTGAACTCGATCATGACGAGGTTGTCCTTGGCGAGAGACTCCGCAATTTGGAGCGCCTCGTGGTCGAGCCCGTGCGCCGCGTGGCCGATGCGGACGCGCATCTTGTACTTCTGCGCGAGACGGAGCGACTCCCGCACGTTGCCCAGGTTCTTCCTGTTCTCGCCGGCGTGGATGCGGAGCGTGAACTCCGGGTCGTTCTTCTGGGCCCACTCGGCGATGTTTTTGATGTGTGGCTCGAGGTTTCCGATCTTGTTGTCTTCAAAACCGACGAAGTCGACCCCGACGATGTACGGGCTGGCGCCCATAATTTTGAGCTTCTCAACCTCTCGTGCGAGGATCGCCTCAGGCAAATTGCGCGGCAGCCCGGCCAGAAAGCGCAGCCGCACTCCCGTCTCGCGCTCAAGGGCGGGCAGGTGCTCATGCACCATCGCCATGTACTCCGGCAGCAGCAGTCCGCTCGAGGTCGCCGTAATCTCTGCGTACTGAACCCCTTGCTGCGAGTACTCCTCGGCGTACTTGCGGAGCAGGTCGAGCGCGACCGTTGGGCACTTCGTGATCGGGGTGCGGAAGCGGTACACCGACACTTCAAGGTCTCCAAACGTCACCTGCCGGTCTGCCGCAACCGACATGGCAGCCGCGAGAACCTTGCGGCTCTGCGAAGAGAGCGAGTCGATCGGCACAGCATCCTCCTCGGCAGGAATCTTGCCGATCTCTGGGCCGTCGGTTGGGGCGTAGAAGTAGCGTTTCGTTCGCAGCACCTGTGATGCGTCGTATGGGATCTTAAGCTCATCCAGGAGCCGGATCGGAAAGGGCACGCGCTTCCTGACAGCGATCTCCATGAGCCCGTCTGCCGAGACCTGGCCGGAGCTGTGCGTGTGCAGGTCCGTTCGCAGCGCGGGCGGCTTGAGCGGCGTGCGCGGGTAGGGGAGCCAACGGTACAGCTTTTCGTTGGCGAGCATGCGGGTCTCAAAAACCGTGAGCTTCTGGAAGACCTCGGCGTACTCGACACCGCGAGCGGTGACCCTGTAGCGGCCGAACAGCTCTCCGGCTTCGGTTGCTGAGCCGCCCAGCCGGATGTCGATATCGAACACGGCGCTTGCGCTCGGCGGCAGCTCTACTGAGAGAGATGGGGATGAGCCGGCTCGTCGGGTGAACTTGAGGGACTCCCCTGCGACGGTCAGGCTAATGAGCGTTACGAGGTGGTGCTCTACTCGGCCAGTGGTGTTAACTGGGCCGACGATACGGCCCGCAAAGTGTCGGGTCCCAGGGGTGTAGACGAAGATGAGCTGGTAGTGGTACCCCCAGTCCAGGGGGTGCTCGATCGTGACGTGAGGCATCCTTCACTATATATCGGAGTTGCTCTGGATGCACACGCTAAAAAGGCATCTTGCTGAATCAACGCAAGAAAAGCCAAAAGCTCTGATGACCCGCTTGAGAGGCTCTGCTTGGTGGCCCCCAACAAGCCGCTAAAATGAGCTGACTACCGGCAAGCGCGGCCCTACCAAGTAGCCTTGGTGGGGCCGCTTTTTTGCTAATTCCCAGAAGCGCCCTTATAAGTTGGGCTAGCTGGGCAGAGGGCTGGCTGCTCCCCCTAGGGTTTCCTCAGCCTAAAGGACAGCGCTTCTGATTCCAGCCCCGCGGCATCCGTGGCTCGAACCGAGAGCGAGTATCGGATCCCCTTCGATGCTTGAATCGTGAACTTGTACAGCCCGCCGCCGACAGGAGTCGCAGCTATTCGATCGTGTATTACCTGGCGAGGAGAGACCTGCCTTCCGGCGCGCTTCTTTGCGGGAATAACCGCAGTTACATCAGCAACCACTGAACTAATCCCGGCTGATGGCGCAGCGTCTTCAGCCAGTACCAGCACAGTGAAGGCTCCTCGTGGGTACTGATTGCCAGCCCGCGAGATCGTGGGTTTCGTGGTGTCTTGAAGCCCCGGATCCTGGTTGCCGCCGTGATTTGCCTCGACGAAAGAGGCCTCTGACTCAGCGAAGCCTTCCCCGCCTTCGTTTGAGGCGATGGCGCGAACCAGCAGGTAGCCGTCGGCGAAATCCGCAGGCAGCTTCAAAGAGGCCGCGTCGGTAGTGACCACGAGACGGTTACTGGGCGATGAGCGAAGGTACCACTCGTACCGCATGGACGTTGCAACGTCTCCCTTCCACTGCAGAGGGCTGGCAGTGACTGTTCCGCCAACCCTGAAGTCTCCGCTTAATTGCAGTGCAGCCGACTGGATAGAAAGGTAGGGCGCTATCTGAGGGCGCGAGTCGAGGAAGTCGAGGGCAGAGACGGTCTTTGCGAACACGTTGAAGGTCGTAGGGCTAGCACACTCGTATCCCCAGCTAACGATCCCTATTTGAAGAGGCTGTCCGTTCTTCGAGACCACCAAGGGGCCGCCTGAGTCGCCAAAGCACGCGCTGGAGCTTCGCGCAGTGCTCCCGGTGGGAGAGAACTCTCCAGCGCATACCATGGACCCGGATTCAAAAAATCTTCCATTCGCCTCCAGGCACGTATCGTCGTTCACCAACGGCAGGATAGCTTCCCGCAGGTCATCGGGTAAGATTGGGAGCCTCGGATCTGTCACCCCCCACCCAAGAACCTTTGCCTGATTTCCCGCACGATAGAGCTCGTCTTGATCTGATGTACGGGCAAGTCCTATTGGGGCGTAGGAAACCGGAAATTCAAGCTTGATCAGGGCGAAGTCATTGGAGATATAAAATGGGTCGAATCCAGGATGGACAACGACGCCACGGGCGGGCACCCGCACCCCTGTTCCTGAGCTTAACGTGTTCTGCCCAATCAGCACCTCAAGCTCATCACTCGGCGATTGAAAATCAGCGACGCAGTGAGCCGCGGTCATGACCCACTGGGGCGCGATGAGCGTACCACCGCAAAAGTGCTCCTTCGTGGCGTGTCCGTCATACTTGGCGAGCAGAGCAACCATCCACGGGTAGGCGCCATTCGGGGACTTTGAGCCGCCTATGACCATTGGCCTGGCAACAGGGCCTCTGCTCGTCGTTTGGGCAAGAGCAGTTGTGCTTAACAAGAGCGCGAGAACTCCGAGAAAACTTTTGGCAAACCGAAGCATAATGAGGTACCCCCAAAGTGGTGAACAAAGTACACCGAGGATATGCGCTACATGGCTAACAGACTGGTGGCGAAACTGTAACAAAACGGTCACGAAGTACTCCGCCGGGCGGTTCGATTAGGGCGTGACTCTGGGGTGTGCTGCCCCGTTTTTGCAAAGCATTCCGATGGGCTGGACGCTCGAACAGGGCGGCTCGTCGTTGAGCCATCAACGTAGCTAGGAAGTCCCTGTTATAGTGCGCGCCCTACTTGCTGCACTCCTCAGCAAAGCGAGGGATCGTTGCGAGCGATTTTAGGCCGCGTGTTTCGAGCCCAAGCGCCTTGACCACCACAGGGTCATTTCGCACCGTCGAGCCTGTCTTGCGGAAGTTGGTACGGGCAACGATGCGCTTGATTGAGTTGCGAGCCTCGGCGTAGAGCGCACGCAATCCATCCAGCGTCTGTTGCCTGTCGACCTT
>OMIG01000204.1 GCA_900299035.1 Pseudomonadota bacterium
AGCAGCAGGCTGCTTCAGTTTTTGAGTGAAAACTTAGGGTTGCGATTAATTCGCAGCAGATCCGGACAGATGCCTACTCTAAGCCCATGCTTTTTCGTATGTCGTTCAAAGAGTTTCCATTACCCCTGGCCGGAATCGGCTGCTGGGGCTCCGCCTGCCCCTGGTTCCCCTGCGGATCGCCGGCGAGGGCGCCGTCAAGCATCGGGTCGCTGATCGGCTTGCGCCTGCCTGAAGGAGAGAGGACAGGGGGGTCTGCTAGGGCCTTCATGAGGTCCTCTTGTTCCGGGGATGAGGCCCGTTGAGCCCTAGGCGCAGAAGGTCTCGAATCGCCGTCATCAACTGAAGATTGGTAGCGAACAACGAACGCCAAGAAAGCCAGCGCAAGCAGCGCCCCGATCTGGATCTTGCTGCTGAAGGGGGCGAGGAAATTTCGGAAGCTGATGAGGCTCATGAGCTTAGGCTACTCCTTGGTCTTGGGACGCTTGTAGTATTGCCATCGACCCTGGCGGATCTCAACTACTTCTTCGTGTCCCGGACGGTAGTAGTGCCCTTCGGGGTCTAGGCCTGGTGGCACGTCAATGACGTCTACCATCGGCTCTTCCCACACGTACTCGACCACGCCAGGAACGTTCCTGACCTGGTACTCAATCACAGGCGGCTCCGCGGGCGGTGGGGGTGGAGTGCTGCAGCCTGACCCTAAGGGCGCAACGGCCACACAGGCCGCGGCGAATGCTGTTCTAAGCGCCTTATCCATATACATCTCTCCTATGCTCCTGAATCTCTAAAGCCCGTCTCCATCATGGAGCTGATAGCTCCGGAGACTCCATTTTGATCGTCAGGCTGGATGCCCGCGCCACCCATCATTCGCTCCTGCAGGTCCTTGGCGCCGTATGGGGCCATAAGCACCACCTCCTCAAGCGCCTTGCTGAAGTCGTTGTTGTGGCGGACGAGTGAGTCGCTAAAGAGCTGGTTGTCGTCTCCGTTGTTTGTGCTGACCCAGTAGAAAGCTGGCTCAACAGGCAGAACGAGGGCTCCCTCGCCGATGTCTGAGAGCAGGTAGAACTGCGACTCCAAGCCCTTCACGGTACGCAGCCGCATGATCACGTCTGCCTGCTGAGGCGTCAGGTTGAACGCCTGTGCCGTCAGGTGGAACTTGTTCGGGTCCTGGCGCAGGAAGATCTTGTGCGCGCTGTTCTGCACAATCGCCTGCCCGCCAGAGCCAACGTAGAAGTCTTCGCCTGACTGAGAGGCCGCGATGACGATTCCCTTGCGCTTACGGTAGAGGCGGAATGCCGTCTCGATCGTGCCTGCCTGGGTCTTTCCGATAAGCTCGTGGGCCTCGTCGAATACAAGCACCTTGCGGGTGTCGAGCTCGCGCGGGTCGTTCATCACTGTGTCCGCCCACACCATCGCGATCTTGAGGAACACGCGCTGCAAGTCTGGGTTTCGGCTGAGGGCCTTCAGGTCGAATACGATGAAGCGCTCCTTGAGCTTGAGCGAGCCGGGGCGGTCGAAGAACCGGGCGTAGGTGCCCTCGCCGTAGTAGTCTGCGATCAGCAGGGCAATGCGCTGGCGCTGGCGTGCAGTGTCTTCTGTCTCGTCTACGCGCCGCGGCGCACGCAGCACCGAGACGACATCGCTGAGAATGAACTCACGCCGCATCGGGCCGCTACGGTAGATGCGATGGGCCTCGATGAGAGAATCCCCCACGCTTCCGCGCTCAAGGCGGTCTGGAGCGTTGCTGCCATCAGTAGCCATGTCACAGATGACGTCCGCGCACATGTCGATCAAGTCCTTGTAGTCGTCATTGCGGGAGTCAGGCGTGAGCTCTCCGAGACGAGCCAGGAAGTTCATCGCCGGCGCTTTGGATGGGGTGGCCTCGTAGACGCGCCCGCCGAAGAGGCGTGCAATCTTTTCGAATCCGCACGGCTGTCCGGTCATGCCCTTGTCAAAGATGAAGGTGATCGGGTTTCTCTCAATGATTCGGCCGTCTGACAGCGTGGCGTAGTGCCCGCGATTGAGCATCGTTATGAGGAAGCACATCAGGTAGCTCTTTCCGGCTCCCGACACTCCGCTTATGAGCACGTTCGGGGCGATGTTCGAGTCGTACAGGTCAAAGCCAACCAGCTCGCGGTTCCAGAGGCTCGGCAGGAGGATCTGCGCTCCGGCGCTGCCGCGCCAGTTGCCCCACAGCGGGAACATGCGGGGGGCGCGTGAAGACTGAAGGACCGTAGTCCAGCCCGCGCCGTCAGTAGTTGGGTCGTAGCAGCCAGGCAGGCTGTTAATCAGCACCGCCATGTCTGAGATCTCGTGCACCATTCCGCGCGCGCCGTTCAGCTGCGGGAAGGTTGCAACAGCCTCGGAAGTTGCGCGAATCGCCTCATCGTCAGTCTGGCAGATGAAGGTCTGGTGCACGCCTAAACGAACGATCTGCTCGCGAGAGTCGTACAGCTCCTGCCTCGCCTGCCGGATTGCTTGGATCTGATGGATGACCTTCTGGTTCGAGCGGCCACCTGGGGCGCGCTCGCGCATGCCCAGCGTGCTGTCTAGGCGGTCGAGTCGCTCGAGCTGTTTCTGCTTCGGGTCTTTCGAGAAAGTAACGCTAATAATGTTCTCGTACGGCGATGACTGCAGCGGCGCGATCATGAGCGGCATGCAAGACTTCGGGGGCTTAACCATCGAGACAGAGCGAAACACGCGCCCGTCCTTTCGGATGATGCCATCCTTGGGGTGGTCGACGTGGGTTTCAGAAATCTGGTTGCAGAGCAGGTCATCCGGGTCGTACTCCGGCACGGGGATCGCCGTGGTTCTGCCACGCTTGTGCTTGCCCGGCTTCACGCTGCGGCGGTTGAGGATCGGGTAGAGCAGGTTAATCAGGTCTTGGCCGTCCATGCGCTGCGGATGAAAGCCGAGGTCAGCAAGCTTGGAGGCAGAGCCATCGACGAGTCCCTTGAACTTATTTGCATAGCCTCGGTACTCGGCTTTGCGCTGCTCCGCGCTCATCCCCACAGCTCCGTACATGAGAGTCTTCATCGTGCGGGCGATGTGATTGAGGAGTCCCTTGCCTTGCCAGGGAGGGTCGTAGCGGAATCCGATAAAGAGGCGCAGGCGGCGCGGGCGGCGCTGTAGCACGCGGCTCTGGCTAGCTAACCGAATCGACCGAATCCAGCGGCGAGTCATCCAGCCTGCTGGGCCTGAGAGAGGATACTTCGAGATGCAGTTGCGGAGCAGGTCCTCGACGTCGAAGGTCGTGATCCAGTTTATCTGAGCGGAGATAGTGTGGTCGAGCGAGTCAAGAAGCTCCTGCATGCGCTCGGTAAGCTGAAATGCGTCGGCGTCAGATACCTTGGTTATCCACTTGGGCTGGAGCTCCCACATTGACCACAGAGAGCCGTCGCTGTGCAGGAACAGCTCGTTCTCCTGGTCCCACTCGGTGAACGGGAGGAGCTTGTTGAAAACCTGCTCATCCTGAAACAACCTTTGTCGCGTTAACCTATTGATGCTCATCGCCGTTACTCGCTAAAAAGCCGAGGCTGCTCGCCCGTCGGGGACAGGAAGCGCACCTCTTTCGCCGAGTGATCAACTATAACCTGAATCTGGGCTTTTCGGCTGATGAGCGCTGCCAGCTCGTCAATTGTGCCGAGGTTTTCGATCGTGATCTTCTGCTTCGCTATGCTGGGGTCTGTGTAGCTAGAGTACCGTGAGGTCGCTGCGAGCACGCGAGCAGCCTCCTCCAGCGGAGCATTCTTGAGCGAGAGCTGAAAAATGGGCCGCAGAGGCGGACCGGCCTTTGCTAGGTCAGAATCTGAAGAGCCTGGTCGTTCACGCTGCGGGAGCACCTCCGGCAGCTGAAACCAGTGCGTGCGAGAGTACACCGGCTCAGGTCCAACCGCTCTCATCGAGGGAAGGAATAGGGTCCGGCCCTGGCTCGATTTTGGGTCGTACGGCTTTACACCGCCTGAGCAGCCGACCAGCGAAGCAACCAGAGATGCAACAACGAATCCGTTGATGAGCCTCATTACCGAATATCCTCTGGTGTCACAAATCCAACTGCGGACCCGCCCTGAGTGCCTCCGAGCTGAGCCTCTAGCTCAAACGCGTCAGTGACTGCCCACGAGTCTTTCTTAACTTTCAGGTAGTAGTAGTGGGCCGGAACCAGGTCCCCGTGAGTGTTCAGGTGGTCTGGAACCCACATGAGGCGCACGACCGCCGGCTGGATAACGGGATTGACTGGCTGCGGTGCCTGAGCGCGTTGGTAGGTGCCCATAGCCTCAAGAGCTTGGCGCGCCGTCTCGCCGCCGCTAGCATCAGAGCGAAGCGCCTCGTCGTTCTTCTCGCCCAGGTAGGCCTCAGGGGGAGGGGTCTCGTAGAAGGGATTGAATATCCGGCTGAGCGAGTTGCATCCAGACAGGAGTGCCACGAGGCTCAGTGCGATAATCTTTGGGGTATGCCGTTTCATAGTCCTACTCCAAGCCTTAATCCAGAGACGTGTACACAACCGATGGGTTCTCGTCGTCGAGACTCTCAAGCAGATCTGGTATCGCAAGCGACTGCGAGAAGACCGCCGTTGCCTCCCGGTTCGAGAGAACCTGCACGACCGGAACGAGCTGCGATACTCGGTCACGGATTAGGAGCTGCCACTGCTCTGCTGCCGACGACAGCGCAACTCCGCCTGCATACTTTGAGGCGTCGTCGACCGAGATGCTGCTGGTGCCGTTTCCGTAGATGTAGTTCTGCTGGTTGGCGGCGGCTACGGCCTGGCCTAGTCCGGCAAGACCGCCAGCCATTGCGGCTCCGCCGATGGCCTTCCCGATGGGGTCAATCAGCACGCCAGACATCCCACGGATTCCGTCTTCTCCGACGATCCAGCCGTCCACCGCGAACTCTTTACGCCGTCCGGTAGAAAGGCGGATGCTGAGGCGAGTGAGGCGGAAGAGCACTCGGGAGTCCGTCAGGGAGCCCTGCGCAGCAGCGATGAGCCGCGCCTCTCCGAGCGGAATGGTGTTGCCATCCGGGCCCATGACGTTGCCCAGCAGCTTGAGGACGACTGGGTACGGGGTGCCGTCAGTCGGCGCGTTCACGCCCGCGAGCAGCTTAACCCGAACCGAGTCCCCGGGCATGATTGCAGCAAGCTTCGGCTTAGCAGGGGCAGGAGGCGGCTGAACGGGAACCGAGTCACTCGCGAAGCTCGTGAGCTCTTCCGGGTCGGCTGCAACGATCTCTGGTCCGCTAATGTCCGGAACGTCCTTGGGGCCCGCAACTGCGTTCTGGCCCGCTGGAGCCTGTTCGATAGAGGAGATTCTCTCAAGGATCTTCTGGAAGATCTCGGCGGTCGTGTTCTCGAACTCCTCCATCTTCTTCATCTGTGCGGCCTGGTCCGCTTGGAGTGAGCTCAACGTCTGGGCTTGAGACTTGAGTTGCCCGTCGAAGCGTGCAACCAGGTCAGTCCAGCGCTCGTCGTGGTCTCCTGCGCCGGCCGTGGTCTGCTGGTCCTTCTTCGGCGGCCGACCGCGGCGCTGCGTGTTGTCCGAGAAGAGCAGGAACAGGCCTGCCACGCACACCAGCGCTGCAACCACCTGGGTCTTCCGATCGCTCTTGAGGCGTAAACCTAAGTCTTTAAGCATCTGCGACATACTTCACCTAACCTGCTAACGCGACCTCGTTACGATGTACACCTTCGCGTTGTGCTTGTTCGATATCTGTTCCTCGACGTTGAGCGGGCGTGCGGCAAGCTCCCACGAGGAGGATGAAACGGCCCGGGTTCCGTCAATGCGGAACGTGGCTGGATTGAGCTTCTGTGACTGATCGAGCAGGTTGGTGGTGTCGAGCACGTAGCCCCACAGGTTCGGCCCGATGAACATCCGGTCAATCTTTGCGAGGATAGAGCCATCGCTGACAACTGTCTGGCCCTTGTACTTGTCGCTCATGGTGTAGCCAGGAATCCCCTTCTTTCCAAACTCTGCGACGAGCACCATCTCTCGCATGAGACCCGAAACCTTGCTTGCCGGCGCGTAATCGTAGCTGCGCTCCGTGTAACCTTCAGGAGCCTGCTCCTCTTCGACGCCGAAGGCGCCTTTGCCGTCCTCGATGATGATCTGCGCATCTCGTGGGTTCTTCTCGTTTGCGACCATGACCCGGATTGGGTACGAGCGTCCGTCATTGAGCCGCACGATCAGCGCGGCGCCATCGGCAGTCATGTTCTGCTTGCCGAAAATGATCAGTGCGGAGCCCTTGTTCTGAATGGCGATCGGAGCGTTGGAGTTGTGGAAGCCGTCCTTAATTTGGCCGCCCTCGAACGAGATCTCAGTCGGCTCGCCGACGTTTACGAATACCTCAATCTCGCCGTCACCCTCCTGATACTGAACGTCGCGTGCGAACGCGGGCGACACGGCACACAGGACTGCGATTGCGGCTGCAATCACTCTCGTAAGGCTGGTACGTCTCATAACGCTAACTCCTGTTGAGACCCTCATTACTTCGCCTCCTCGCCCGGGCGCTCACCGCGCGTATTGGGCGTGAAGAGTATGTTTGTAATCACGATTCCGTACGGATTGACTGGATTTCTCGGGATGGTCGTGAGCTCAAGCCGGTAGCGGCTCGTTACGCTCGGTATTGGAGCGCCCGCGATAACCTTCCAGCGCTCTCCAGAGATAGAAACGTAGACCTTGTTCCCGTCGCGCTCCACCTTGGTCTTGAGCGGGTCAACGAAGAATACCTGGGTGCGTAGCGTGGTCTCAATAGCCGGCAGCTCGGAGCCCATATTCTCGTCGTTAAACTTTGTCAGGAGCGGCTCCTTGAGCATTGCACGGGCAACCTCAAACTGCTTGCGGGCAGTGTTTGGCTGGTACGTGGCAACGAGGTTTACGTAGTCGTTTGCAACATTGACGAACTCAGTGTCTGGAATGTCCTGGGCGGCGTACATTCCAGGCATCGGCTTCGATGGAACCGAAAGTGTAATCTCGCGAGTTGACCACATGACGAGTGCGAAGATGACCGCGATAAACGTCGTGGGGAGCTGGATCAGCGACAGCGCCCGCCACATGAGGGCTTGGTCCTTGTAGTTCTCCCAGAGGCGAATGGTGTCGTTGTTATTGCGGGCGGCAGTAAGCTGCGTGTCCGCAACTTTGTCTCTCATGCCTTGGGCCGCTTCCTTAATCTTGCTCATGCAAACCTCGCCTAACCGCCTCGAAAACTACTGCTGCTCTCCCGATTCCCGCCCCTTGTTGATCACGGTGTGCAGCTCTAGCTGCCGAAACAGAGACTTCTCGCTCAGCTGTCGAACTGGAGCGCCGCTCCAGACAGGCTGCAGCTTTGAAGGGGCTGGAATTCCAACTGGCTCAAAGCCTAGGCTCACCATCGCTAGGTTGCGGACGCCGCGCTCCTCATCCGGGAAGCGCTTGCGCAACGTGGCGATGACCAGTGTCGAGCCGATCATGATCAGAACCAAGAAGGGCATTGCGTTCGCTGGCTTGTCGCAGGCAGTGCTGGCCAACAGGGCCATCATCAGCCCAGCCATCCACTCCATGAGCTTACAGCCCGCGAAGGTCCAATCTTCATTTAGGCAGGGTATTACGTCGCCGCTATCCATAGGTGTTTCGAGCCTCTTTCAGTAATCAACGCCAATTACCTCTTTGCTTCAGGCAAAAGCCGAGGGTCAGCCGAAAACTTAATTCCTCCTTTCGTGGCCTTAGGCTGGGGGTCCAAGACCCGCTCAAGGTCCTCTGCACGATCAATCAATGTGTTACGCCATTTTACCGGGTCTAACAGCTCATCGGGGCGTGCGAGCTTACGGGCGGTGTCGAATTCATTAAGGGCTGAAATCAGCAGGGCCCGTGCTCGGGCGTAGTGAGCCACAGCTTCCACAGCGGTTTCTTGGTCAGCCGCGCCCAAGGCCACGGTTCGACCCTCGGCGTAAGTATCTGATGCTGAGAGGCCTAGGGTGACCGCGGAGAGTGTTAGAGTGATGAAAAGATGCTTAACCATTTGAACCCCTTGGCAAATTAAGTTTTTGAGCAGTGGTGCCTTCCCCCAACAGATTATCGCCACATACCCCCCAGGAACTGGAGGAAACTCAGCTATTCTGCAAATCGGAAAATGATCCGAAATACACTGATAGGGGGAGGGGATACCTCGTACTACCCAGCGAGGGCGAAATTCGCCTTCCTCGTGGGTATGGAGAGTTACCTCGACTCTGTTGCGTAAGAGGAGCCTCCCGTTTGAATCTGCCGACGTGAGTCGATTTCAGATTAGAATACGGGCTTTGCGACCTAAGCTTGCCTTGCGGCGCAACCGAACCGTAGACTCTCTCGAAGGTTGGCGAGCGCCAACCAAGAGAAGGTTTTATAATAAGGAATTATCGCGGTGGTAGAGGGGCTCCCCACACCAGACCAGAAAGACCTCGAGCTTCTTCGCTCGTCTCAGCGCCGCAACTACTCTCGGCTGGTCGCGCGTGCAGTGTTCACCGTCCTCGGAGCCCTGATCGGCATCCTGCTAACCGTTCACTTTGTCCGAAGGAATGAGCCAGAGGAGATCCGGCTCGTTGATGCCCGCAACACCCTGCAGCAAAGCGGTGTCGACTGGGGTGAGGACGTAGTCGGAGAGATCACCGGCTACCAGGAATGGTTCTACAGGCACGGCACAGCCATTGAAGCCAACCTATTCGCTGACAGCGCCAGCCTGCTAGCTCACAGCATGGTCGCTAGCGCCGGTGATGACACCTCGGTTTCGGAGATGGGGATCTTTAAGCAGGTCTACATCTCGCTTCACTCGGGGCTCTTGCGAGCCCTGTTCCTGGTGCTGGCTTCTCTTCGGGGCTGGATAGTTGTCATGCTTGCCGCAGTGGTGTTCGGGCTGCGCTCTTTCAAGGCATACGACGGTGATGACGTGCTGGGCCAGATGGGTAATGGACGGCTCTTCTACTCGGGTGTTAGGGCGGGCCTAGAAAAGATAACCCAGGCGGGCGCCCCCGACGTTCAGGTTCGAGGGCTGGCATGCCCGCAGGCGGTTAGCTCGGTCGAAGCGCGCGCCGCGCAACTATGGAAAGTGCTCGGTGAATACGGCGCCCAGAACAGCACCAATGAGGGGCTCGTGGCCGTGCTCGCAAAGAACCGGGAAGTGTCGGCATACGTCTGCCAGCCCGAAGAGGACGCCAGTATGGCGAAGGTTTTCGGCGGCACTACGCTCGGCGAGCATGCCCCTGAGCTGTTGGAGTCAGCGCTTGAGCTGCACGCCTTGTACGGCAGCGGCCACTTAGCGAGTGGTTTTGAAGACGTGGCAGAAGCGCCAACCGGCAGGCAGTTCTCTTCGCGAGAGTACGCGCAGGCCGTTGGTTCAGCCATGAATCGGGTAGTATCGCCCGAGCTTCGCGAAGAGCTTGGCAGGCTATCATCAGCGGAGGTGGCCACGGCTATCCTGGCTCTGTTGTGTGGCAAGGTTCTTGCGCACTCCTTCGAGGGGGGACGCTGGACTCAACGCTCGCAATTCCCCCACCTCAGCGCCCGAGCAGTCCTGCACTCCGTCCTTGCGTACCCTAACGACTACGACTTCGAGCAGCGCACTAGGATTCGTCAGGCGCTCATATACGCCTCGAGATCGAGCGCGTTTGCGCCTGTGCGCATGCCGATCGAGATGAGCAGTGACACCTGGGCGCTGCGGCAGTGGATGGAGGTGCTGCTGGCCAACCCTCATCAGCTCCCAGCGGTCGCAGATGAAGTTGAGCTTGTCGGCATCGTTCGCGCAGCCCAAGGCAAATGGGCCACAGAATTCTTCGAGGCTGCCGCTGGCTTCGACTGGCCAGCCGCGAGCGATTGCGTTTCAACGGCAGCAGGACTCCTGTTCGTGCCGCTAACGCAGGTGCTTGAGATTCTCAGGCGCTGCACCTCGCCTGAAGAGGCGCGGCGCATAGAGGAGCTGCTCGGGCTTGTCAGCGCTCGCCAGCGCAGCAAGGCTGCAGAGGCCGCAAAGAGAGAGGGCGAGGCTCCTGAGCATCCTTCGTTCGACCGAATTTTCCCGCCGCTCCGGGAGGCGGAAGTTGCATCCCTAGTCGAGCTGCATGGCATGTCGCAGCAAGACGTCAAAGATTGGTCGGCGATGCGCATAATCCTAACGTCGTACGGCTGGCTGGCGCGCCGCGTGGGAGACTACACAGTTCCAGAGAGCTCGCTCATCTTCGCAGTCTTTAAGTCGCGAGAGCCCCTGCCGGGCGCAAACTCGCTCGGGCTTCTTGGGCGGTCAGGGCTTGTGCCGTTTCGAGGCGCAAAGCTTGAAAGCCGCTTGGGGGGAGCGTGGAACTCGCGCTTCGCCTACGCTGATCGAGCCACAATGTCAGAGACGAAAGAGGACTACGAGAAGCTCATGCAGGGCATCGAAGAGAAGCTTGAAGATGAGGCCTCGAGCAATCCTTCCCCGGTGAGCGCATGAGGAGGGTGAGGCACTAGGCGATGGCACGCAGCTACAAAAAAACTGACTACGGAGCCCTGCGCGAGGAGCGTATCAGGCAAGCGATGCTGACCTCTGGGCTGACCTCGCTCGGAGCCCTGGGCCTCGCGCTATCTCCCTTTACGGCGGCAGTGGACCCGATGATGCTCTTCGGGCTTGGGCTGCTGCCGGCTGCGGCCCTCGGAAGGAGCGCGTTTGAGTGGGGCAAGCAGCACGCCCTTGAGCTTGAGCGCGGGCGAGAGGCTCAGCTTCGCGGCGGCAAGGACGTTCTTGGCATGCCTCCGGACAGGGCTGCCATTGGCCGGGCGGTGGAGGGCGCTCGCGCCAAGAACAAGAAGATGATTGACCGATACCTAGTGGGCTTTGAGCTAGAGTCAGGCAGCCCTCTATGGGTTGACGACGACGAGATCTGCACTCACGGGGCCGTGTTCGCCAAAACTGGCGTGGGAAAGACGCTCTGGCTGGAATCCCTCATCTTTCAGCAGATGGCGCGCGGCCGGGCGAGCGGCTGCACGTTCATTGATGCCAAGCGCGACTCGGCGACCTTGGCACACATCATCCTGATGGCGATGGTGACGGGCCGGATTGAGGACCTGATCATTATAGATCCGTTTGAGAGCGTTCACGCCTACAACTTCGTGCTCACGGGACAGCGCGCCGACGTCAAGGCGCGTAAGGTGCTGCGTGCAGGACTCCCGCCGACATCTGACCAGAGCACGACAAAACACTACGACCGCCTCGCGGCAGACTCGATATACCGCATGGTGCGCGCCATGGAGAGCTTCGGGCTCGCATGGTCGATTCGCGACATTGCAGTTTCACTTTCGGCTTTCCAGCTCGCTTACCCGCACCTGCGCAACATGCTCAATAAAATCGGCGCCCGACAGGCGATGGTTGAGCTAGGGCACCTGGCCTCGAGCTACCGCAGCGTGAAGGGCGTGCTCGACACCGCCCGCATCACTGACAACCTGCGCGGCATCGCCTCTGAGCTGCACGCTATCTCAGGCAGCGAGGCAGGAGAGATCTTTTGCACGAAGTACACCGACCTTGTGCTCACAGACGCTATCCTGCGCGGCAAGATCATCTACTTCATGCTTCCACGGCTCGAGGAAGCTGAGAGCGCCGCCCGAATGGTGAAGGTCTTCCGCGAAGATCTGGAGGTTTCGATCGGCGAGATAACCTCGTCCAGAATCCACAACCTGGAGGACCCGCACCTGGTCATTATCGACGAAGGCTCTTCGACCTTTGGCCCTACCTGGGCGAACCTGTTCGAGCTCGCGCGGCGTGGCCGCTTTGCGCTGCTCTTCGGAGCGCAGTCGACCGGCGGCCTCACCGACGCTGCGATGGGCCTCTCTGAGGCATTCTACGAGCGCGTCATGGCGAACGTGAACCTCAAGGTGATGATGCGGATTGGAGACAACCGCACGGCATCAGACATGACGGAGTGGTTTGGAAAGATCGCCTCAACGAAGAAGTCTGTCGGAACCGGCGTGACGATGGGGCTCTCAAGCTCGCTGCTGAAAGGCTCCCTGGACCTAAGCGCGCGCCGTTCAGGAGGGGAGTCTCAGAGCGTAAGCTACCAGGAGGCCGAAGAGGACTTGGTAAGCGCCGAAGAGCTCAAGCACGAGATGTCCGCTGAGAAGGGCTTGGCGTGGTTCGATCTCGGCAACGGAAAGATCGTTAAGGGCCGCTCGTTCTGGTTCAATGCAAATCTCCCCGACACCTGGGAGGGCAGAGAGTTCATTGTGCACCCAGAGAAGCTTGAGGTTGACGAGATAGGCCTCGCTGATTGGGTTGACGAGCAGATCCTGTCGCAGGAGCAGGAAGAGACCTCTCAGAAGTTTGCCCCGAAGCCACGAGC
>OMIG01000205.1 GCA_900299035.1 Pseudomonadota bacterium
AAACAGGCCGGCATCACGAACCTCTCGCTTGTGAAGGGAGACTGCTTTAACCTGCCCTTCGCCGATGGAAGCTTCGACGCGGTTTGGAGCCAGGGCCTACATGAGCACTTTACCAACTACATCGACATCTTCCGAGAAGAGTACCGCGTGTGCAAAACCGGAGGCTGGGTCTTGGCGGGCGTGCCGTACCGCTACTCGTACCCGACCGTGTGGTACAAGATTTCTCGACTTCCCGGGTGCCAGCGCATCTGGCCCTGGACGGAGCAGGTCTTCTTCAAGACAGGCGAGATCCTGAAGGTTCTCCGCGCCGAGTGGCCGCATGCCGAAGCGCACGTCATGTCACCCTGGTTTCTGGGGATCCTGATTGTCCGAATCAAGAAATTGTAAAAAGGGGCGCTTCCCTGGCCCGAGTTTCTTTTGTAGATCTCTGCCGCAAGTTTTTGTCCTGAATGCCGCAGGCCGCTGGGGAAGAGATAAAGTAACCCCGTACCAGATACCTACTAATACCGTAGCCTCGGAGCGTATACGACGATCGGAGAGTTTTCCTGCACAGCGTACATGTTACCCTTAGCATCGAACGCTAATCCGCGAAGCAGCTCCAGGTGTCTTACCAGCCCTACCCCCTTCCGCCTTGAGAGGCCAGAAAGGGTCCTCGCGGCAACCTTTCGGTCGGCGGAGAATGTGAGGAGCACATCCAAGCCCCGCTTCGAACGAGCATTCACTATGACTCTCCCCGACCTGTCCGTGAAGAGGTTGGTCAGTTGGTCCCGCTCAATGTCGCCGGGGAGCCGGAGGCGGCCGCGATACCCGCCGGAAAGGTCGAACACTTGCACGCTTCCCGCGCGACCAGGATGGGTTACGAGAACGTGAAGCTCTCCCCCCTTACTTATGGCAAGTGCAGTCGGAGTGCCGCCAGCTACCGCATCAAAGGTACCTGCGGGCAACGTGAATACGAGGTCGCCGTTGGGGCTAAATTTACTAACCCCAGCGTCAATACCGGATACGCTGTATATCGTGAGGATGTAGTAGTTCCCGTCAGCATCCATAGCCATGTCGGTTGCAGATGCGCCGACCGAGCCAGCAGCACCTGTCGAAAAGATACTAACTGTCGAAAGGGACCTGTCTGGATGAAAGCGGATGACGGTGCCATCGTCGTTGAGGATGTGCAGAATCTCCGAGGAGTCGAATGCAATCGCTTGAGGGAAGAAGTGCGACACAACTCCCGAAGATTCGGCCTGCTCGGATGATAACCCACCGATAACCCTGCCGTCTGCGTCGATTACCTCCAGGCCTCCACCTCCTGCGCGGTAGAGCATCCCATCGGGTCCGATAGCGATATCCGTTGAGAAGGCAGTCTGGATGACGCGAGCTACCTTGAAGCCCGAGGGAGCTTGAGCGACCGCATCGCTAAGGGGGGCAAGGGCTGAACTTACGCAGGCGAGAAACAGCAAAACAGAGGCTGAAAATCCGAAACTGTCTCGACGGTACAACATGGAACTCCCACAAAACCCCTGTCCGTTCTAGCTGCAAACTCACGGCGCTTAACGGGCCCTAACTAGGTATGGGGAAGAAGTGGTTCCGGGGCGCATACCGAAAAAAAGGGGACGCTCCCCTTTTCCCGCCCGAGAATTAGGCGCCTACTCTGCACCAGACCCTACCATTTGCCCAAAAAACAGCCGCTTCCGCTTAGGATTAACGCGGCGATGCTACTCTCGTGCGAGCCCCTGAACCCTTGCTTACGGGCCGACGAGGCTGTCCGCTGCCCCCTGAAGGAGGCCGAGCAGCGGCTCTGGGAATACTCCGAAGAGCACCACGGCTGCAGCACATGCGGCCAGGCCGATAGCGGCGAGCGGCGGCACAGCGATACGCCCCTGCCCCTCTGCTGGCGCCTGGAAGAGCATCGCAGCCGGCACCCGGAAGTAGTAGGCGCAGGCGAGTGCGGAGTTGAGAACGGCCAGGATAGCGAGCCCGTAGAGGCCAGAGCTGAGCGCCTCCGAAAAGACGAAGAGCTTGGCTGTGAGCCCAGCCATGCTCGGGGGGAGCCCAGCTAGACCGAGGAAGAACACGGTCAGGCAGCACGCCAGGAACGGGCTGCGCTTGCCGAGCCCTTGGACCGTGCGCAAATCGTCAGCATCCGGCCCAACGGCAGCCAGCGCCGCGAAGCAGCCGATCGTCAGCACGCAGTATGAAACGAGGTAGTAGAGCGACGCAGTAATGCCATCCGAGCCGTACTCGGTCGAAACGATTCCAACTAGGATGTACCCCGCTTGAGCCACGCTTGAGTAGGCAAGCATGCGCTTGACGCTGCGCTGCTGAAGCGCGGCGAGGTTTCCAACAGTCATGGCCAGCACGGCCAGAACCCACAGGGCTGCAAGCGACCACGGCTGCGGGTAGGTAAAGCCGAGCACCAGAATCTTGAGCAGCGCCGCAAAGGCCGCCACCTTTACCACACAGCTCATGAAGGTGGTCACCGAGGTCGGCGAACCCTGGTAGACATCCGGCACCCAGAAGTGAAACGGCGCAAGTCCCACCTTAAAGGCGATACCGACCAGCATCATCAGGAAAGAGAGAAACACCATGCTGTTGTACGGCACTGTGCTCAGCGGCACCATCGACAGCGAGCCCGTTGCGCCGTACCAGAGCGCGATGCCCAGCAGCAGGAACGCAGAGCTAAAGCACCCGAGCAGGAAGTACTTCATGGACGACTCCGCCGAGGCCGGCTCGTGAACACGCGCGCCGCACAGGCAGTAGAGCGCCAGCGATGCGACCTCGACTCCGATAAAGAGCGAGAGGAAGTCCGAGCAGAAGATCATGACGAGCGCCCCGCTCAACGCAGTGAGGGCCAGGAAGTAGTACTCCCGGATCGTGTCGATCCCTTCCCTTTCAACCGCGCTACGGGTCGTGACGAGGCTCAGGAGCGCGCCGGCACAAGCCACAACGCCCAGCAGGCGCGAGAAGTCATTGACGATCAGGCCGTACTCACTCTCACCGATGCTGTCCGGGATGATGCCGAGCATCGCGAGCGCGATCACAACCAGCCCGCACGCCAGCATGGCAGCCAGCTTGCCACGCTCGAGGAGCTTGCCGGTAACCAGGTACACCAGGCTGCCGAGCGAGAGGGTTAGGATCGGTGCAAAGGACGTTACGCCATTCATAGGTCTTTACCTCCCTGCCTGTGCGTCGTTTTGCGCCAAGTACGCGGGCTGAACCAGCGCCTGCGTCTCCGAGGATTGCCGGTACTGCGCCTTCGCTCCCTCGTCTCCTTGGCTATCTGCGTAGGAGAGCTGCACCTGCACCGCCGGCGATATGCTTGAGAGCGCACCCTGCGGGAATACGCCGAGCAGCAGCACCAGTGCAGCTAGCGCCCCGAGAACCAGTACGTCGCTGCCCTTTAGGTCATTGGTGCCTGTTGCGCTGCTGTCACGGGCTGGGCCGAACATGGTCTTGAGGTACGCCGTCAGCGTGTACACCGCTCCGAGCACAACGCCAATTAAGGCGAAGGCCGTCCACTGCGGGAACTCCGCCCACGAGCCGAGGATGACGAGGAACTCGCCCACGAAGCTGCTGGTGAGCGGCAGCGCCACAGCAGCGACACTAAAAATCATGAGGAAGAACGCGCTCACCGGGACCTTCGCCGCGAGCCCTCCGAGGCTGTCGAAGTCGCTCGCGCCCTGCCGGTCGATAATCGCCCCAAACACAAGGAAGAGCGCCGCTGTCACCAGGCCGTGGCTCACTGCCTGGAAGACCGCACCCGTAACCGCCATCTCTGTGGCTGCCGCAACGCCAAGCACACAGAATCCGAGGTGAGACACCGACGAGTATGCCAGGAGCGAGCGTACGTCACGCTGAACCATGGCGACCATTGCTCCGTACACCACACCAACCGCTCCCAGGGCTGCCAGGGCGGGTGCCGCCACCTGCATGAAGTCCGGAAAGAGAGGCATCACGAAACGGATAATGCCGTACAGGCCAACCTTTCCGAGTAGCGCTGCGGTAAAGGCAGCGGTGCCGTGCGGAGCCTCGCGGTACGCCGCAGGGAGCCAGCCGTGCAGCGGCACGATTGGAGTCTTCACAGCGAAGGCCACCAGGAATGCAAGACCGAGCCACATCTGCTGCTCAACGCTGAGCATTTTTGTGGAAACGAGCGTGGTGATATCGAAGGCGAACAGGGCCTCCGTCGCGTGTGACGCCAGAAGCGTCTGCCCCTTCCATCCGATAAAGAGGATAGCCAGGAACATCAGCACCGAACCAACGACCGTGTAGAGCAAGAACTGTAGCGCCGCCTGAAGCCTGCGTGCACCGCCCCACAGCGCCATCGCCGCGAGCACCGGCAGGAGCATCACCTCGTAGAAGCAGTAGAAGACCACCAGATCAGAGGCCAGGAAGGCCCCCAAAACGGCCGACTGCCCCAACAGGAGCAGCGAGTACCACCCTGCCCCAGCCTGCGCAGGCTTTGCAGACCACGCGATAACTGCCAGCGACACAACGCAGGTAAGAAGCGTAAAAGCCAGCGAGAGCCCATCGAGCGCCAAGCTCCAGTAGATGCCCAGCGAAGGGATCCACTCACGAGTCTCGGTGACTGAGAGCAGCACATCAGGGGCACCCATGCCGCCCTGGGCGATCGCCACGAGCAGCGCCAGCGTCAGCCCTGAAATGGACAGGCTCCACATCCGGCACAACCGGCCTGAAGTGTCCCGCTCACGGGCGAACCACGGCCCAAGGCACACCAGCGCACCCAGGAGCGGCAGGAGAATAACGAAGCTCAGTGGAGGCCAGCCAATAACCATCTCTTACCTCACCTGAGAAAAGACGCTGAAGAAGGCCGCGGCAGCCACGAACATGAAGAGCACGTAGGTCGTCACCTGCCCAGTGGTCAGTCGGCACGTCAGCTCGCCGACAGCTTGGGTCACGGTGCCCACTGCGCTGCCGCTGCCCTGCACCAAGTGCTGGTCTACGACCCCATTGGCGATCTGCGATAGGCGCTTGAGGGGCCTGACGACCAGGGCTTGCAGAATCTCATCTACGAAGAACTTGCCGCTGAAGAGCTTCTCAAGCGGCGAGAAGATCTTGCGCAGCAGCTCCTTCTCGCGCGGCGCAACCATAAAGAGGTAGCCAGCGAGCGCAATTCCGAACACGCCCGGCAGCGATCCGATGACAAGGCCGACGATTCCTTCGGGGCCGTGCGCCTCTGCGGTTGGCGGAAGCGGACCGGTGACGAACTCAGTAATTGGGTGAACGAGCAGGAAGCCTCCGACAACTGAGAGGAAGGCCAGAATTCCCACGGGCGCTGTCATGACGAGCGGCGCCTCGTGCGGGTGCCCCGTGCCGCGGTAGCTGCC
>OMIG01000206.1 GCA_900299035.1 Pseudomonadota bacterium
CAGCTGTGCCGGCTGGCGCCCACGCGCAAGGAGCTGAAGCTACGACAGCCCAGCAGCTGTGGGTCACCATGCACACAGCGCCTATAGACGACTACTGCGCGCCGTGCATCGCCTCTGAGAAGCTGCTCAAGCAGCACCAGGTTGAATTCAAGAAAGTGTTGGAGCCGCTCGGACCGTGGCCCTGGTTCCTGCTCACCGACAGCAGCGGAAACCAGAAACGAATTCGAGGCGCCCTCTCAAAAGAGGACGTGCTCACCATTAAGCGGGGCGAATTTCCGAAGCGTTAGAGCGGGGGGTGGCGATGGCAGCTAGTTTGCCAACTTCGAGAGCTCTTCTCTGTAGAGCTTAAGCGTCTCGCCGAGCACCTTAAACTCGTCATCGAGGCAGAGCGCCTCTAGGATGCGAAGCGAAACGTCGCTTGCGCTGTGAACTTCTGCTGAGCTGCTCTTTGCGATGTCTGCGGTGGCCATAGGTACCTCTGAAAGAAAACAACAACCCCTGTAAACGTCGGGGGCGCTCACCATCGAGCGCTTGTGAGGTATCGCACGTCCCGGAAGCCCGTTTGTCACAGCCAGCCCCCAGATTTGTAAAAAGAACGTACCAGCGGTCCGGCGACGAAAGGTTCTGCGCTCGTAAAAACAGCACCTTATGCCAATTTTGCGTAGCCCCGTGGCTCAAGATAAAACTACGCCTGGCCACGTACGTCGCCCTCAGGGACGACGCTTTCTCCTCGCTCTTTCTCACGGCCACTCATATGGGACTGTAGTCTCACCGTTCGGTTTTTCTCTACCCCTCCAGGAAAGGAGCACCACAGTGGTTTCTTCTCACGGAAAAGAGCCTGTTATGATGCGAGAGCTTTCGTTCGATTCCGAGCCGATGCTGATCCAAGACCTACGGCTGGTCGGCGGCAACGAGCTGCTGCTCGAAGAGCTCCTGGTCGAAGTCTCTGTCGAGAGCGTCATTACGCTCTCTGCGCGTAACGCAGCAGACGGGCAGTTCGCCTGGCGCACGAGTTTTCCGAGAGAGTCAGGGGTTTTTAACCTGGCTATCAACGGAGACACGAGCGTAGTCGGGCTTTATCGGCACGACTTCTTCTCTATCCTCGTTTTAACTCTGAGGGGCAGCTTGTTCATCGAGCTAAGCCTCTCGGATACGGACATCTGGTCAGGCAGCGCCTCGTCCAGAGAGTTCAACCGCTAACGTAGCGGAGCTGTAGGTTCTACCGGTATCTACAGCTCCCTTCCTCTCCGCGCCGTGCTCCTTGGTAACGCCGCCATTAGCCCCCTCATAGGCCTGACAACTCAAGCACAATCTCCTTGCCCTTTGGCGACATTCCTCCCAGTATACCCTTACTATGAAAACGCTACGCTCCCTGTCCCTTTTCCTCATGGCGGCAACGGCTACAGCTTCAGTCGCTAGCGCCGACGAGCGCCAATTCGTGCCGGGCATCACAGTCACCGGCGAGTGCCTAACAAAAGTGGCGCAAGACCGCGGAGCCGTGACCGTGTCTTCCTCTGTCGTGCAGGCCGACGCGCGCAAAGCGACAGAAGAGGCAATCGCGCGCCACGAGCGCGTCAAGAAGGACGTAGCGGCCCTCAACTTGCCCGATTTCGCCAAGCAGACTCTCTCGATGAACGTCAACGAAGAGTGCGACTACAACGGCAACCGTCGTGTCTGCACAGGCTACCGCGCAACTGTGTCCACGCGCTTTGAGACCTCCGATATCCCGCGGCTGGGCGACGTGATAGCAGCCGCCTCAAAGAGCGGCACACAGGACATCTCGGGCCTCAGCACGTTTGCGTCCCCTGGGGCGCTCAAAAAAGCGCGCGAAGCCTGCCTTGAGGTAGCGACCAAAAATGCAGCCGACAAGGCGCAGAAGCTCGCCGCTGGCGCAGGCGTCTCGTTGGGCAAGCTGGTCAACCTGGCTGAAGATGGCCAGGCGCCTCTGGAGGTCGCAGTTCCGCAGTTTCGCGCCAGGGCGATGGCCGACGGCGTAGCTGCCATGTCAGCGCCTTCGATCGACTCGCAGGCCGAAGACCTGCGGGTGTCCGTCGTCGCCCTGTACGCCTTCAACTAGCAGAGATCGCCATGACCCCGAAGAAGCACTGGACCATCGATCACGTCGGCATCGCAGTTGAGAGCCTGGATCAGGCGATCCGCTTCTACGAAGCGAAGCTTGGCGCGAAGCTCTGCCTGCGTGAGACCATTGAGGCCTCGGGCGTCGAGCTGGCGTTCATCGACACAGGAGAGAGCAAAGTTGAGCTGCTGGCGCCCACGAACCCTGACTCAAAGATCGCAAAGTTCCTCGCCTCACGCGGCCCGGGCATCCACCACATCTGCTACGCGGTGCAAGACATTCGCGCCGAACTAGCGCGCCTGTCCAAAGAGGGCTGTGAGCTGATTGACTCAGTTCCGAGAGCGGGCGCAGCCCACTCCGAAATTGCATTCATCGCGCCAGCCTCCTTTATGGGCGTCCTGACTGAGCTGGTGCAGCACCCCAAGCGGTAGCCGCTTCCTTGGCTTACGCCGGGGATTGCGCCCGGAGGCGACTCAAGCGCCTTCTCTGGGATGCCCTCAGGGGCCACAACCATTTGATACCATGAAGTATTTCTGGCACATCTCCTGAATCACTCGCTGCGTGCTCGAGACCCCTCATAATTTGGCGAAGGATTCTGCAAGGTGGTATTCTAAAGCGTCTTTAAAGGAAGCGTGTTGCATGGCTACAAAAACTTCATTCGCCGCTCTTCTCGCCCTTCTGGCTTTCGTGCCGGAGTGCTACGCCCTCGAGGCGCCGCCGGTTGGTCCCTGCACTGATGAGGTTCAGCAGTGCTTTGCGCACACAGATGCGCGCCGAGACCAGTGCTTTAAGTCTGCCGCTTCGAGCCCGTCGTGCGCAGGTTCAGAGCTCGGCAACCTAGCGCGACGGCGCGCAGAGTTTGCCACACTCGTGCCTAATGACGTTGACGCCGGCCCCTCCTTCCTCGGCCCTCAGCTCATCGATCGTGCCTGCATCGCAAACTTCGACAATGCTTGGTCTGGCGCCCTGCTCAAGGGACCAATATCAGCCGAGCAGAATGTTTCGCTGATGAGCGCTCTTGAGAAGTGCTCCCGCAACCAAGCCTCGGACGTCATGCGCCCGTAACGGACGGCGAGTAAGTACCGCCCTGTCCCGCTGCCAATGAATCCTCAACAGAAGCCCAAGCTGACATTGGCTCAGGCTCTCCTGCTCTAGACAGTTGTCCTGGCGCTAGTGTTGCTTCTCCTCGAAAGCGGCGCGCGCTGGATTGAGCTTGTGCTGCCGAAGGATAGCGGCTCCTAGGCGCTTGAGATGCCGACCTGGATGATGCAAGACGCAAACGCGTCCAGGCACCCGAAGTCACCGACGAAGACATGGAGTGGCTGACGCTCTTCACCGAGGGGGACGGATTCCGAGTTAGCCTCATTCCAAACTCCTCAAAGGAGGTAAAGAATACCTTCAGCCTTATCCCGGTTGACCGAAACAGGAAGCGGCTCGTGCGCGCAAACGCGGCAGGCTTTCGCGGGGCTGACGTCACTCAGCAGAAGCTCCCAGGCGTATTTTGGGCCTCTGGCATCAACCTCCGGGCAAAACCCCATCTCTCTCAAAACGGCCGCAATAGCCGTTTGACCCTACCCCTCTGTAGCGGTTACCCTGCCGCCCATGGCACACACTGTTAATCCCCTCGTCGGCGTCATCATGGGCTCCCAGTCAGACTGGGAAACTATGGAGGCAGCAGCCCAAACCCTCGAAAGCCTCGGCATCCCGTACGAGACCAAGATAGTCTCTGCGCACCGCACACCCGAGCTGCTCATGAGCTACGCGTCGAGCGCCGCTGAGCGCGGCATCGAGGTGATCATCGCAGGAGCTGGAGGCGCTGCCCACCTTCCCGGCATGACAGCATCTGCGACCCACCTGCCTGTCATCGGGGTGCCGGTTGAGTCGAAGAGCCTGCACGGCCTCGACTCGCTGCTCTCAATCGTGCAGATGCCGGCTGGCATCCCTGTAGCAACCGTGGCTATCGGCAAGCCCGGCGCAACTAACGCAGCGATTCTGGCTGCAAGCATCCTCGGAGGAAAGCATCCCGAGATCGCTGAGCACGTGAAGGCGTTCCGCAGGGAGCAGACAGAGAAAGTGCTCGCCACTCCAGCGCCAGCAACCAAGCGAGGGTAAATGAAGGTCGGAGTGCTCGGCGCAGGTCAGCTAGGCAGGATGCTCGCTCTTGCGGGCATGCCCCTCGGGCACACCTTCTCTTTCTACGACACGGCTGAGAGCCCGTGCACGCAGAGCCTCGGGCCCACCACAGTAGGGCGATTCGACGACGAGAAGGCTCTCGCTGCCTTCGCTGCGACGTGCGACGTAGTGACCTACGAATTCGAGAACGTCCCGTGCAACGCGGCTCACGCAATTAACTCGAAGCTCCCGGTGTATCCGCCGCCTCGCGCCCTTGAAGTCTCGCAAGACCGAGTTGTCGAGAAAGAGTTCCTCCAGTCGTTGGATATCCCGACCCCCAACTTTAGGGCCGCCTCAAGCGAAGCTGAGCTGCTCGATGCCGTCAGCGCGGTTGGCACTCCGTGTGTCGTGAAGACTCGCAGGCTCGGCTACGACGGCAAGGGGCAAGCTCGCGTAGCATCTCCCGACGATGCGCGCCGCGCGTGGAGAGAGCTCGGCGGGGTTCCGCTGATCGTTGAGGCATTCGTGCCCTTCACGCGGGAGCTTTCGGTGATAGGAGTGCGGGGGCAAGACGGCAAGACCAAGACTTACCCTCTTTCGTTTAACATACATCGCGCCGGCATCCTGCACCGCTCCGAGATCCCAGCCCCTGGCATAACGCCGGAGCTCTCACGCGAGGCACACCAGATCGCTGCCAAGGTGCTAAACGAGCTTCAGTACGTTGGAGTTCTCGCTATTGAGCTGTTTGAAGTTGGCGGAAAGCTCCTGGCAAACGAGATGGCGCCGCGTGTGCACAACTCAGGGCACGCCACGATTGACGGGTCTGTCACAAGCCAGTTCGAGAACCACGTGCGCGCCATCACCGGCATGGAGCTTGGCAGTGTCGTCTCCCGGTGTCCCGCAGTCATGTACAACACCATCGGCACCCTGCCCGACCTCACTCGCGTAGAGACGCTCCAGAACGCCAAGATTCACCTGTACGGCAAGGAGCCCCGCCCGGGCCGCAAGCTCGGCCACATTACTCTTGTTAGCCCCTCTCCCGACGACGACAAGGCCCTTGAGAGCCTCATCCGTGGCGCTGCGTAGCCACTTCGTTTATCGTAAGGCAATTACCTCAGTAGCTACGATGCGGATACTCGCCACCATCACCACCTCACTACTCGCGCTCTCAGCCCTGGCGGCGCTTCCCTCCTCGAGCGCCTGGGCCACGCCCGTCACGCTGCACCTAAGCCGCCCCCCGTCGACGGTCAACTTCGGGGTAACATCACCGAGCCCTGCGCTCACCATGAACGGCTCGTTTAAAGATTTCACCGGCGAGCTGCTGCTTGACCCCAGCGGCTTCGAGCAGTCTTCGATTAAGCTCTCGCTGAACCTCTCGTCGGCACAGCTCCCGCCAGACCAGGTCCTCCAGGCGATCCTCATACAGACCACCCTGGCGCGCTTCCGTGACCAGTCAGGCACATTTGCCAGCACCTCTATCGAGCCGCTTGAGGTAGGCACGTACCTGGTAACCGGCAACACCACCTGGGCCAGCAAGACCAAGGAAACGAGCGTGCCAGTCGAAGTGCTCAAGCTCTCTGCGTCGCGCAGCGAGATACGGTTCCTGCTCGACGGCACCGTCCGCCCGCAGGACGTGCGGCCTGACGTGGCGAAGATAGCGCCTGGCATCTCGGGGTCACGTGGGTGGGCTAAAGCCACCCTCGTCTTCTCGCCGCGCGGCCTTCGGTGACTTTTCGGGCCACTTTTGCCACTATAGCCCGGTAGACAGCTCTAATTCGTATGGCACCTAGCGTCACCAAAGAACAGCTCTCGGCCGCGGCCGACACCCTGCGCTCAGGCGGCCTCGTGGCGTTCCCCACCGAGACCGTCTACGGCCTCGGCGCCGATGCCCGCAACAGCCAAGCAGTTCGGCGCATCTACGAGGCGAAGGGCCGCCCCTCGAACAACCCGCTTATCGTCCACATCCCCTCGCCTGACGCAGTGAGCCTGTACGCCGACCTGTCGCGCTCATTTGACCGTGCGCTGGTCGAGTCTCGATTGCAGAAGCTCGCCTCGTTCTGGCCAGGGCCGCTCTCCGTTGTGCTGCCGTCAGCAAGCGGCATCGCTCCGGAGGTTCGCGCAGGGGGAGACACCGTAGCCTTGCGGGTGCCGAATCATCCGGTCGCCCTTGAGCTGCTCACCATTTTCGGCGGGCCGGTCGCTGCCCCTAGCGCCAATAGGTCAAACTACGTCAGCCCCACAACAGCAGCGCACGTTCGCGAAGGGCTTGGCGACAGGGTCGACTGCATACTGGACGGCGGGCCGTGCAGCGTTGGGCTTGAGTCTACCGTGCTCTCTCTTCTGGAGCCTACTCCGCGGGTGCTCAGGCCAGGCGCAGTGACTCGTGAGCAGCTCTCCGCCGCGCTCGGCTGCGAAGTTGCCGGACCGCTCGCTTCGGCAGACGACGCAGCGCAGCAGCTTCTGTCACCTGGCCTGCTCGCGAAGCACTACTCGCCTCGCACCCCGGTGGTGCTGATGAGCTCACTGGCAGATGGCAGCACGCTGCCAAGCCGAATCGGCGTGATACTCTTTGCACCCCGCAATCTTCCGTTTAAGCCCAAAAGCGAGATCACGCTCAGCACCTCAGGCGACCTGGCGGAGGTCGCAGCGAGCCTCTTCTCAGCCTTGCGGGATCTCGATTCCCAGGGGATTGACCTGATTGTGGTTGATACGTGCGATCCTGTAGGGCTCGGCGAGGCGATTATGGACCGCCTCATTCGGGCCAGCGCTTCTTCCTTTTGACAGGCCCGCTAGCTCGCTCTCGCGATGAGCGCAGGCAGCGTGGCAACGGCCTGCATCGTGCCGATCAGTGCCGGAGTCGGCAAAGTTCACACCTTCTTCGGCACACCAGTAAATATGAACCTGGCGCCCTTTTACAACGTCGTCACCCCCGATGACGGGCCGGAGTGGCAGCTTCGCTTTACTTTCTCGATGTTGTTTCCGGAGTAGCGGTGGGGCTAGCTCTTTGCTAGCTGTTGCGTGCTGCGTCCCGGGGGCGGCAATCCCACGCTCACCCGGAGCTCGTGAAGGCCCTCGCCGAATTCGTCGGCATCTCTTGACGATTCCTAACTCGTATTCGAA
>OMIG01000207.1 GCA_900299035.1 Pseudomonadota bacterium
GACGGCTCGCCTGATCGGCAAGAGATCGTGCTCCAGCTCAACTCCCCGCAGCAGGCTCGGAACTTCCACCGTCAGGGCAAGCAGCTCTCCGATGCTTGCGGTTGAGAGACTCGCCAGGTCCTCTGGCTTCTGGGGCCGCCTTCCCTCGTTTGGCGCGCGCCGCACCTCCAGCATAGCCTGTTCAAGCTGACCTGCTTCGAGGAGCCACGGCACCTGTCTCCTCACCTGCCCACACTCGCCGCTGAGAAACTGTAGGAAGCTCTCACCCAGAGTCGTGCTGTGGATGCCGCGCCAGGGGGCGAACCTGTGGACTCGCTGCGCAACTACACGACGAGAGTATGCCCCCCATTCTTGTGGCCAATACTGCTCCAACGCTGCAAGCGTTAGCGGAAAGGCGTTCAGTAAAATGTTGCCCTCGGCCGAGAAAACGCTCGACGTGTACACCTGGAGCCGGGCCGGCTCCATCTTTGAGAGATCCTGGACCTCTTCTTCTGAGAGCCCTTTGAAGGACCGCCGGATCAGCGCCTCACGCTCTCGCGCGCTCGCGGGCAGCTCTATTCCATCCAAGACGAGCTGCCGAAAAGCTGAGAGGACCGCGGGCAGAGACATGCGTGGCTATCCTCTTCCTTGTCGAGCGTACTCGGCTATTTCCTTGTCAGCGAGGGCCGCCTCGTCAAGAAGGCGCGCAAACGGAGGGAGCAGGTTGTCCCACTCCACCAGCACAGACGTTGGGCCGGTGCGCGAGATGACCTTCTTGAACAGCTCCCAAACCTCGGGCTGCACCGGGCCGTCGTGGCTGTCGATGACCGAGCCGTCTTCGGCTGGCTCCCAGCCAGCGAGGTGAATCTGCCCGACCCGCTCGAGCGGCAGAGACTCAATGAACTGCCAGGCGTCGTAGCCGTGGAACCTGGAGTTGAGGAACACGTTCGTCACGTCGAGCAGCAGCCCGCAGTCAGCACGATTAACGATTTCAGATATAAATTGGGCCTCTGACATCTCTCGGTCTGACACTGTGACGTAGCGCGTGATGTTCTCGAGGAGAAATGGGATCTCAAGCTCGCCCTGAACGGTCTTAACGCGCTCAACGACGTGCCTCACTGTCTCTTCAGTAAAGGGCAGCGGCATGAGGTCGAGCATGTTCGTGTGGTCGACCTTGGTGAAGCACAGGTGGTCAGAGGTCCAGGGGGACCCGATCTCTCGGCAGAAGCGCTTGAGCCTCTGAAGGTAATCTCTATCGAGCGAGTCAGTTGAGCCGATCGCCAAGCATACGCCGTGCGAGATTATCTGGTAGCGCTCGCGAATCTGCATCAGGCGATCGCGCGAGTAGCCGCCGAAGTCCATGAAGTCGTCAGAGATAATCTCGAACCAGTTGCAGGCTGGCTGCGCGGCAAGGATCTCCTCAAAGTGCTCATGCCTGAGCCCAACTCCGCCGCCCAACGCTGGCAAACCGAAATTCTTCACGACACCCTACCTATCAAAAAGTGCTGCCCGGGACCGCTCCGCTGCCTCAACGGCTACAGAGACGGTGCCCGGGCAGCCACGCTCGCCAGGCTACGCCCGGCTATCGTGGTGAGCTTCTTACTTCGAGCCGCTGCACTTGTGGTCGCCAGAGTCAGCCTTCTTGTCGCCGCTGCACTTCTTCTCGCCACTGCACTTCTTCTCTGAGCTGTCGGCCTTCTTTCCGCCGCAGCCCTTCTCGCCCGAGCACGACTTCTCGCCGGCAGCCTTGTGGTCCTCGGAGTGCTCAGCGTGAGCAGCTACCGGGGCTACAGCCACAGCGGCACCAGCTACAACGCCTACTGCAACAGCCGACAGCGACGAAAACACATTCTTCTTTGCCATGATTACCTTGCCTTTCTTCTGGTTAAAAGAGCCGGGGCACTCCGCAAGAGGCCTCAGCTTGCCCGGAAACCGTACCGAAAGCCCCACCCGACCACAACGGCTTAATTACTCAATCGGGGTTTCATCTCTGCCATAACCCGCTCAACTGTCTCGACAATTGCCTGGGTGGAGCGGTCTACCTCTACGTTGACCATCGAGCCGACTGCGGCGGCTCCGAAGGTGGTCTTGGCGAGGGTCTCGGGGATCAGGGAGACGGAGAACTCACCACGAACCCTATCGACGGAGGTGAGTGTCAGGCTTGCGCCGTTTAGGGCGACGTACCCCTTCTCAAATAGGAATCGACTCCACTCGGCTGGCCCACGGAACACAACGACCCGGCTGGCTCCGAGGTCTTTAACCGAAGCGACCTGCGCCACAAAATCGATGTGACCTGAGAGGATGTGCCCCCCAACCTCGTCGCCAAACCGAAGCGAGCGCTCGTAGTTCAAAGGCGAGCCTGCGCGCGCCTCTCGAAACGACGTGCGCGAGATCGTCTCTGGCACTAGGTCAAAGCTCACTCGCTCTCCGCCAAGAAGCTCTGTGACGGTGAGGCAACAGCCGTCCAAGGACACGCTTGCTCCTACCGTCACTCCGCTGAGAGCGCCCGCTGGAAAGTGCACTATCCAGGTGACGATGTCGCCCTTAGCTTGCGTAGTTTCGAGCCTCGCTACCCCTTGGACTATTCCCGTGAACATACCAAACTCCTACAAGGCCAGCAGCGGCAGAAGCCTAGCCCACACCGCATCCGGCGAAACGCCCTCGCCAGTGACGAGCACGTCACCCTCCTCAAGCCCGTACGCTTTGGCGATCTCACGCACTGAACGAACGCGCTCACTCATCCTCAACACGTCTATCTTAGTCACAACGATGAGGCAGTGGATCCCCTCGCGGGCGCACACCGCCTGAATTGCCCGCTCGTCAGCCTCCGGCAGCCTGCGGCAGTCGTTCAGCAGCACCATCGCCTTGAGTGCCCTCCGATCCTGCAGGAAGGAGACCGAGAGCTGCGAGATCTGCTCTCTCACCTCTTTGGAAAGCTTTGCGAACCCAAAACCCGGCATATCTACCAGCATGAGGCGGAATGCTTGCTCACTGTGAGTCCCCTCAACTTCGTAAAAGTTAAGCTCTCGCGTTGAGCCAGGGCTTCCGCTCACTCTCGCGAGCTGCTTCCTGCGGCACAGCCTGTTGATGAAAGAAGACTTGCCGACGTTCGAGCGCCCGATGAAGCCGACTTCCGGCAGCGGATGTCGACGAATCGCCTCAAGGTTGGGCGCTCCGAAGAGAAACTGAGCGTTCCGTACCTCAGTGATCTTTGGATCGGCCTTCATGGCGCGAGCCTCCCTTCTTCCCAAGGGTGCGCTCAATGTGGGTCAGCCGAACTCCGAGCCACAGGGTGTACACGGCGAGCACAACCCACACCGAGTTGTACGCCCAGAAAAGTGATGGGTAGCTGTCAGGTGTCATTAGGCCTCCTCTGCGGAAAGCTGTGCCCGCGCCTCTTCGTGGGCAGTCTCCAGCCGGTAGCGGAGCCACGAGAGGTAGGCAGTCAAAAACAGTATCGCGATCGTCGAGAGGCCGAAGGCCCACCAGTACGAGGGATCCTTGAGGCCGCCCTGCTCGATGACTTCGGGGTGCAGGCGAGCGCTCGCCGGAAGAAATTTGATGGAGACGTACACGAGCGGAACGGACGCGGCTCCAAGGATGCCGAGAACTGCGGCGTGGGCGGCGGTCTTGGAAGGGTCAGAGAAGTTTCGGAGTACCGTGTATGAGAGGAAGATGAGCCAGAGCACGAGGAAAGTGACTAGTCGCGGCTCTTCCCAGCGAAACCAGGTATTCCACGCGCTGTGGCCCCAGATCATTCCTGTCGCAAGAACGATCGTGCACATCACGAAACCAACTTCTCCGCACGCCGCAGAGATTCGGTCTGCTTTGCGGCTGCCAGTCGCCAGGAAGGCGAGGCTTGCAACAAACACGGCGCCAAAGGCCGCGTAGCACGACAGGGCTGAGCCAACGTGAAAGTAGAAAACGCGCTGCACAGCTCCCATCACCGCTTCGTTTGGCACTACCATGAACACTAGGTAGTGCGAGGCTGTGACCAAGAGAAGCGTGAGGATCCCAAGAACCGGAAAGAGAGAGGACCACCTAGGCATGCCGGGAGTTATATCAGCGCGCGAGGACGCGGGCAAATTCCAGCTTGCTTCCAAGAATCACCAAAACTCCGCAAATTCAATGCCTTGCTTGCGATGATGAGAGCCTAGCCGCTCCCCTTATCAGCCGGCGGCATGCTCGTGAGCTCCCTTTCCCGGCACATGCGCTCGACCGCTGTTACAAACACATAGTCGGGTTGCTCGCGGGCCACCAGAGCGGCCAGGTGCCGGGGGCGCGGCATGACCGTACCCCAGTGAATGATTGCTACGTCAGAAAAGGTCCGTTCCATGAAGGGCCTTAGGGCTTCGCCGAATGAATCGGTGAGCCAGAGGACCCGCGCGGTGTTTAACGCGCCGCTCGTGTGGTGACGCGCGAGCTTGACGGCGCGTCCCTGGACCGAAAGATCGGGAAGCTCTTCGAGCGCGACTGTTGAGTTAATGCCCTCAGCTGGTGCCGGCCAAAGGACGGGAACCTCCTCCCGCACGGAGTCTTCCAGGTGAAGAAACCTCGCTAGGTCTCCTCCCAAGCGCTCCCTACTTCCAACTACCGAAAAGAAATCAGGCGCAATCCAGCGAACTTCAGGCACCTCGCCGCCAACAGCTTCTGCGAAGGCCGTGTAGCCCACCCACGCGCCAGCTTCATTCCAGTGCGAGTCGTGGGCGTAGAACAATTGAGGGCCTCCCGCGGCCCGCGCGGCGACGAGCGCCGGCGCCAGAAATATGCGCACTCCTCCATCGTCAAGCCCCTGGAGCTGCTCAAGAGGATTCCCTGGAATGGTTCTCGCCCACGACGGCGCCTGTTCGGGGTACACGGACTGCTTGTCCGGAGGAACCATTATTCGGAACAGCTTAACGCCTCTTCGGCGCAGCCACGATTCCCACGCCACACCCGCCTCCACGAGGCGGCTGTTTCTGGCGTCATCCTGGGCCGAAGCAGCGAGCCGGTGCTGAGAAATTGCGTCCTGGTGGAGGTCCCCCAAAAACTGCCAGCCGTCGTAGCCAACGACCGTCTCACTTGGCCTCATGCTCACGCCAACGTTCACGAGCGGCCCCGCAACCCAACCCAGGAATCGGTCGAATGTGAACAGCTCCCTGCTAAGCCATGGCACGCGAGCCGTGGGTGGCGCCGTTACCTGCTGCAGAACCGGGATCGCACACACGCAGGCCGCAACTGCGGCAAGAAATGAGCAAACTTTGGTCCGAGCGCGCATCGCCTAAAAATTAAAGTACAGAAACACCTGGCTAGCCGATGCAACCGCGAAGAGGATCCCCACCGCCAACAGCGGCACCGCTCCCACTACGCGCTTTATCGACATCTGCCCTCGAGTCATATCCACCGTGTTAGCCGCTGTGAGCACTATTCCTGCTGCTGCAAGAGCCGCCAGGAGCGCCGAATTAGCTGCAACTCCAGCGGGCAAAGCTCCGAGGAGCTTGTCCATTCCGAAGCCGCCCCAGGCGAGCTGATGAGTGGGAATCCGCTCTACGGGCAACGACCACAACGACTGCACATCCAGCATGCCCGAGAAGACCTTGCGCGCATCGCCCCACGACTTGGCCCTGAATAGCACCCAGCAGCCGTTCACGAAGAGAAACGTGACGCTCCACGCCAACCACTTCGGCAGCCGCAACCCAGTGCTCGACCAAGCCCGATGCGCCAGCATTCCGAGACCGTGCAGAACTCCCCAAGCGACGAACAGCCAGCTTGCGCCGTGCCACAGGCCGCCGAGAGTGAAGGTGACCATGACGTTTACCGCTGCCTGTCGCGCGCTTCCGCGGTTGCCCCCGAGAGGGATGTAGACGTAGTCGCGCAGGAAGCGGCTGAGGGTCATGTGCCATCGCCGCCAGAAGTCCTGGATGTCGAGCGCCTTGTAGGGAGAGTTAAAGTTCATCGGGAGCCAGATATTAAAGAGCAGCGCGCACCCGATCGCCATGTCGCTGTACCCGCTAAAGTCAAAGTAGAGCTGGAACGTGTAGGCGAGGCTCGTGGCCCACGCGCTACAGAAGTCGAGTGAGGGCGCCTGGTCAAAGCCCCAGTTCGCCCAGGGCGCGAGGGTGTCAGCAATTGCTACTTTCTTGAACAGCCCAAGGCTAAACGCAAACAGGCCGCGCATGATGTACGGGTACCGAACGGTCCAGCGCCACCGGGACGTGAGCTGCCCCATGATGTCGTCGTGGTGAACGATTGGGCCTGCGATCAGGTGCGGAAAGAAAGTGACGAACAGGGTGTAGTTGAGAAGCCGGTACTCGTGCGTCTTGCCGCGGTAGCTGTCCACCAGGTAGTCGATCTGCTGAAACGTAAAGAAGCTGATGCCGAGCGGCAGGGCAACTTCAAGAAGCCCTACATTAGAGCCCACGAGCGCGTTGATGTTGCCGATAAAGAAGTCGGCATACTTGAAGTACCCCAAGAGCAACAGGTTTGCGACGACTCCAAGCGCAAGCCGCGCTCGACGAGAAGCTCCCCACCGAACGCTGCCGTCAGGGCCTAACCCCTGCCCGATTGCGAAGTTGAACAGGATTGAGCCCGCAATCAGGGGAAGGTACCGCCAGTCCCAGTAGCCGTAGAAGAAGAGGTTACACGCAACGAGCCACACCTTGGCCGTAACTACACGCCGGAACCGATTGAGCAGAAAGTAGCCTGCGAAGGCCGTGGGCAAGAACAGAAGGATGAACTGCCAAGATGAAAAAAGCATGTCGTACCGAAGGCAGCTTAGCGTGAAACAGGCCTAGCAAACCATTCCCGGCTGGTCGCCACAAGAGCCTGGAGAGACGGCTGCCATCTCGTCTTCATCAACGACGATATGAAACTTGAGGAGCACTCGCGGGTTGATGCGCTCACGGTCCCTGTACGGGTCTGCGATGATGCCGAGACACCAGTATGTAACCGTAGTGGTGATCGCAAAGAGGCAGAGCATAATCCTTCCGGCCCTCTGCTTGTCGACGTGAATTGCTGCTATCGCCAGGTGGCTCATAAAGCCCAGGAGCAGCACGGCGAGCCAGGCATACCCTTCCGTGTGGTGTGAGCCGATCCAGAGCCTCTCGGTTCGCGCTTTCGACAGGTCTCCGAATAGGCCCATGAGCTGCGACTGAGTCGTCGTCGGCAGGCTGCTACCCTGCTTAAGGAGCGCGATCTCTAAAGCTAAAAACGCCTGCTCAGCCTTGTCGCTCATCCTCCTGTTTCCGAGCCCAAGCCACTCGTCGTGCACAGCAGCATCGACGTACTGGTGCAGGGCTGTCCGGATCTCTTTTGCGCCGACCCCGGCTGGGCTCAAGACGTCATCCATACGGTAGATGGCGGACTGAGACTGCGTAAAGGCACGCTCCGCGTTCTGCCTGTGCGCCCAGATGGAGGCTGCGTGAAAGCCGACTACTACTGCAAAGATGGAGGTAATTGCCGCAAAAGAGGGCCCAACTGGCGCCATTGAGCTAAGATCGGACGCCCCGCCTGCAAGCACTCGCATAAAAAAGAGTGCGGCAAAAAGCACGAACACTCCATGCAGGGCAAAGATCGCTAACTGCAAGAAAGGTGGAAGGCCAAAAAGTTCCTGTAACATGGTGCCTCCGGCTAGGCCAGACGAACTGGTAGCACGACGATACTTGCCGAGGGCTTGAAGCGACAAGATACAAGTCTATAGCAGGAGGGCGAGGGTGTTCTGTCCCGCACGTCACGCAGCGCGACTCACTGGCTTGCGGGCTTGTCTCAGGTTGGCTAGGTCACGGAGGGGGCGGCTGAATCGGCGCGCATCGGCTTCCCAAAGCGCTTCGCCCAGCCACCGCCCTACTTGCAATCTTTGGCTACTCTCCGTAGCAGCCGCCAGGAGCACCGAGGTACTGGAGCGATGCGCAGACATAGGGCTTTGCGACGATCTGTACGTCGACGTACGCATCACCATCGTCGGTAAACGAAACGTTCTGGTCGGTGACTTTAACATTAAAGCCCGAAAGCTGGACGCGTGCGTCACCATACTCCGCTGGCGCTTTCACAGAACCTCGAATTTTGCTTAGCGAAGCCACGTAGCTAATGCCGGGGGCAATGTCTGACGCCAGTAGTCCAGGAATCTTAACCCTCAGGGTTCGAGTCTCCTGCCCAGAGCCCGGAATAAACGCGGTGGAGATGTCCATCTTAAGCTTAGCGCCAAAGGGGAGCGGATCTGAACTTGGGCTTCCCAAAAGATCCCTCTTGCCATCCGGCAGCTTAGCTTTGACGATCAGACGCGCAGAGAGGCTCTCCCTGAACTCAATTGGGGAGATACACTTAACGCCGACACCGCCGAGGCACCTTCCTGGGCCTGACTGAGCTGAGGACTTTTGGGGGAATAGCGCGCTGCTTGCGAGCGCACAGGCGAAGATGCTTAGCAATTGTCTTGTCCGAAACCTCATACCGTAACCTCCCTGGTAAAAACCGCCCCGAGCCGACCGAAGCGGCAAATACGATTCGACGAACCTCTCGGCTTAGTATCCAGTATGGGCGACCGGCTCCACCGTGTGACGAAGAAAGGCGGCAATATCTGCAAAACAGACACATGCCGGCTCAAACCAACCTGTACGACCAGGCCATGGGCGGATATCCTGGCTACACGCTAAGGTGAAAAGCCTGTACTTGCCCGAATGAAAACTACGCAACGATGGCTCATCAATCCCCTCTCCGGAAACCGCGCTGGGGAGCGTCTCGTTGAGAGGCTGTCCGGCCTGACCGGCCTCGCGGTTGAGCCTATTCGGTTTAGCCAGCTTGAAGAGCAGCTCTTGTCGGCTAGAGACGCTAGCCAAATCGTAGTCGCTGGCGGTGACGGCACCTTCGCCTCTGTCCTCTCGTGCTTAAGCCTAGGAGAGACGCCCGTAGTCTGCATGCCGCTTGGAACTGCCAACGACCTCGCCCGCGAGCTGGGGATAGCGCAGCTCATTCGAGGCAAGCGCGTAGAGGATCTGCCCGAACTTTTCGCTGCGCTTCCTTCACGGTCCCTCGCAATCTGGGAGCTGCGTAGTGGCGACCGGGTGCTGCCCTTCTGCAACTACGCGGCGCTTGGCTACGAGGGAGCAGTCGTGCACGACTTCGACGCTTGGCGCCGCCGAGCTGGGCGAAGCGGCAAGGCAATAAACCGGCTCATGTACGCCGCGTTCGGCATCCGTCGCACCTTCTCCCGCCTAACAGGCGTAACGCTAGCTGCCGCTGGCGAGTCGACCCTGACTTGCCCTCAGTCGATGGGGCTTATAGCAACAAACATTAAGAGCCATCTCGGATTAGGCTTCTCCAACTCACACAGCTCTCCCTTTGACAGCCGAATCGAGTGCGTGCTCACTCCGACGGCGCTCTCGTACCTACGGATAGTCGCCTCTGGCTATGGGCTCGCTTCCCCGCCGGCAGTGTTCGCGAGCGGCGAGAGCCTCTGCATAGAGAACATCCCGCTCGGCACGGCGCTGCAAGTCGACGGAGAGGCAGCAGAGCCCGTGAGCAGCCCCACGGCAACGATCTCTCTGCGTCGTTTCGCCAACGTGTCGACCGCAGCTGGCTAAAGGCGTTTTTCTTTCAGGGAGCAGGCTGCCCTAGTCGCGCAAGGCAAACTCAAAGAGGCTCACTCCCAAGGCAACGTAGAGCACGTCTGCACAGAGCAGGATGAGCGGCCACGGCGCGCCTGGCTCAAGGTGCCCTACGATAAGGATCTGCGCGGTCATCTCTGTGCCGCAAAAAAATACTGGGAACAGGAGCGGCAGCGACAGGAGCGGCAAAATGACTCCGCGCATGCGCGAGGTGCCCGCTACCGCGGAGAGCAGCACCGTTACGGCAGCCAGCGCTGAAGACGCCCCTAGGCCTGCTGCAAGAAGCTGCCCCACGCTCAGCGGCGCGGGCTGGTCGAGAGCTACCGCCAGCACACAGGCGAGCACTACGAAGTGTGCGAAGAAGAGCGCCGTTGACACCAGCAGCTTAGACACAAAGATCTGCGGGCTCGTCGCGCCAGCGAGGAGCAGCCCCTCAAATCCACGCCCCTCTAGCTCCTGCTCGTGGGCTCGCACCGCTGAGGCGCTGGCTGAGAGAAGGAAGAGCGTCCAGAGGAGCATCGGAAATATCTTCAGGGTATTGGTGCGGTCTAGGAACGCGGAGCTGGTTCCAACGCCAACGAGGGCCGACGCCAGAATCGCATTGCAGAACAGGAGCGTAACCGTCTCCTTGCCGCGCAGCTCTAGCCGCAGCTCCTTAATGAGTAGGGCGCCGAGCCCCGTCAGCCAGCTCTTCATCGGTTCAGCTCCCGGTAGGCGCGAACTGCCTGGGCGATCTCAGCGGTCGAGCCGCCCGCCCCTGAATCAGCCAGGACTTCGCCCTGGCTCATGACTACTACCCGCGTTGCCAGCCCGCCGAGGCGGTGCAGGTCGTGAGTTGCAATGACCGTTGCGGAGCGCGGCCCCGCGAGAATCGCGCGCTGCAGCCGCTCCACCCCCGAATCGTCGAGGTTAGCCGAGGGCTCATCCAGCAGCCTCACGAGTGGCGCATTCAGAAACGTGCGCGCGAGCCCAACACGGGCCTGGTTGCCGCGCGACAGCTCCGACACAGGCCGGTCTGCTACATCAGCGAGCCCCCACTCCCTCAGGGCTGCTGCAACCGAGTCACCCGGAACGCCGCTGAGCGCGCCGAACAGGCGCAGGTTCTCTCTGGCAGTCAGGCGGCTGTAGAGAAAGAGGTGGTGCGACAGGAAGCCAAGCGACCCGGCTCTAGGACGGGTTAGCTGCCCGCCGTCGGGGCGCGACAGGCCCGCCATGACGCGCAGCAGTGTAGACTTTCCAGCGCCATTTGCGCCGAGCAGGAGCACGACCTCTCCGGCCGAGCATGCGAGCGACGCACGCTGCAGCACCCGCTTCGGGCCGAAAGACTTCGTGATGCTCTTTGCCTCTATCAGAGGCTCAGCGGCCACCATGGCGCTTAATCTCTTCAATCAGCCTTCCAGCTTCAAGCGCCAGCGCCTGCCGGGCCGACGTGAACTCTGCGTCTCCAACCTTGCCCATGGCGTGGTCGAGCTCCAGGTCCTTGAGCGACCTCAGAACGCGCTCCTTCTGGTCAACGAGACGAAGAAACGAGTCGCCGCTGCGCAGGTCAGCCTCAACTGCGAGCGCTGGCTCAAAGAGCGGCTTGACGAAGAAGAGCGCGAGAAGTGCCGCGAGAACGGCCGAAGCAGCTATCCACATACTCATGCTGGCTGTGCCGACCTCCCATGCTCGCTGACCGAGACCGCTCCCTGACGGGGAAGCGGCAAGGCAACGACAAACCCTCCCAAGACCATGATGATAGCCCCGTACCAGAGCCACACTTGGAGCGGGTTGATAAAGATCTTAAACGAGGCCCTCGTGCCCGACTCGTCGATTCCGGCCAGGACCAGGTACACATCTTCACGCTGCCCCATACGAAGGGCAACTTCAGTCGTGGTCTCCTTGTTCTTGCGGTAGAAGCGCATCTCTGGCGCCATCACCTCGAGCAGCTCGCCGTTCTGCGATGACCGCAATGCAACGTGGGCCTGGACCGAGTCGTAGTTCTTGAGCTCCTCGTCGTGGAACTCTTGAAGCTCGAGCTGGAAGCGCCCAATCGAGAACTTCTCCCCCGTCGCAAGAGTGAATTCGCGCTCAACCTTGTGAGCCATCGAGGCCGTGATTGCAACGGTCATGACGAGCACGCCGAAGTGAATGAGGTGAGCACCGTACTTCGTGCGCTGCCGACGGAAGAGCGCTGCGGCATTCATCGGAGAGAGCGCAGCAGCTTTCGTGGCGGCTGCCTGCGCGCCTAGGCCGCGCTGGAGCTCTCCAAGGAGGGTCATGAGGGCGAAGAACGAGAGCGCGTAAGCGAGCACAGGGTAGAATTCAGTGATGCCTGCCCACACGAGCGCAACCGCAACCACCAAGGCTCCCACAAAAGGGCCAGCGAACGTGCGCACCATCTGCGAGAGGCTCGAGCGCTTCCAGGCGATCGACGGCCCGACTCCCATCAGGAACACCAGGAGCAGGAACAGCGGCACGTTAACGGCGTTGAAGAACGGAATGCCCACCGTCTGCTTCTGCCCCGTGAACGCCTCTGAGAACACCGGGAACATCACGCCCCACAGCACAGCGAAGCAGACGCTCAGCAGCACCAGGTTGTTGAGCAGGAAAACGGCCTCCCGCGAGAAGACGCTCTCAATCGTTCGCTCGGGCGAGAGATCTCTTCGGCGCAAGACAACGAGCCCCGCCGCAACGAGGAAGATTGCAGCGAGGTACACGAGGAACATCCACCCGATGTCAGTCGACGCAAAGGCGTGCACGCTCTGGACAATCCCCGACCGAGTCAGGAACGTGCCGAACACCGTCAGGGCGTAGGTGAGCGTCACAAGGAAGATGTTCCACAGCTTGAGCATGCCCTTGCGCTCCTGCACCATGACCGAGTGCAAGAACGCGGTCGCGGTGAGCCACGGCAGGAAGGATGCGTTCTCAACGGGGTCCCAAGCCCAGAAGCCTCCCCACCCGAGCTCCAGGTAGGCCCAGTGGCCGCCGAGCACGATGCCTGCGGTCAGGAATGTCCAGCCGATGAGCGTCCAGCGGCGAGTGAGCCGAATCCAGTCATTCGAGAGCTGGCCCGAGAGAAGAGCTGCCATGCAGAAGGCGTACGGAATCGCCAGCCCAGTGAAGCCGAGGTAGAGCATGGGCGGATGAATCGCCATGTACTCGTTCTGCAAAAGCGGGTTGAGGCCGTTTCCGTCCGGCATCGCCACTGCGCTCTTTAGGTACCGAAAGGGGTTGGTGAAGAAGAGCGTGACGCTCGTGAAGAAGAGCGGGGATGTGTTGAGGAAGCCAAGTAGGGCGGGCGCAAGCGGGCGCGGGTAAGCCAACGATGCGCGGGCCACGAGCGCGGCAAACGCCGCCACGAGGAAGCACCACAGCAGCATCGAGCCGTCCATGCCGCCCCAGATTGCGGTGATCTTGTAGATCCACGGCATGTCTCGGTTCGAGTACTGCCATACGTACTGCACCGAGTAGTCGTTCGAGACAAACGCTGCGCCCAGCGCCACCAGCGAGCACCCAAGGCACAGGGCCACGCCGATCGTCATGCGGCGCAGCAGCTCGACGTGGGCGAGCCGAGCACGTCCCCGAACGCCGAGCCAGATTCCCCCCAGGCTCCCAACCAAGGCAAGGATCCAAGCCAGCGCTAACGCAAAATGACCAAACTCAATCACGGCGGACGTCTCTCTAAACTTACTTCTGTTCTGCCACAGCACCCGGAGCTGCCGGCTCATACTTCGATGGGCACTGGGTCTGGAGCTTAGCTGCGCGCAACGTGCCGGCGACGAAGTCCCCGTCTATCAGCACATCCCTGCCCGCAGCGAACATGTCAGGCTTAAGCCCCTCGTACACAACTGGCACGGTTTGCTCACTGCCCTTCGGATCCTTCACGCTAAACCGCAGCACCATCGTCGGCTCGGTCTGGTAGGAGATCGGATCGACAACCCTGCCACCAACACGAACGCGGGGCAGATCCTTCGCCTGAGCCTTGGTGATCAGCTCCGACGGCATGAGCACGAGGGAGCTTGTGCCTGTCGTCGCCCAGAAGACAATCGCAGCGCCAATAATCACGAACGCCGCAACTAAGCTGATGAATACCTTGCCCATGGACACCGAACACTGCCAAGAAAAAATGTGCGCGTAGAGTGTATACCAAGGCCGCTGCCTTATCCATGCAAGGGCAGGCGAAAAAATGCCTCTCCGTAGGCCCCTTAGCGCCGCGCAAAACCCATAAAAAGCAGGATCTTACTAGCGCTTTGCCGCTCGCTGTAGCGCTTACTCCTCAACCCAATCCTGGAGCTCGTCACCGAGCTTCTTGGTGACTGAGGCCTTGAGCCTCTCGCGCAGCTTGTTCTCAATCTGGCGCACTCGCTCCTTGCTCAAGGAGAGCTTGTCTGAGAGTTCCTGCAGAGTCTCTTTATCCTCGTTAATCACTCGGCCTCGAAAGATGAGCCGCTCCTTGTCACTGAGCCCCTTCTCAAATTCCTCTACTGAGTCCTTGAGCGCAGCGTGGAGCTGCTGCTTCGAGAGCTGGTCCTCTATGGACTCCTTCTCGCTCGGGATGACAGAGAGAAGCGTTGCGTCAGACTCCTCTCCCAGGGGCGCATCCACGCTCGCATCAGGGCTGCCCAGGCGCTGCGACATCTCGATCACGTCGCTCTCTTTGACGTTGAGCTTCTCTGCGAGCAACCGAGTCGAGGGGTAGATGCCCTCTCGCTCGAGCCGGTCACTCTCCTTCTTCAAGTTGAAGAAGAGCTTGCGCTGAGCCTGGGTGGTCCCGATCTTCACCAGGCGCCAGTTGGCGATGATGTAACGGATGATGTAGGCGCGAATCCACCACACTGCGTACGAGGGAAACCGCACTCCCCGGTAAGGGTCGAAGTTCTGCACCGCCTCCATCAGCCCGATGTTCCCCTCTTGGATGAGGTCGAGCACATTCTTGGCGACCCTCTCGTACTCGCGGGCGATCTTGACCACCAGCCACAGCGAGCCTGAGACGAGCTTGTAGGCCGATTCCTGGCTCTTGGTCTTGTAGTAGTCGACCGCCACTTTGTGCTCCTCCTCTTTGGACAACGGGGAGAAGCGGCGAATCTCTGAAAGGTACGCGCTCAGGGCGCTGTAGGGAACGACCGCGTCAGTGGTAGCAGAGGCCGCTGCCGCAGCACTTTCGTCCGTCTCGAAATCCGAGATTTCATCCGACGCCGGCAGCACCTCGACGGGCTCAAGCGCCTCCGCGGGCTCAAGCACGTTCTGGTCAGCCCGAAGCTGCTCCTGATCCTCCGCTTCTGGCGCATGCTGGGGGCGCTGCTTAGCCGCGGGCTTCTCCAAGCCTTTTGCTTTCCTACGGGGAACCTCTTTTTTCTCTTTTCCTTTCGGCACGTTGCGGATTGTTGCTGGATTTTGAAGCGACCCACTCGCTGCGCGGAAGACTCTACACCCAGCCCATTTCACGAACAACCAAGCGCTTTGAGCGCTGTCGTTCAGGGATCATTCTTGGGTGAAAGTGCTGGTGATATGAGTATTTTGGAGGGCTAAATCTGCGGCTTTAGTGCGCTCCTGATGGACCAAAGGACTTTTTTTGACCAATCGAACGGCTGTTGTTTCATAGTGGAACGAAGCGCCCTATACTCGCGCGATTACTGGAGCCCGCTGGCGCTTTCGAGCTTTCTACGATGACCCACCATCAGCCGAATCCGAAGAATGTCCTGGAGTCTGTCGACGCGGGCCCAGACTTCTCTGCGCAAAACCTTTGGGCCCCCGAGTTCATGCTCTTAGAGAAGGACGTCGCACCTGGCGGCTTTGAAGTTCCATCGCTGCGCTTCCTGCCCTTCAAGATCGAATTCCCCGGCGAGCGAGATCCAGAGACCGGCAATTTTGAAAGAGACAGCCGCTTCGTGTCGCTCGCTCGCGAGGCGTTCCAGATTGAGAACGCCATCATTCGGGAGATCCGAATCGCTAGAGACCACATGTCTCCTTCAGTCGCTGAAGCTTTTCAGGTCGAGCTCTTCCAGCAGCCTGCCATCCAGAGCATGCTCAGGCGCATAGGAGGGCTGCAGGAGCAGCAGCAGCAGTTGGCACCGGGCTGCTTCCTCGGCTCGAAGCGCTGTGACTCTGGGCTTGGGGCTATCTTAGAGCAGCAGCTAACCGCAGCGTTCACGCACGTCGGCCTCCAGCTTCCGGAAGAGCTGCAGCGCTTGTGCGCAAAGTGGGGAGCGCTGCAGGGCACGGCCCGCTCGGAGATAATCCAGGCTACCTGGGCCCAGCTCGTCAACCGCGGCAACTGGCCGGTCCCAACCTCGTTCGAGGACACGATGGGAGCCTTTCTTGAGGGCAAAGACCCCAGCGTTGATGGCAAGGACCCGTCGGCTAGGCCGGATACGTTTCCGGAATGGCTCTTTCACGTCGAGTGCCTCGCCGAGTCTGCTGGAAGCCCGGTCCTAGAGGGCTCAGCCGTGGTGCGGCGGTGGCTATCAGGCAAGGCTCAGCAATCAGAGGCCGACAGGGCGGAGCTCATGGAAGATCTTGAGCACCTCACCTTGCAGTTTCCCGTGTGGGGCAACTTCCTCCGAGATCCGACGTTTCTCCGAAGCC
>OMIG01000208.1 GCA_900299035.1 Pseudomonadota bacterium
CTCGCTCACGTTGTACGAAGGGATTAGGCGTAGAGGCCTTCGGGCTCTCTCACCTCTCAGAAAAGATCATCTCGACTGAGTACTCGGCGCTCATGTCCAAAGGTATGAGCCGTGCCGCAGGAGCCACTAAATCCCTCCTGAAGGCTTCTGAGTGCAACCAGGATGTGCGGAGCAAACTATGATTCTAGCCTCTGTGCGGAGCGGCTCTTCATCAGGCTCGGTGGACGGCGAGCTAGTGGTAGTTCATCCCGACCACTCCACAGTAGCTATCCTGCCGGATGCGGAGCGCTGCTCGCTGCTGCAGGCCCTCAGCCGATGGGATTCGAGTGAGCCACGGTTACGCCAGGTCGACGAACAGGTTCGGGCTGGAACCTGGCCCACGATGAAGCAAGCCTCGGAATTGCATTTTCTCGCGCCACTACCCCGCACCTTCGCGCTCCTCGATGGCAGCGCTTTCATCGAGCACATCAAGCTCGTGCGCAAGGCCCGCGGCGCTGAAATGCCGGAAGACCTGCTCACAATTCCGCTCATGTACCAAGGTGCCAGCGACAACCTGCTGGCGCCAACCGATGACATACCTCTGCTCGACCCAGGGCACGGAATGGACTTTGAGTCTGAAGTGGTGGTGATAACTGACGCTGTGTCCATGGGCACTACAGCGGCGACCGCAGAGAAGCACATTAAACTCATCACGCTGATGAATGACGTCAGCTTGCGCGAGCTGATACCACGCGAGCTTGCAACCGGATTCGGCTTCTTCCACGGCAAGCCGCCGTCATCGTTTGCGCCTTTTGCCCTAACACCAGATGAGCTCGCCGGCGCTTGGCGAGACGGCCGGCTGCACCTGCCCCTTGAAACGCGGCTAAACGGAAAGCTTTTTGGGCGCCCAGATGCGGGGCAGATGTTTTTCTCGTTCCCGCAGCTGATCGAGCACGCATCCAAGACTCGACCCTTGAGCCCAGGGACGATTGTCGGCAGCGGCACAGTCTCAAACGAAGACAGCTCTGTCGGTGCAAGCTGCATCGTGGAGCAGCGCATGCGCGAGAAGATCGCCTCTGGGGCCATTCAGGCGCCCTACCTGAAAGATGGTGACAGGATTGAGGTGTCCATGTCCCGCGAAGGCAAGGACCTCTTCGGTCGAATCAACCAGCAGGTTCGGCAGGTCCGCAGATGATCGCCTTCAACCCTGAGAAGCCCTTCGACGTGCTGATCGAGAAGCTCTTCGATTACGCCGGCATGTACCCCCCGGCTTCGCGCTCCTTTGAGCGAGCCCTAAGCGAAAGCGCCGCGCTTCCAGCTTCACTTGAGCGCCCCTGGCTCTTGGCGGCAGACCTCGTGCTCGATGCCAAGCATGCCCGCTTGCTCCTGGGCGTGGTGAAATCCGGCAAGTCTGGGTTCTCTCGCCCGATTCGGCTCGCGCTCCTCGCTACTGACGGCTCTGCATCGACCTGCGAGCTGGCTCTAGAGCTCGTTGAAGGCAGCGCAAATTCGCCCACCCCCATCTCGATCTCTTCAATCGAGGCAAAGTGCTCGCCCGAAGAATGTGCCACAACAGCGGCTCTCTTTAGGGGCTGCTGCGCCAAGCTAGAAGCGATGCTCAGCATTGAGCCTGACCTCTCTGTCGAGGCCTGGAGGGAGTCGTTGCTGGAGGCTGTGCGCGCAGCTGAGGCTGAGCCGGCGCCAGTTGCCCTCAAGTGCCGCTGCACCGGGCCAACAGGGATTGGGGCCGCGCGGCTAGCACAGGCTATAGCGGAGGCGTGCGACGCGCGGCTCCCCTTCAAAGTCACCGGTGGCTTTCACCACCCAGTCGTTGAGCCAAAAGCTCATGAATACCCGATGGGCTTCTTGAACCTGGCTGCAGCAGTCATGTTTCGCCGGGCGCTAGGACACGAGGCTCCCCTCGCTGCGCTGGAGCAGCTTCTCTCGAGCGCCGATCCGCTCGCCATCTCATTCAACAGGGGCCTGGTCTTCGACAGCTTGGCTATCTCTTTCGAGGAGCTCCGCCGAGCAAAAGCGGCAAGCCCATTCTCCATCGGGAGCTGCAGTTTACACGAGCCCGATGCGGACCTGCGGCGGCTCTTTGATCATCAATAGCCTTGCGGCTTACGCCTCGATATAGTTCAGCTAATTTGTTCCATTGTCGGCCAAGCGATGAAAGCCCTGCTTACGATTTCTGCGCACCTGGTAGCTGTGCTCGCGGCAGCTGGCGTCTTCGCCTTCTCTCTTCAGGCCAGTCAGCCCGTTTCTTACACAAGCTTGGCCATCGCCATGCTCGTTTCCTGTTCGGCGGCCGCAGTCGTCTGCGTGGGCCTCACGGCCTTGCTCATCAAGCTCCTGCCCGGCCAAGGATGTGCCCCTGTGCCCTCTATCTCTGGGCTCGCAGCCACTCATATCCCGCTCACGGCGCTGACGTTCGGGCTCTCTGCGCTTCTTGTGGGCCCACTCGAAACGCCAACCTCTTCTGCTACCTGGCTGTGCGGCCTCTTTCTCGCCGCCGGAAGCTGCCTTGCTCTTCGAGTGTGGGTTTTTCTGACGCCCGTTGTCGAGCAGGTCGAGTACGAGGTGCTGCCTGGAGACTTCTACGAGAACACCACAGAGGCTGAAGAGGTTGGAGGATTTCGGGCCTGGTACCACGGTGGCCGGTACTCCGAGCTCCTGGCGTGCGTGTCCCGCTTCTACAAGCCCGGTGACCGCGTGTATGACTTCGGATGTGGCGGGGCTGAGTGGAACCGCGCGCACCTTCCAGTCGTGGGCGTAGACGTCAATCGAAGCCTGCTCGAAGCCGGGAAAGCGAAGGGCCAGCTCTCTGAGATAGTCGTGTCTGAGTTGCACTCGACTGGACTGCCGGAGTGCAGCGCAGACCTCATCATCATATCAGAGGTGATCGAGCACATTGCCGACCCCTCCGCTGTGCTGAAAGAGATTAGGCGCTGCCTCAAGCCAGGCGGGACCCTGATTCTTACTGTGCCCTGGGACACTCCGTTCTCGCCGTTCTTCTGGCTGTTCAACGTGCAGTGCTTCTACCGGGGCTACCTGCTTGGAGAGCCCTACTACCGCCAACGCTGTGGCCACATTAATCATTTCTCTGGCCGAAGCCTTAGGAGGCTGCTCGTTCAGTCGAGCCTTGGAGTGCTGTCCCTCTACCGGTTTCGGGGGTTCCTGCTGTACTCGTTCTCACAAAAACCGCCCTCCTAGCGCCCGCTGGGGCCCCCAAAGCACCCGCTTGCGCCCCATTTCTTCCTCCGGTGTCGTTCCCCCAGAGTGGAACGTTCCGATTTGCAATAAGCCCGCGCCAAAAAATGTCACATATTTTCAGGTAGTTGGAAAAGTGCGATTTGAACTACCCCCGTCTTTTCAGGCTAGTTGTGCTGAAAAGCACAAAAGACTCATTCGAATCTTGTGAATTCTGAGAGCGCTTTGAGCGAATGAATTTTTTCCCGTAAATCTTAAATCACGATGAAATTGCGAAGCCGTTACATCGCTTCAGATAGAAACGGCGGAGCAGCAAACGAGTGGTCGAACCCGAAAGGGACGAGCTACTGAGGGAGGAAACGTATGAGAAGCCTTAAGCTGTACTTTGAGATGGGCCAACTTACTGAAGTTCTTTTTCGCGAAAATTCAGGCGAAGAGTATCGCCGCTCCATAAGGGGCAAGACCGGTGGCGCGTTCCGTTTTGCAGGATCGTTCCAGTGGACTTCGGCGGTAAAGGCTCTGGGGCTTCTGGTGGCGCGAGCAGCGCTGTCTCCTCAGAACTCGGCGATGCAAGGCCATGGCGGCTCTCTGGCTGCCAGCCTCGACTACGCCATATCAAAGCAGCCAGTTTGGATCACAGAGATGTTTGGCTGTGACCAGCAGGGCATCAGCTTCGCTCGGCGCCTGGTATTGAGGACTAACCCGGAGCGCAAGCGCCCCGGACCTGTGGTCCTTGCGGTAAATCATGTGTACCTGCCGACCTCGGCGATCGAGGTGTTCGTCGATGGCCAGCGGTGCGATGAGAACTCCCTGCGCCAGCTGATCGCTTCGCTTGAGGGAACTCCTTACGTTCCTGCTGTCGAAGAGCCAGCAAAGATTGCGGCAAACGGGTAGGCCTTCTTCCGTACCGGGAAGCCGCGAGCCAGGCGTGTTGTGTGCCTGGCTCGCGGCTTTTCTCTTTTCCGGGACTCTCTTCAGGTGGACCGGCTAAAAACGAGTCGAGCTGCTGCGCCCAAGGCAAAACCCGGGCAGCACCTGTCCTGACCCGTTAGAGGTATCGACGGGGTCCCCAGATCTCGCCAGGAACGCTCTCAATCGCCCTCTGCACAAACTCTGTCTCACTCGAACTCCCAAAAACCGTCATCGAAACAGAGGGTTGGGTCTTTCCCTACCGGCCTTCGACGCTTCGGGGGAATTCCACGCCCCAAAACAGTAATAAGCGCCCGTTCTGACTGCAATTTCATCCTATGAAGGAGAAGCTAAGCAGTTAAAGACCTCTCCTGGTACCACGGGAACTAGCGTTAACCGAAATGGGCGCTTTGCAGCACTGAGTGCCTTTTAATTTTTTTGCGCCGCGGCGTAGGAACCGGCTCCAGATGAAAGAGTCAGCACTCCTCCGTTTTTTAGACCGCTACGTTGGCGCATCCATCTGCTTTATCTTCTCTCTCTTCCGTCGCATTCGCCCTTTCAAGGCTGCCCCTCGCCGTGTCCTGCTCATCGAGCTGTTTGAGATGGGCGCCTCAGTCATGGCGATCCCTGCCATACGGCACATCAAATCGAGCCTGCCTAACGCTGAGATCTTTGTGCTGACCACTGTTGGCAACCGCAGCTCATGGGACATCTC
>OMIG01000209.1 GCA_900299035.1 Pseudomonadota bacterium
AGCTTCTGGCTCAATGGATTTGATGCAGTGATGCTCACCGATACGGCTATGTTCCGAAATCCGCACTACCACCAGCCAAGCGACACAGCAGAGACGATCGACGCTGACAAGATCGCCCAAGCAGTCGATGGCCTGATGTTTTTTATCGCGGCGAAGGGCCGGAGCTAACGCTGCTCCGCCCTCAGCTTACAGGGCAGCGGTGACTGTTGCGCCTCGCGCTACTTCGCCGAGAGCCAGGCCGACACCTTCTCCTTCACCGCCTTCCCGGTGAAGCCGAACTTTTCGGCGAGCAGCTCGCCCGGAGCCGAAGCTCCGTAGTGGTCGATGCCAATAGCGAGAACATCTGCGCCGAGGATCGACTTCCAGCCAAGCGTTGAACCGGCTTCGACAACGGCCGTCTTAACGCCTGTCGGGAACAGTGAGGCCTTGTAGCCATCTGGCTGCTTCTTGAACAGCTCGACGCACGGCATTGAAACTACCCGCGTTGGCGTTCCCTCAGCTTCGAGCAAAGCTGCAGCCTCGACCGCTGTCGCAACTTCAGAGCCTGTCGCTGCGAGCACGAGCTTGGGCTGCGCGCACTCCTTCACCACGTAGGCGCCCTTGAGCACATCGTCTGGCGTGAAGGCCGCAGGACGCGCGAGCGCCGGGAGGTTCTGGCGGCTAAATATCAGGGTGCTGGGGCCATGCTTGTGAATCAGCGCAGCGTAGTAGCTCATTGCGACCTCGACCCCATCAGCCGGCCTAAATACGAGCAGGTTCGGGATCAGGCGCAAGCTCATCACCTGCTCAATCGGCTCATGGGTGGGCCCGTCTTCCCCAACCCAGAAGCTGTCGTGGGTAAAGAGGTACAGGGACTGCAAGTGTGATATCGCGCCCACTCGCATCGCGGGCCGCATGTAGTCTGAGAACACTAAGAAGGTTGCCGTGTACGGAATCCAGCTCCGGGTGTACGCAAGCCCGTTGGCCAGCGAGCCCATCGCGTGCTCTCTAACGCCGAAGTGAATGTTCTTTCCGCCAAAGCTTCCGTGCGAGATGTCGCCACCTCCCTTGATGTAGGTCTTGGTGGAAGGATCCAGGTCAGCCGAGCCTCCGACGAAGCCCGGAACGTGCTTGGCTATCACCTGAATGGCATTGCCCGAGAGATTGCGAGTCGCATCTTTCTTGGGCTCCTTGAAGGCTGCAAGCAGCTCATCCTTCAGCTTGGGGTCAACATCACGGGCAAGCTGGCTCTCGAGCTGCTTGGCAAGGTCCGGCTTAGAGGCTTTCCAGCCTTCAAAACGAGTCTTCCATGCTTGACACTCTTGGGCCTTCTTCTCAACAGCAGCCGCGACAAACGCCTGTACGTCATCTGGAACGAGGAACTGGGCGTCTTCCGGCCAGCCCAAGTTCTTCTTCGTAGCCTTGACCTCATCGGGCCCTAGAGGCGCACCGTGCGCCTCATGTGTGTTCTTCTTGTTTGGGCTTCCGAAGCCAAGAATCGTGCGGCAGCAAATCAGGCTGGGCTTTCCTTTCTGGGCCAAGGCCTTGTCTATGCACGAGGCTACTTCGGCCATGTTGTGGCCGTCACACGACTGAACGAACCATCCGTATCCCTCGTAGCGCTTTGCCACTGACTCGGTGAAGCACTTGTCAGTCTCGCCAGCCAGCGAGATCTTGTTGTCGTCGTACAGGTACACGAGGTTATCGAGCTGAAGGTGGCCAGCCAGAGACCCCGCCTCAGCGGAGACCCCTTCCATCAGGTCTCCATCGCTCACGAGAGCGTACACTCTGTAGTTGAAGAGATCCTCGCCGTAGCGGGCTGCGAGCATCTTGCCCGAGAGCGCCAAGCCTACGCTGTTCGCTGCACCCTGGCCGAGCGGCCCAGTTGTGCACTCAACACCCGGCGTCATTCCGAACTCAGGATGTCCTGGGGTCTTGCTGTCCCACTGCCGGAAAGCCTGAATCTGGCTCATCGGAAGGTCGTACCCAAAGAGGTTCAGCATAGAGTACAGCAGCATGCAGCCGTGCCCCGCAGAAAGCACAAAGCGATCCCGGTTCGCCCAATCGGGCTCCTTCGGATTGAAGCGCAGGTAGTTTGCCCAGAGCACCGAGGCGAAATCAGCCGTGCCAAGCGGCAGGCCAGGATGCCCGCTGTTCGCCTTTTGCACCGCGTCTATGGAGAGCGTGCGAACAGTTGTAGCTAGGCGCTGCAAGTTTTTTGTGTCGAGAGCCATACGATTCTCCTGTTTACAAATTCCTAGGATTGCTTCCACTTGATTGAGCAGCCCAGCGGATTAACGAAGCTGGGAGCAGGCTTGCTTCCAGCGAGAACGGACTGGATAGCTTGAGAGAGGAAGTCTTTGGTGACCCGAGCGGGATCCCGTGGGCTATCGTTGATGGCGCCGTGGTAGGCAAGGGTGCCCTGCGAGTCGAAGAGGTAAAACTCCGGTGTGCACGCTGCATCGAAAAGCCGGGCAACTCTCTGTGACTCGTCGTACAGGTACGGGTACGGGAGAGCCATCGAAGCAACTTTCTCCTTCATCTTTTCGAACCCATCCTCGGGATACTGCACCGCGTCGTTGCTGCTAATCGCCAACGCGCGAAGCCCCTGCGGCGCAAACTCCTTGAAGATTCGCACGAGCATCTCTTCGCTGCCCTTGACGTACGGGCAGTGGTTGCAGGTGAAGGCAACGAGGGCCGCCTTAGCGCCCTGCAGGTGGGAGCTTCCGAGCTCTTCGCCGCTCACGCTCGGGAGGGAAAACTGTGGAAGACGAGAGCCTATTGTGAACGATGAGCTTGAGGTTTGACGTTCCATCTACGAATGAGCCTCCTACGGCTTATCACTTCGGGGGATGTGCTCTATTTCCTTTGCCTTGCGCAGAGATGGCGAGCCTCGAGCTCGGCTCCTCTCCGAAAACCTTCGGCGCTACTTGGAGGGCAGCGAATAACGGGAGTGCTTGCGCAGGAACTTCTCTACTTCATCTGCAAACCACTCAGGGTGCTCGATCATCGGCGCGTGGCCACAATTTTTGACGGTCACGAGCGTTGAGTTAGGGATGAGCTTATGGAACATCTCGGCGACTTCCATCGTCGTTACCTGATCGTCTTCTCCCCACAGGAGCAGCGTTGGCACCTTAACTTCGCACAGCACGTCCTTGAGGTTGTCTTTCTTGGCGCTGCGGGCTGCGTGAATCAGGTTGAGAACGTGAGGCCGCTCGTTGAGAATCGTAACGATCTCCTGCACAGCCTCTTCAGTAATGAACTTCTCGTTCTTGAACACCTTAGCCATGTGCTCCAAGACGAAGTCTCGGCCTGGCCGAACTGGCAGCGAGTCTACTGAGTGTTCGTACAACCCGCTCGTCGCGGTGAGAACAAGGCAATCAACGAGTTCAGGCGCGGCGAGGTAGAGCCGCAGCGCAACATGGCCACCCAACGAGTTTCCACACAACGTGGTGGGGTGCATCTTCCTCGTGCGGAGGAAGTACTCCGTGAAGAGAGCCAAAGACTTTACCTTTACCTCTGAGCGGTGCGCCGTGAGAAGCGGAAAGCTCAACGCTATCGGCTTCGAGTACTTAGCCATCAATGGCTGCACAGCATCCCAGTTGGATAGCGCGCCAAAAAGCCCGTGAAGGAGAACCATCTCCGGGCCTGCCGTGCCCATCTCCACAGTCTTAAAGTCCGGCACCTCCTCCTGCTTAAGCCACAGAGGGTCTACCGAACCGAGCTTTGGAAGGGTGTCTTTTACGAATTGGAAAATGCTTTTCGCCATGCAGGGCCTAACTACCGCGCGATTCTCGGAGCCTTCAAATGTGCAAGCCGTTCGTTTTCCTAAGTGCTTGCTGCCCCCAAGAGCCCGATGCTTCCGACGCCGAATCGAGCCCGCCCCATGTCTTCTATTTTAACGGGCGAGCCACAACGATACATAGTATATCCCCCGCATCCATGTAAATACGGAAGGAAACTAACTGGTTAGGATCTTTTATACTTTCTCGATTTCAATGCCGATTAAAGCCCATTTTGGCCCTTTGAATGGGTGCCAACGGCGCATCCAACTTACTGGTATCGCAGGTCTTTTACCGGCTAGACGTCTACTTCGAGGCGATGAGCGTTTTCCTGGATTAGCTTGTAGCGGTCCGAAGAATCCTTCCCAAGCAAGCTTTCTAACATCGACTCAACCTCGGTCGCATCGTCCACCGTAATCTGGAGCAGCCGGCGCGTCTTGGGGTTAAGGGTCGTCTCCCAGAGGGTGTCCGGGTTCATCTCTCCGAGACCCTTAAAGCGGGTGATGTGCACCTTGCCGCGCGCGCCACGCTCCTTGAGCAGCTTCTCTTTCTCTTCGTCTGAGTAGACCCACAGGACCTCTTCCCTTGAGCCACCTCCAAACTTAATCCGGTAGAGCGGAGAGATTCCGATGTACAGGTGCCCTCCCTCAACGAGCGGGCGCAAGAACTTGTAGAAGAACGCCATGAGGAGCGCCGAGATGTGCATGCCATCCGCATCCGCATCTGTGAGGATGATGACCTTTGCGTAACGAAGCTTTTCGAGGCGGATATCTTTTCCAAGGCCGCAGCCGAGCGCGCTCACCAAGTCTAGAAGCTCCTTGTTCTCTTGCAGCTTGGCCTGGCTCGTTGCCACCGAGTTTAGGATCTTACCTCGCAGCGGCAAGACTGCCTGCGTTGCCCGATCGCGGCCCTGCTTCGCACTGCCACCCGCGGAGTCTCCCTCAACGATGAAGACTTCCGAGACCTCTGGCTTGGTCGACGAGCAGTCTGCCAGCTTTCCCGGCAAGTTGAGCCGATGGCTGACACCCACCTTCCTGCTGACGCTCTGCGATGCAGAGCGGGCGGCGGCGCGAGCCTTTGCTGCCAGGAGAATGCGCTCAACAAGCGCATTCGCTACGCTTGGCTTTGAGTTGAGGACATTTTCAAAAGTCTTCACGAGCGCGTCGACCGGCGACTCAAGTTCGGGGTTGTTGAGGCGGTCTTTCGTCTGGCCCTGGAACTGAAGCTGGCTAACTGCCCCCGGAACACTGACCGAGATGATCGCGAGCAGGCCCTCCCGGATGTCTTCTCCAGTGAGCTTGACGCCCTTTGGGAGCAGGTTGTGCACCGAGATGTAGTTTCGGACAGCCTTCGAGAGTCCAGACTTAAAGCCGTCCTCGTGAGTGCCTCCGCCCTTGGTGTGAATGCCATTCACGTACGAATGGACACGCTCCTGCGTCGACTCAGTCCAGCAAAAAGCCACCTCGATCTTGATTCCGTTCGAGCGGTCGAGCGAGAAGCACTCTCCTCCTACTGGTGGCTGGTTTGAGAGCTCAAGGAGCGACTTCAGGAACGAGGTGATGCCCTCTGGGTAGAAGAAAGTCTTGGTTGAGCCGTCTTTTTCGTTCTTAAAGATTAGCTTGAGCCCTTTGTAGAGGAACGCCTTCTCTTCAATAATTTTCTCGAGGCGCTCGACAGAGAACTCAATACTCTTGAAGATCTCTGTGTCCGGCCTGAAAAATATTCGCGTTCCTTTCTTGCGAGTCGCTCCGCCCTTTTTGATTGGGCCGTCGGTCTTGCCCCGCGAGAAGCTCTGTCGCCATTCGAAGCCCTCTCGGTACACCGTGGCTTCGAGCTTTTCAGAAAGTGCGTTAACCACCGAAGCGCCCACGCCGTGCAAGCCTCCCGCTGTGACGTAGTTGTGGTCGCTAAACTTGCCGCCTGCGTGGAGCGTGGTGAGGATTATCTCCAGCGCGGGCTTCTTGAACTTGGGGTGAATGTCGACTGGAATGCCGCGGCCGTTGTCCTCTATCGTCACGCTCTCGCCGTCTTTGTGGAGCGCAATCGTAATTGTGTCGGCATGACCGTTCATCGCCTCGTCGACTGAGTTGTCCAGGATCTCCTTAACGAGGTGGTGGAGCCCTTGAGGGCCATCAGTGCCGCCGATGTACATGCCTGGCCGCTTACGGACGGGCTCAAGCCCCTCTAGCACCTCTATGTTGGCTGCGCTGTATGAAGTTCCCTTCGCCATGTGATGTTCTCCGAATCTGTCCTTCGCAACCTTGCGTAAGCGGCCTTACTCGCCTACGACCTTGGCGCCCACAATCTCATCCCGCGAGTACACTTTTGTGCCTTTGAGAGCCCTGTGTCCCTTCGTCACGTCCGAAAGCGGCACGTCTTTTGTCTTGCCCGACTTGAGCGCGAGCATGAGCGTGCCTTTCATCTTCGTTGACTGAACGCCACAGCACGCGACGAGGGCGTCGTCATCGCGAACTCCCATCAGGGACACACCTACTGCTGCAGAGTCTCGCACCGGAATCTCGTCTTTCGATATCGCCAGGCCCGAGCCATCCCTCGTGACGAATACCACGATGGGCGCGAGAGGCTCCGCTGCTGCCATCAGCTCTCCCTCGCGCAGCTTCATGACTCGCCGCCCGATCCGCTTAGTCTGGGAGATGTCCGACATGGTGAGCGCAAATCCTGTGCCTCGGTCACCGACCAACACAAGCGTGTCGCCATCAGTGAGCCTTCGGTCATCCTGCGCCAGCCCAACAGCACCGCCGAGCGGGAGCTCGCCTTGGGCTGACTGCGCGCTGGCCTTGCTGTCGGAGGCTGGCATGCCAAAGGAGGCAACGATTCTCTCCCCGTCTTTGAACTTGAGAAGCTTCTGAATCGGAGTGCCGTAGCCGCTTGAAGCTGGAAGGTCTGAAACCTTGAGAACGAACAGCGTCCCCTGGTTTGTGAGCAGCGCGATTGAGTCGAGCGTGTTGAGCGCGTGCGCTGCGAGGAGCGCGTCTCCCTCCCTCATGCGGGTCGAGGAGAGGTCGTTGGTGCGGCGGATGCGCTTTACCCACCCATCAGTTGTGACGACCGCGTGGACATCTTCCTGGACGACGTACTGCGTCTCATCAAACTCGATGTCGACGTTGTCCTTAATCAGCTTCGAGCGGCGCTTGTCGCCGTACTTCTCGGCTAAGGCCTCAAGCTCGGTTCGGACGATCTCCTCGATAGCCGCTTTGCTCTTGAGGATCTTCTCAATCTCTTTAACCCGCTTCTCTTTCACCGTGAGCTCGGCCCGAATCTCCTCGATGTTGGTGCGGGAAAGCTGGTAGATGCGCATGTCCACAACAGCGAACGCCTGCACCTCCGAGAGCTTGAAGCGCGCCCTGAGCTTGTCTGCCGCATCACTGCGCCCGTCGCTCTTGCGCACGATCTTAAGCGCCTCGTCGAGCGCGTCGTAGATCAGCACCAGCCCTTCAAGGATGTGGATGCGCTCGAGGAGCTGCTTGCGCTCGAAGGCAAGCCGCTTGTGGGTAACCTCAGCGCGGAATTCAAGGAAGTGCCTGAGGCAATCCTTGAGTGAGAGCAGCTCCGGGCGAGCGGAGCTGCCATCGCTCGGAACGAGCGCCGTGAGGTTAACTGCAAAATTCGACTCAAGCGGAGTGTTCTTGAAGAGGTACGCCATCGCTACCTCGGGGTCTGCGCCGGATGCGAGCTCGAGAACAACTCGCACGTCATCCGTCGACTCGTCTCGCACATCGACGAGCTGCGGCAGCTTGCGGTCGACAATCAGGCTAGCGATGCGCTCGACCAGCGTGGACTTATTGACCGCGTACGGGATGGAGGTAACGACGATGGAACGCTTGCCGCGCCCCTGCTCCTCAACCTCCCACTCGCCGCGCATGCGGACGGAGCCCCGGCCCGTCTGGTACATGTCCACCAACTCACGCTGGGAGTTGAGGATATTGCAGCCAGTGGGGAAATCAGGCCCTTTAATGAAGCCTGTGAGCTTCGAAATGGAGATCTCTGGGTCTTTAGAAAGCTCAATGAGCGCCTTTACCGTGTCCTTGAGATTGTGGGGCGGAATGCTGGTCGCCATGCCGACCGCAATTCCGGTTGCGCCATTTACGAGCAGGTTGGGCACGCGGCTTGGAAGAACGACGGGCTCCACAACAGTGGCGTCGAAGTTATCCCGGAATGCGACCGTTTCCTCGTTGATCTCTCCGATTACCTCAAGCGCAAGCTCGCGCAGCTTTGCTTCTGTGTACCGGTACGCCGCTGCGTTGTCTCCATCGAGTGAGCCGAAGTTGCCCTGGCCGTCGATCAGTGGGTATCGAAGCGAAAAGTCTTGCGCCATGCGAACCATCGCCTCGTAGCAGGCGATGTCGCCGTGAGGATGGAACCGCGCCAAAACCTCTCCCACGACAGCAGCAGACTTGCGGTGGCTGTTTGATGGCTTGAGATTGAGGTTCTGCAGCATCGCAAAGAGGATGCGGCGCTGAACTGGCTTGAGGCCGTCGCGCACATCGGGCAGCGCGCGGCCCGACACAACGCTAAGCGCATAGGTGAGGTAGCGGTCCCTCGATTCCTGCGTGAGGCTGGTTGGAAAAGTGGCCATAGGACTCCAAACTAATTCGGAGGCGAGAGCACGGAACGTCGTTTCGCCTACCGAGACGTTTCTACTACGGGACCCCTATGGCTGAAATGCCAAACTATTTTGGGTGTCGCGAAGCTCAAAACCTCGGGAATTCTAGCACCTTATAGCCAAAACGCAATTCCCCAAGCAACGCGTCTGCCGAACTTTTCTGGCGGAATTGATTTGGGTTTCGGCTGAACGGGGCTACGCGAGAGAGCCAAGGTCGGGAAATCGGTTGATGCGCTTCAAGGCGGACTCAACGAAAGCGAGCGGGGTCTTAGTTGCGCCGGCGACGACATCCTTCTCCGGAACCACATTCATGGCGCGCAGGACATCGAGACACTCAGGCAGCAGAAGGTATGAACCAGTTAGCGGAAACGTTCTCAACTGCCCCCTGTCATCTTTCGCCACTGTCACCGACTCGCCCGCGAATCCGACGTAAAGCCCCTCCGGCGCCCCAGCAAAAGGCGAGGCATCGCTCACCCAGATAATACGGCCAGGTTGGATCTTTTCGACGATCTTGTAGGCGTACTTAATGAAGGTCGAATTGACGTGAACACCGTCCGGAATGACCATCACGAAGGCCTTCTCCTCGCACAGCTGTGCTGCGACCTCCATGTTCTTTCGGCCGTCTTCGGCGGGCGATTTCGACCACGCGTTGCCGGCGTGCGTGACGCCCGTTGCTCCAGCCTTAAACGCCTGCTCTATCTGGTCCACGTCTGCGTTGTGATGCCCAATTGAGACGGCAACACCCATCTGCGCTATCCGGCCGATGAAATCAGTTGCGCCGCTGACCGTCGGGGAGACGGTGGTGAGCACAACCTGCTCATCCGCCGCCGCAAAAAACTCCTTGAAGAGCTCGATATCAGACTCCTCCCGCACGAACTGCTTCGGATGTGCGCCTTTGCACTCCATGGAGAAGAAAGGCCCCTCGAGGTGAATGCCCATGATGGGCTCTCCCCACGGCTCTCGCATCGCTCTGGCGAGCAGCTGGACATTCCGTATGGTTGTCTGTGGAGCACCCGTAATCAGGGTGGCGAGAAAGCGGGCAGTTCCCGACTGCGCCAACGCTTCTGTCGCGGCACGAATCTGGTCGAGCGTCAGCTGGGCTGAGGAAAAGTTCACTACTTCAGGCATGTGCCCGAACCGGCCTGGGACAGTCAGGCCGTTGACGTGCAGGTCGATGAGTTTATTGGCGTTGGTCTGAGCCCTCATAGCAGGCCTCTATAGTAGCCCTGACACAGCCCCGTAAGATACTGCACGGGTTAAGACTCTGTATCTTCGGGAATCCAATGCCGACCAGAACAGACAAGAGCAGCCGGACAAGCCCATTTCTTTTCTTGGGGCGCGCGGCTAACTGCGCAAAACACCTCAACGCCCCTTGATTAGGGTCGGCTCAGAGGACCTCGAATTTGCTTTTCTCCTGTCCGGTCAGGGGACTCGTCTCGATAATGACCCGCTTGCCCGCGAGGACGATCATCATTTCCTGAGAGGCTCCCTCTGTCTTGAGCCAGCGCTTGCTGATCTTCTTTTCGTCGTAACCGGCATCAACGATCTTGGCGATAGTTGCCTTGCGCGACCGAGCGGCATCTCCGCGGCCGTAGCCCGCGCCGCCCTTTTCAAGTGGCCGGTCGCTCTCTACTGAACAGCCTGCCAGGAATACTTCGACTCGCCCTTTAACTTTGAACGTGGAGGCCGCGACCTCAAGCATTTTCTCAAAACAGCCCTCGTCATTGTCGTTGGGACGAGGGAAATGCCCCAGAACCGCTTGGCTGGAGGCTCGGTCGAGCATACCGATGATCGTGCAAGGACCGGCGTGTTGGGATGCGACTAGCATTTCACCTGAACCGACCGCAATTCCGTCGTCATCCGGCGTCACCACATCACCAAATGACTCCTCGTGGCTCTCCTTTTGCGGCTTTTTGGGATCTTGAAACATCGCCTTCTCCTCGCGGTCTTTGGCCGGATGCTACGGCGGTCGCTCTCTCTAATCAAACGCGTAATTAGGTTTCGAGCCCAAGGACGAGCCCAGACTGCTGTAGGAGCACTCGGTGCCTGTTGATGAGCCGTCACACCGGCTTTCCTGGCAAAAGGCACAAACCACTGTAATTACGGCCGGCGATAGGCAGCTAAAACAACTTACGGATTGACCCCCATAGCGATTGTCTTATTCTTAGCCGCTAGGGGAACCGATAATCATGAAAGGAATTCTTATGAGAAGCACAACTCGCTCTATTCTCGTCCTCTCGCTCGCTTTCGCAGCAGCATGTGGCCACCGGCAGAACATGTCGCCCCGTCCGTCGATCTCTGATGAAGCGAAAGCCAAGATGAATAAGCCAGTTAACTGCGCAACCGCCAAGCAGGACATCGATGCCCTCGAAGAAGAGAAGGCATCCGTTGCAAAGCAGGTGGTCTCGGGTGTTCGCATGGTAGTGCCATTTGCCGCCGCTGCAGGCTTGCTGATGGGCGACTATGAGGACCGCGCTGCTGTATCGAGCGGCGAGTACAACGCCGACTTGCAGGCCAAGATCGACCAGATCAAGCTTACCTGCGGCATCTCGTAAGCTGCGGCTTTTGGCAAGCTCATGCGAGTAGACCCCGCCTCATTCAGGCTCTCTGGTGGCCCTGCGTTCGTAGCTTTTGAGGGCATCAACGGATGTGGGAAGTCTACTCTCATGCGCTCAGTGGCGGCGCGCTTACGTGCGCTATCGCGGCACGTTGTGGAAACCCGCGAGCCGGGAGGAACCCCGCTCGGAGAGGAGATACGAAAGCTCCTGCTCGAGTGGCCGGGCGAGAAAAAATCCGAGCGCACAGAGCTGTTGCTATTCGCGGCGGCGCGAGCTGAGCATGTAGACAAGGTCATCAGGCCCGCCTTACATGGCGGCTCCTGGGTGCTGTGCGACCGGTTCCTTCACTCCAGCGTCGCCTTCCAGGGCTACGGGCGCGGAATTAACCTCGACCTGGTTGAACAAGCCAACAGCTTCGCCGTGCAGGGCACGCTTCCGGACTTAGTGGTGCTGATCGACTTAGATCCTCGAACAGCGCTTCGCAGAATCGCCACGCGCACAAACGGGGACGCTGACGCCTTTGAGTCTGAGGAGCTTGAGTTCCATGAGCGGATTCGGCAGGGCTTCCTAGAGTGCGCAAACAGCTCTCCCGCGCCGTTCTTGGTGCTGGATGGTTCGCTCGAGCCCGCCGCCCTCGTTGCCTCGACCCTTGGCGCCCTCGGGTGCCCGTAGCCACGCGGGTTGCCTTCCTGATTGCCGGGAGCCCGGTCTTTTTATCGCCGGCAGCTAGGCCTCCCCTTCCTTCCAAGCTCCATTCGCCATAAGGTATCGGTCATGAGCAACCTGGTCGGCCACGAGCAACAACGCGCTGCCCTCTCTGAGCTGGCTGCCTCAGAGCGCCTTCCAAGCTCCCTGCTCTTTGCGGGTGTTGAGGGCATCGGCAAGCGCCTCGTTGCTCAAGAGCTCGCGGCACAGCTCCTTTGCGCTGAGCTCCCGTGCGGGCCGAAGGGTGGATGTGGCAAGTGCAAGCCCTGCATCCTGCTTCGGGCGGGAAACCATCCCGATTTGCTGCAGCTCAGTTTTGGCGAAGACGGCGCATCCGTAGAGGACTTGCGAGCCGCTCTCGATCGCCTGAGCCTTAAGGCCTTCATGGGAGGCCGCAAAGTCGCCATCTTGGACAACGCTGACCAGATATCGGCAATTGGCGCGAACACCCTCCTGAAGTCCCTTGAAGAGCCGCGCCCCGAAACATTTTACGTCTTGGTGGCGGCTAACTCCTCCCGACTCCCTCAGACGGTTCTCTCTCGCTGTCAGCGCTGGTTCTTTGATCGCCTCCCGCCGGATGCGGTTCGAGCAATCCTCACTTCACAGGGCCAGGCTGCATCGAGCGAAGCCGCAGCGATTCTCGCTGACGGCTCTCTGCGAGGCCTGGAGGGAATCCGTGAGAGGGCAGATGCGTTGAGCGACGTTCGAGCTGTTGTGGACGCAGCGTTCCTTGGAGATGATCGCATCATCGGCAGGGCGGCCCAGGAGTGGGGCGCAAACAAAGACAGTCTCAAAGACACAATTACCTTTCTGCGCACATCGATCCGGCAGAAGCTGCTAGACCACGCGCAGGATACTGAGGCTTCAGCGGTGTGGGCGACGGCTCTACAAAATGCAATCGACGCAGAATACCTGGCTCTCGAACGCCACGTAAATCCGACCCTCGTCCTGCTTGAGGTGCTCCAGAGCTGCAACCGAAGCCTGTCCCAGGCTTACCAGGAGCTTCCAGGCTCCAGCCCAACACTGGCCGAGCGGCTGCGCCTTGCCTGATCGCGCTCACTGCTCGAGCCCGCGCCCGTTTTAGTGAGCTCTCCGACGCTGGCTCTGGACATCCCAGCGCAATTCGAACACACTTCTTCCTCGTGCATTCAAAGGTCAAAGGAGCCAGATGAACTCAGCAGAAACCCCCTCAAATCCCCCTCAGCATCTCCAGGCACCGGCGCCAGCCCAACAGGAGCCCGCTCCTGCGGTAGACGACGAGATTGACATTGACCTGTTCGCCAAGCTCAAGCTCCGCACAGCAACCATAGAGAGCGTAGAGGCAGTTCCAAAGTCGAAGAAGCTTTACTGCATTCAGGTCGACGTGGGCGACCTTGGCAAGCGCCAGATCGTGTCTGGCATCGCGCAGCACTACACGCCAGAGCAGCTGGTAGGAAGGCAGATCGTGATTGTCGCCAACCTAAAGCCGGCAAAGCTTATGGGAGTCGAGAGCCGCGGCATGCTGCTTGCTGCCTCAACTGACGGGGACGGCCTGCTTGCTCTCCTTACGCCAGACAAGCCGATCTGCCCGGGCGCTCGCGTCCGGTAGCACGGCAACACCGGGGGAAGCTGCATGGCTGCTCTTGAACTCATCGACACGCATGCTCACCTCGACGCGGAGGCATTTGATGCCGACCGAGATGAGTGCGTTCGGCGAGCGCTAGCCGCTGGCGTAACCCGCATAGTGACAGTTGGCGCCGGGTACGGCTCTGCCTCGGCCAGTCGTGCTATTGCCCTCGCGGAGCGCCACAGCCAGGTATGGGCCAGCGTTGGACTGCACCCCCACGACGCAAGCCTCGGAGTGAAGATCGACGAGCTGCGCGCCCTTGCCTCACACCCAAAGGTAGTGGCGATCGGGGAAACGGGTCTCGACTACTGTAAAGAGCTCTCTCCCCGTGCCGCCCAGCAGGAGGCATTTGAGCTTCAGATTGACCTTGCGCTGGCGGTCGGGAAGCCGCTCATCATTCACTCTCGAGACGCGGGCCAGGAGTGCCTGGCAACCCTCGAACGCAAGGGCGCCGAGGCTGTCGGTGGGGTTTTTCACTGCTACGCGGAGGATGCCGCTTTTGCTGCCAGACTCCGAAACATAAGGTTCTTAGTATCGTTTCCAGGAACCCTCACATTCAAGAAAGCTGATGCCGTGCGGGCAGTGTGCCGAGACATTCCCCTTGAGCAGATCATGGTTGAAACTGACTCGCCCTACATGGCGCCAGAGCCAAATCGGGGAAAGAGGTGCGAGCCCGCATTTGTGGCTCACACCGCTGCCTGCCTGGCGCAGGTCAAGGGGTTGCCGGTTGAGGAAGTAGCGGCGATAACTACCAAGAATGCGCTGACGCTCTTCTCTTCGATGAGGTAACCGATGCAGCTCTCCCAGGACCCTGTGCTCGCCGAAACCGCTGCGCACGTCACCACCATTACCATCAACAGGCCGAAGAGCAGAAACTGCCTCACCAGAGAAACTGTGCTCTCGCTCTCCCGTCAGCTTGATCTCGTCAGCAGGAGCCCTGGCGTCCGGTGCGTTGTGCTTCGCGGGGCGGGCGAGGAGGCTTTCTGTGCGGGCGCCGACCTTTCGGAGCTGTTGAGCAGCCCCGATCCGGACTCTCGGCGATCGTTTTTCGGCTCGGTAGCGTCGCTGATCGAATCGGTGCACCGCTGCCCCGTGCCCGTGGTTTCTGCGGTGCACGGCTTCGCACTCGCTGGCGGCTGTGGCCTGGCGGCAGCGTGCGACATCACGCTCGCGGCTGATGACGCCGTGTTTGGCCTCCCGGAGACGGCCATCGGGCTCGCCCCGATGGTTGTCATGGCCCCTCTGAGCCGATGCCTTGGGCGCAAAGCACTCGCTTCGATGGCCCTCACGGGAGCGCGGCTATCGGCACATGAGGCCCTGCAGGCTGGGCTCGTGTCTCGGGTAGTCGCAAAGCCGGCGCTAGACGCGGAGGTCCGCCGAGTGTGCTCGGACCTGTGCAAGCAAAGCCCGAGCGCGCTCAGGGCTTCGAAGGCAGCCATGCTCGACGTGGCTGAGCGGGAGTACTTCCCCTTCTTACGTGAGCTCGCTGATCGCAGCGCCCTGCTCAGCCTCGGCGCAGAAGCTGAGGAAGGCCTGCGCGCCTTCGCAGAGAAACGGGCGCCGTCGTGGCGCGTAGAGGGGGCGTAATCCATGCAGGTTGGCAGGTACTCCGTTAAGCCCGTCATTTTTGGCTCGTTCCGCCTCGATGGCGGCTGCATGTTCGGCTCGGTGCCGAAAAATCTGTGGAGCAAGAGCATTGCTGCTGATGGCGAGAACTGCATTCCTCTGGTCTGCCGCAGCTTGGTGCTTGAGGGAGCAGGGCGCACGTTCCTAGTCGATGTTGGAATCGGCGACAAGTGGAGCGAGAAGCAGCTCTCGATTTACGGTATTCAGCTAAACGAGTCACTGCGCGCTGGCTACTCGCCTCAGGCCGTCACTGACGTCATCCTCACGCACCTGCACTTCGACCACGCAGGGGGGATATCCTTTCGGGGCTTGGACGGGGCTCTTGCTCTCCGCTACCCCTCTGCCACTGTGCACCTGCAAGCAGCCAACTGGCAACAAGCCCAGAACCCCTCCCCAAAGGATCGGGCAAGCTACCTGCCGGACAATGTCGAGCCGCTGAAGAGCGCCAAGCTCATGCTGTGCGACGGAGTCGTTGAGATCGCCCCCGACATCATCGTGCACCGGGTCGACGGCCACACTCCAGGCCAGCAGTGGATTGAAGTCCGCGGCGGCCCACAGCCGCTCTTTTTCGCCACAGACCTGATTCCGACCTCTCACCACCTGCCGCTCGCGTACCACATGGGCTACGACGTGTGCGCTGAGACCTTGCTCAAGGAGAAGCTGCACTTCCTGGAGCGCGCTTCGGCTGAAAATGCGGTCGTTGTTTTCCAGCACGACGCAGCGGTCGCTGCCGCGCGGGTTGGCCTCAACGAGCGTGGCCAGTTCAGCGTGCGGGAGCTGGTGTCCCTGTAGCGGCTGCGGCCGCAAACACGTCACGCCTATCCACCAAGAACCTGCCCACCACGAGCTTGGGGATCGCACGGGAAGTTCCTGCCGCAACGGCCCGCTCAAACAGCGCAGCACCAGGCCCGTTGCTCTCGATGTCTAGGCGCACGAAAGGAATGCCGGCCTCGGCAAGGCCGTCTTCCGCGGCACGACAGGCTCCACACCAACTGGTGACAAGCGCTATGACGCGCGTTTCGGGGTCAGCCCCAACTGCGCGCATGAACGCCGCACGCTCCTCGTCCGTCTTGAACAGCTCAACCGGCGCCTGTCTCGCATTGAGAAACAGCACAAGTGCGGCCGCTGCCAGCAGATAGAAAATCCAGCTGAGGCTTGCGCGTGACATGCTACCGCTTCTCCCGCCGAGAAATCGCCCCGTAGCCGCTGGCCAAGAACGAGAACGTGGCCCCGAAGAGCGGGCGCAGCGCGGTGATTCGGATGAGCAGCTCATGGCCTTGGATGTGGGCCACAGGCCTCACTTCTTTAAACATCGGAAGCAGCAGCGCCACGGCCGCAACTCGCAGCAACGCGGAGAACACAAAAAGCGCGAGAAATCGCGACGGCTCAATCCAGAGCGCAAGAGCCTCACTCCAAGAGAGCGGCATGCGTGTGGCCAAGAAGCCGCCGAGCAGTGAGCCACAAAGCACGAATAGACCGTTGATGATCGACTGGTACGCGATGCAACGCGCGCGCTTAGGCGGCGTCACTGCATCGAACACGAAGTTTGCCGCTGCCAGGTTGAATCCGGCCCAGAATACGCCGCTCCAGAGCTGAATGAGAATCACGAACCAGAGCTTAGACGAGAGGAGCCAGAAAACGGGATTAATCGAAACCAGCGAGCCGCACACCAGAAGGATCTTCCGGTTGCCAAACTGGTCGCTGATGGCTCCCCAGCTGCGCATCACAACAAACTGCGCCAGAACGACCGATGCCACCACCATCGTGTACTCGTGGTACGAGAAGGAGAGATCCTGAAGCATGTACATCGCGAAGTACGGCCCGGAGATGGCAGTCGCAAAGTTCATGAACGAGACGAAGATCACAAATTTGACGAAGTTAGAGTGGCGCGCGCGGGAAATGAACTTCCAGAAGGAGAACCGAGACTCCTGCGGGACGTGCAGCTCAGGGTCAGAAACCTGGCGGAACGGCAGCGACGAGAGGAGCCGTGCAAGAGCCGCTACAGCCACCACGCCGAAATATCCCCAAGCGGTAACCTGGATGGCAGCCGTGTAGTGAAGCGCCTGTCCTCCCAGGAGCACGGCTGCAAAGGTAAGGATCGCCATCCACTTGTTGCGGTAGCCAAAGAACTCGCCGCGAGAAGCCGGCGGAACAATGTCCCCTGCAAGGCTGTTCCAGATGGGCGCAATCAGCCCAATCGTCACGTGGTAGACCGTCACGAGCGCTATGAGCATGGCAGCCGCTGCCCACCCATGCCCGAGGGTCACTGGCACCAGCGCTATCGGAAAGCAAACCAGCGCCTGAAAGCGAATGAGTGCCTGAACTATCGCGCGCCTGCTACGCCACCCTTCAGAGAGCCGCATGCCGAGGAGCTGAGAAATAGCGCCGACGAAGGGCGGCAAGGTTGCGAGCGCGCCGATCTGAAGGGGCGTGGCACCCAGGAAAACTCCGAGCGGCGAAAAGTACGTCTCTGCCGCTCCGATCTTTACGGCGTCTAGGGAGCCTTCTTTAACTAGGCTCTTGGATGATTGTGTTTCGAGGAAACTCACGTGCTAACCCTAAGCGGCAACCATAGAAAGGGGCGATGTCCCCTACTCTACAACTTTTTGCCGGGGTCCAGCACCCGAGAAGCCCTCAGAATCCCAATTATTGATAGGCTGTCTTTGATCTCGCCGCGGTCTACCATCTGAAGCGCCTCAGAAAATGGAAGCCAACGGACCTGTAGCAGCTCTGTGTCGTCAGGGGCGGATGGCCCCTCACGCAGACCTTGCGCGAGGAAAAGCTGGCCGCGCTCGGCCGAGAAGCAGTTGCTCAGGTGAATTTCGCCGCCAAGCTGCTGCCACTGGTCAGCCTCTAGCCCCGTCTCCTCCCGCAGCTCCCGGCGCGCGGCGTCGATGCCTGGCTCTCCCGGATTGGCTCCACCTTCAGGAATCTCCCAAGAGTACTCTTCGGTCGGGTAGCGGTACTGCCCCACGAGACAGATGGTAAGCTCGTCACTCAGGGCCACAACGCCGGTTGCCAGCCTCGTCTCTATTACGCCGTAAATGCCCCTAGCCCCGTGCGGGGAGACGACCTGATCCTCCCGCACACGTATCCATGGATTCTCGTAGATGAGTCGCGAGCCAAGCTTCGTCCACGGATTCTTCTGTGCCATGCGGATTGCCTCTCTAGAACACCAGTGGCCCCAGGCGAGTGGGGCGCAAGCTGCGTTTAGCCAGCCCCTACTCCATCTCTGTCTGAAAGGCGCTCCAGAGAGGCTTCTTGAGGGCTCCTCCCGTCTCTCCCGAAAATTTCCCGCCTGAGCGGTCGATGATGCATGCGTACCCAATTACGTTTCCGCCCTCAGCCTGAACCTTCTCTCCAGCTTCTCGAATGTGGCGCCCTGAGAACACCACGTCATCTGCTACCACAACCCGCTGCCCTTTCAGGTCTGGGCCGAAGAACCGCCCGTCCTTCTGGAGAATCACCACTTTCCGCCCCCCGGCAACCGCAGCGCTGTACAAGATGCCGCTGTAAGCTATGCCTACCACTATGTCGAAGGCGTCATGGTCGAGGTGCCCGACTGCATCAGCCGCCAGCCTGGCATGATCACTCGGCGTGAGCTGGAAGCAGTCAAAAAAAATAGAGCATATGTGCCCGCTCGGTATTCGGCTGGGCTTAGGGAAGCGAATCGAAACGCGCTCTATGATTGACTTGGTTGTCTCGTCCATATCCCGCCTTAACGCCTCTCCAGTTCGGGAAGCATCCCTCGCTGTACCTAGAACCTCGTGTGCAAAAGCTCCTCAGACGATCTCACGTCCCGAGCTACGCAATTTTGGCACATCCTCATAAGTATACTCCTGTGGCACACTCCGCCAGAAGGATGTTTTTGCGGCGGTCGCCCCCCCCCTAATCACAGTAGATTAGGTGGTGGGGTGCCCAAAGCTTGGCGCAGCACCCTGAGGCTCTGCTCCATCGTAACCATTCCCGCGCTCAGAGACGCCTGCATCACGCCGGGAATTTGGTGCGTTTTTCCCTCCCTGATGAGGCTCCTCATCGCGCTCGTGGCGACAAGGACCTCCACAGCCGGGAGCCTACCACCGCCAGCTTTAGGAAGAAGCTGCTGACTCACCACCGCAGAGAGCGACTCTGCCAGCGTTGACCGCACTTGCTGCTGCTTCGCCGCGGGAAATACGTCCACTAGCCTCGACACGGTCTGCGCAGCTCCACCGGCATGCAGGGTGCCGAGCACGAGGTGTCCGGTCTCCGCCGCTGTGAGAGCAAGCTCTACTGTTTCAAGATCCCGCATCTCTCCCACGAGCAGGACATCTGGGTCCTGACGCAGAGCCGCGCGAAGGGCCGAGGCGAAGCTTTGAGAGTGCCGATACACTTCCCGCTGCGTGATGAGGGCTCTCTTCGGCCTGTGCACGACCTCGATAGGGTCTTCGAGCGTAATAATGTGCGCTGCTCGCGAGGAGTTTATGTCATCAACTATCGCTGCAAGCGTTGAGCTCTTTCCGGCTCCTGCTGGACCAGTCACAAGCACCAGCCCCCTTGCGGCCCGAGCCGCCGAAGCAACGCACTCCGGCAGGCTAAGCGAGGCAAACGTCGGCACCTCAGCCGGAAGGAGCCGCACAACTACCGCAGCGCCTCGAGCGTCCTCAAAAACGTGCAACCTACAGCGCCGGCCGCTCGCTTCAATAGCCAGGTCGAGCTCCCGAGCGCCCCAATCTGTAGCTCGGCAGGAGTGCTCCTGACGCAACTGAGCGGCCAGGCTCCGGATCGTGGCGTCGTCTAGCAATGGAGCCCCGACGTCGACGATGCTGCCATCGACACGCATCTTAGGGGACTCCCCCGATCGGATGTGAATGTCCGATGCCCTGATTCGCCCGGCTTCCGATACTAGCCAATTAAGGATGTCCATATCACTCATGCCACCAGCTCTTAGCTAGTTCGGCAGCAACGCCAGAAAGTTGCGCTCGCCCCAATCTTTACGCCCGCTTGGCAGGGCAGTATGATGAACCTCCCGGCTTTTTGTGCCAGCCTTCAGTCCGAGCCTCTCATGCCTGTCCTTCCTGCAGACACCAAACGAGTCATAGGCCTTTCAGGTTCCGCCTGTGGCTGGCTCGTGAGCTCGCTCCACGCTCAGCACCAGAAGTGCCTAGTAGTCTGTAAAGATCGTCGCGAGATGGAGGAGCTCTGCGATGACCTGGAGTTCTTTCTAGGCCGTGGAAAGTTGCTGACCTTTCCAGCCTGGGAGACGCTCCCGATGGAGCTCGTATCTCCTGGCACTGAAGTCTCCTCCGCTCGCATAAAGGCGCTTTCAGCCATCAAAACCGCAGGCACATTCCTGATCGTGACCTGCGCCGAGGCACTGCTTCAAAAACTGGTGGCGTGTGAGCTCATAGCATCGTGCAGCTTCTCCGTAAGGCTTGGGGACTCGACAACCCGAGAGGAACTCGTCACCTCGCTGCTCAACGCCGGATTCTCGCCCGTCCGCAACGTAGGACAGGTGGGCGAATTCTGCGCCAAGGGTGCGGTAATCGACTTTTTCCCGAGCACGTCCGAGCAGCCTATTCGAGTTGAGCTGCGAGACGGAAAAATCTGCAGTTTGCGGCTCTTCAGTGCCGACTCCCAGCGCTCGCTGACGGATGTCGATACCCTCCACGCAATCCCAGTCCGCGAGCTCTCCTTTCATCTCTGGCATGCCGCTGACGCAGACGGCGTGGCGGCTCGGCTCAAAGAGCGGGCCGCAGCAACCGGCGCCCCTCCGCGGGAAGTCGAGAAAGTGCTGCAGGCTCTTGAGCAGCGAGACGAATACCCGGGACTGGAGCTGCTGCAGTACGCCGCGGCACCGCGGGATCTGCCGACGCTGCTTGACCTTCTCCCGCAAGGCACGGCTGTCCTGACTATGGACCCCCACCAGGCCCGCCACGCGATTGAGGAGCTATCGGAGAGCTCCTGCGACAGGGCCGCAAGGCTTGAGCACGAGCAGCACCTCATTCCGTGCGCTGCTGACGTGTTCGCCGACGCGAGCCACGTTTCAAAGCTGCTCGCAGACAGCACAACCCTTGAGCTGTCAGGGCTCGACGACTCTCGTGACTCTCACGGCACCTGGAACTTACGCGCAGAGAGCACAGGCGACCTCGCAGCCCGAATGCGAAGCGCGGTTGGAAGTGGCCAGGGGTTTCAGCCGCTCAAAGCCTACGTGAACTCGGTGCGAGATCACGGCTTTTCAGTTGCCTTCGGGGTAGGCTCGTCCAGCCGTGCCCAGAGGCTTCAGTCGATCCTCCTCGATGTTGGAATAGACGCGCCGATTGCTCCTGGGAGCGGCATTCAGTGGTCTCAAGCGCCTCGACGATCGCCTGTGTCGATAGTTATCGGGCACCTCTCATCGGGCTTCAAGCTCCCCGAAGAGGAGCTCTGCTTCATTTCGGAAAACGACATCTTCAGTGAGCGCTCGTATCGCTCATCCAAGGCTCCGCGAATCAGCGCAAAACGGCTCTTGAGCGCGCTCTCTCTCTTGAAAGAGGGCGACTACATCGTGCACATCGACTACGGGATCGGAATCTACAGCGGCCTTCGGCACCTAACTGTTGAAGGTATCCTGGGCGACTTTCTTCAGATCGACTACTCCGACAGCCGGCTCTACCTTCCCGCTCACCAAATCGGCAAAGTTCAAAAATTCGTGGCAACCGAGGGGCAGCAGCCCCACGTCGACAAGCTAGGCTCAACCCGCTGGTTCCGCACAAAGCAAAAGATCCGAGACTCCATAGTCACCCTCGCAGGCGACTTAATACGCCTGTACGCCTCTCGGTCTGTGGCCAAGGGCTGGAGATTCGAGCCGATGGGAGCGGAGGACGAGCGATTTGCCGACGGCTTTCCATTCGATGAGACCCCCGACCAGCTCAAGGCGATAGAGGAAACAATCCAGGCCCTGTCTCTCGACAAGCCGATGGACCGGCTGGTGTGCGGGGATGTCGGCTTCGGCAAAACCGAGGTTGCAATGCGAGCCGCCTTCAAGTGCTTTCAGCATGCGCGGCAGGTGGCCGTTCTGGTCCCAACGACGATTCTCGTCGAGCAGCACAAGAAGAGCTTCTTGGAGCGATTCGCCGGCTATCCTGCCAAGATTGCGGCAGTGAGCAGGTTTTACCCTCAGGCTGAAAACCAAAAAACTCTTGAGGCAGTTG
>OMIG01000210.1 GCA_900299035.1 Pseudomonadota bacterium
CGTTCAGCGCGATCTCAGTGACAAGGTCGATGTGGCCCAGAGCCAGATCGTTGCCCAGCGCCCGAGAGATCGAGCGCTGGAAGCGGCGCGACTCGCCGTTGCGATAGACACCGCCCTCATAGACAGCAACGGCGCCTTTCATGGCCTTCTCCGTGCTCACCTCGCGGGTGATCGCCATGGGGTGGAGGTCGACGAGGTACTCCCACATCGCCACCGGGAGGAACCGCCCCGTATCCCGGTCGAAGAACCGTTGTGACCCTCGCTGAGGCTGCTGGCGTGGGGCGCGGCCCGGAATGCGATCTGGGGCTGCTTTCTCGATCAACTTCAGCAGGATTCGCTGTCGCTTCTCTTGCGGGTGGCCGGCGAGGATGTCGTCTAGGCCGTCCTTCCCTTTGCGCGTTGACAGGACGAACAGCACTTGGGCCGCCAAGAACTCCGTCGTGAGCACGTCCGCCAGCTGAATCGCGGCTTGATGCACGAGGAGGTTGGATTGGACGTCCGCGTCAAAGGCCAAGTAGATCCGGCGGCCTTCCAACGGGATCTGATGTAGGCAAGGGATTGGGCTGCCGTCCTTGCTCCACCCGTGGCAGCCGCTGATGCCAACAACGGCGAACGGATTGCTGCTGCCAGCCAGGGCAGAGGCGGCCGCCAAATACTGCTTGGTGCCCTCGACGACGACCAAAGGGATCTCTGCATTGGTGACCAGGTCCTGATAGCCCGGAGGGACCGCCAGGACCGGCGTGGAACCCGCTGGGAAGATGTACTTGGAGCTCCGCCCTTGCGGATCTACCGGAGGCTTGTCTGGGCGCAGCTGATTGAGCACAGCCCCGCTAAAGCTCCGCCACTCGAAGCAATAGGCGGGCAAGTACTGCCCCCATTGCCGGAGCTCCGGCGGAAGATTGGCGGACTTACGGACGCGGGTGACGCCAGCCTGCTGAGCCACTCCAATCGCGGCCTTTGCGAGCCAGGCCCGGTCTTCTTCGTTGAGCACATTCTCGTAAGCCCGCCGAGCAGCGTTGTCAGCTTCCCTCTCCGCGCTCCAGGCCTCGCGCTCTAACTTAAGCTCGGCGACGATCTCTTCGACCTTCTCGCAGTTCAGCCAGGGCCCTTCACCCTTCTGGGCAATGGCGAGCATCCGCACCAGATCGGGATCGAACGCAGCCATGGATCGAAAGAGATCGCCAGGTGTGCCGGTACCCCGGATCGCCTGATCGGTTGGTATTGAGTCGGTCCGTGCTGGCGTGCCGACTGCATCCGTCAGCCCGTAGAGCATGAGAGCAGGGAAGTCTTTGGTGCCCCCCGGGCCTGCCCAGTACTCGATGGTGAGCGACTGAAGTGCGGAGGCGAGCTCCGTGTCGACGGGATCCGGCGGCTTTGGGTCCGATGCCGCCCGAACTTGGGTTAGAACTTGCTGTTGCTGCGGACGGTTTTCGTCCATTAGGATGACCTCCAGGAAAACGATTGGCCCAAGCCGGTGTGTCACCACCGGCTTTTTCATGTCTGCCGCCGGGCTAGCGGTCAGACCTCTCCGTCGCGGAGCTCGATCAAGCCCTGCACCAGAAGTCGGCGGCAAAGGTTCGACCGCGAGGTGTTGAACTCCGCCGCCAACTCCGTGAGCAGCCGCATCTCCGCCGGACCCAAGCGCGCCGATAGGACCGGCGTCTTATCGATCAGCTCAGGATCAGAGGCTCTTTCATCAAGAACACGTCCTGGAAGCACAGCTGCAGCCACGTCGACCTAGGCGCTGTTGACAGCCCAACGTAACGAGACTGGAGGGAAGCGATCACAACAAGAGAGAACGGAATAGAGGGCTTAGCTGTTTGCAACCTGCTAGAGCTCCGATAAGTTCCGAACTGACCGCTCACTGCTCGGGACTCATAAGCAGCAGCTAGCGGCAGAAGCCATCGAGGTTGTCCGTTTTTGCTACAACCTCAAGCATGCCCCCCTGCTGGGCCGGCTGCGCGCGCAACTGCCAGAGCTCATCACGCAGCAGGTACACACGCTCGGCCAGCTCCTCCAGTAGCCCGGTCATCGCCTCGGAGTGGAGTACGAGAGCCCCTTGTGCGCGCTGTTCAGCTCCGGTCATCGCTCTGACTCCTCGTAGGTTTCGCCGAGTTGGGGCTCAGCGCGCAGCCGGGAGTAAGACCGCAGCGCATGCTCCGTCGCTGCAGGATCCCAAACGGTGCGACGTCCCTGGGTGATGTAGTGCTCCCCAGGGACGAGCACGCCGGCACGGCGCAGCTCAATTAGGCGATTGCGGCTGATCCTGAAACGCCGAGCGATCTCGGTCGAGGTAAGCCATTCAAGGGTGGTTGGCATTGTGGAAGCAGGAGATCACTGCCAGACCTATCGGTCCGCAGGTGGTTGAAAGTGATCTCGCTCTATGCCGAAGGGGGTAGATGCTCGGCTGGAAGGCCGGCCTCAACGCGGTGAGGCTCCGTGTCGATGCGAAGTTGGTGGATGGCGAGCAGGCCGACCGCGCTTCCACACGTCTCGACTAACTTCAGACGACAAGCGATAGCCGTCCGACACAATCAATTTAAAGCACCTGTCAACGCTTTTGCACCGCTTGTTCGGTCTTTACGCCACCAAAAGCAGCCTCGAAGGCTGCCGCAGCTGCGCCATGACTGACGAACCGGGCGTAACGGCGCAGGTGCGTCTCCAGGGAATGGCCCATGGCCTCGGCGATGAACTTCGGCGGAACGTTGCTGCGGTGGCAGGTGGCCGAGTAGCGGTGGCGCAACGAGTACGGCACGAGCTCCTCGCCC
>OMIG01000211.1 GCA_900299035.1 Pseudomonadota bacterium
ACCTACATTACGCAGTTCGCCGATGAGAACATTTACATCGGTCGCAATCACTATTTCGCCGCGGTGCAGCGCTACATCCTAAGCACTAGCTCGGTTGACCCCCAAGACTGGATCAGGTACGCCCTGCCGGAAGATCCTGACCAGCCGTACCAAAGCCCGTACGCATTCTGCCAGGACAACCCTGGCGACTCCTTCTGCGAATACTTCGCCGCCTACATTCGTGGCTACGTGACAACTGACTCTGGCAAGTCATTCGTCTCAGCGGGTCAAAGCACCACCAACGTCGAGACAAGCAAAGGAAGCTTCGCGCAGCTACATCCAACCCTTGAGCACCCGGTGACAATTGTGAAGAAGGTTTTCCACATGCAAAAGTACGGCAACAAGATCATCCTCATGGGGGTTGATGCGACTGACAAAAATGTAATGACGCTGTTCGACTCAGACGACAACTCGGAGCTGCCGCTCGTTACGGCGGAAGACAACATCGAGGTGTTTCACGCGCAGCATTCTTCCACCGGCAACGCGATTATCTTTGACGGGCAGCGAAAGTCCGACAGCAAGTACGTGACTGGCGCGTTTGACCTCGACACCGCGGTGTTGACGGTGAACGTGCTAGGTGACACCCCGCTATCAGACCTGGCGGCGTTCCAGTAAGTCTGGAGCACCTCAGTTGTGTGTACCTGCGCGCCTGCGCCTAGTGGTGGCCCGTAAGCACCATCGAAGGGTAGTACACCGCAAAGGCGCACAGGCCGCTGACTGGGATAGTAAGGACCCACGCCCACAGGATTCGCACCGTGATGCCCCAGCGGACGGCTGAAACGCTCTGGCTCGCCCCTACTCCGAGGATCGAGCCGCTGATGCAGTGCGTTGTCGAAACGGGGAGGCCGTAGTGAGAGGCCGTGAGAATAACGGAGGCTGCGGCTGTCTCTGCCGCAAATCCGTGAATCGGCTTGAGGTCGATAATCTTGGTGCCGAGGGTCTTGATAATTCGTACACCTCCAGCAGCCGTTCCTAACGCCATCGCCGTGGCGCTGGCCAAGACGACCCATGCCGGCACAGGGAGCTTCTCGCCCACCGCTTCCACTGCGCCGTACGAGACAAGCGCCATGGTGATGACACCCATCGTTTTCTGTGCGTCGTTGCTGCCGTGCGAGAGCGCCATGAAGCCCGCGGATAGCATCTGAAGCCGGCGGAACAGGGGAGAGACAGCTATCGGAGCCGCTTTCCGGAAGATCCAGAAGAGGAGGATCATGAGAACGAAAGCGGCGAACATTCCAACTACCGGGCTCAAGACCAGGCTTAGGATGATCTTCTTGAGCCCTGCGGCCTGGATAGCTCCCGTGACATCAGTGAAGCCGTTCTGCGCGATGCTGCGCGCCATGCCCGCGCCAATAAGCCCTCCAACCATCGCGTGAGACGACGACGACGGAATGCCGTAGTACCACGTGAAGAGGTTCCAGAAGATAGCCCCGGCGAGAGCGGCGAAGACCACTACGAGCGAGATCATGTCGGCTGTGATGATGCCCTTGCCGATTGTGCTGGCAACCGCAGTGCCAGTGAAAGCGCCAACGAAGTTGAGCACGGCCGCAACCATGATCGCCGTACGCAGCGGCAGCACGCCGGTGCTCACCACCGTCGCAATCGCATTTGCGGTGTCGTGAAACCCATTGATGAAGTCGAAGATGAGCGCGACGACAATAACGAGGATGACCAGGGTGAGGAGCATATGCCTAGGAGTTCTTGATCACTATCGAGGAGAGGACATTTCCTACGTCGTCGCAGAGGTCTAGCGTCGACTCTAGGCCTTCCAGAAACTCCTTGTGGGTCAGGAGGCGCACTGCGTCTTTCTCGTTCTTGAACATTGAGGCGATCTGCAGCCGAAACACAACGTCACCCTCGTCCTCGAGGCTCTTGATCTGCTTGCAGCGCTTCCGGATCTCGAGGTGGCTCTGCCGGCCTTGCAGGCCAAAGACCGCCTCTACTATCTGCTGGCACGCTTTGTTGATGAGCTTCGTAATTTCGAGGCTGCCACTGGGTACATCAGTCATCGCGTGCAGGTCTATCTGCAGCGCAGTCGCAAATATCGCGTCCGTAATGGCCTCGAGGTCAGAGCCCAGCCTGTAGATGTCGGACCGATCGATGGGAGTAACAAACGTCCGGTTGAGCTCCTGGTAGACCTCGACGATGATCCGGTCTGCCTCTCGCTCAACGTCCTTGATCTCCTGAATTAAGCGCTCGCGCCGGATACGGTCTGTCTCTTCCACGCAGCGGATGAGCAGGGCGCTAGCCTCCTGGGTGCACTGGGCGCCTCTCTGGAGCAGCTCAAAGAAATGCTCTTCTCGAGGCAGAAGCCACTTAATTGCCCGGTCAAGCCACATACAAAGCCCCTCTGGAACTACCTACGGTTGCGACAGGCAAGATTGGTAACCGAAAACGAGGGCTGAGGATAGCGTTTGCCGCCTTTAATGCGGGACAAAAGTATTAGAAAACAATTGCTTGTAACTGGGCAGGCTCTGGCCATCTGTTTGGTAGCTGCCAAATGCCATTGGTTTAGGGGTGTTAGCGAAAAAAGGCGCAGGGCGCTGCCCCACCCAAGACTTAGCCTAGTGCCATGCCCAGCGCCCAAACAGAGGACCCCTAGGGTTTCTCCAGGAGCGCCCACCAGACGAGAAACACATCGCCCTTGGGGGGGACCGTTCCCACGAGCCGACCCAGAGTCGGCGTCCCTGCGCATGCTGCCGCTCGGTCCAGGTCCGCAAGCGGAGGATCGTTGGGCATCATCATCGCGCACCCCGCAACGACGACGTCTCCAGGCGCCATTCGGGCAAACAGGTCGGCTAGCTTCTCTTCTCCTAGCTTCACGACGCGCGAGCTGGGCGAGAGCTGCTTGAACTCGAACGAATTCACAGCCTGCGTTATGCACTTCTCGTACGTTGGCGAAAGATTCCCGCCATCTGAGAGGACATTAATTGGCCGCTTCGCGATCGACTTGAAGGCGTCACTGCCAACGAGCTGGTGAATCTGGAATTGTGGCTGACAGATCGGGCATACGTAGCCCCAGAGGCTTTTGTCGAACTGCGTGTTCAGCTCAATCGGCGCTTTGAGGACAACGAAAGCCAACCCCGCGCTAACTGCAAGCACTGTAGACGCGCGGCCCCTCGCAGTAGAAGCCAACAACGCAACTACTCCGACGGCAAAGAGCAGGTCTGTTGCAACTGCGCGCCTGTAAGCGCCACAATCCTGTGCAAGGACGTAGGTTGAAAAAGACACGAGGGCGAGAATCGCTGCGACCCCCGTAAACTTGCGCTGGTCTCTGCCGCCAGCTGCAAGTCCAACGATGAAACCCAACACGGCCAGAAACACTAGGTACGTCGGCGGCAGGAAGGCCTTCCCTATTTCATCAAAGAACCAGTCAAGCTTCTCAAGCACTTCCGCCGGTGTCCTGCGCCAGTGGAGCACAATGTTGTGGTGCTCGGCTCTGGCGCTGCCCCACCAGATCGGCACATCAGGATCGTGGAACGGAATGAGGCGTTCGCTGTAGCTGTTGACGTCTTTTACCAGAAAATCCGGCTTGGGCGATATCAACAGCTGTCCCATGAAGCGCTCGGTATCGCGGCCAAAGAAAGCGCTCCAGATGAACAGCACAGCGAGTGCCGCGGGAAGCAGCGCGATCAGCGCCTTGCGCAACCCATCTACGTTGAGCCACACCGCCCGCCTCAGTACGAGAATGAGGGCGGCAAGGCCGCCTCCCACTAGCCAAGTCATTCTTGCGGCTGAGTATGAGTAGAGGCTGTACACTACCCCGAAGAGGTTGAATGCCCCCAGCAAGAGTGCTTCACGCCACGACAGGGCGCCTGGCCGCCGAAACAGCGCCCAAGCACAGAGAAACAGCACCAGCCCGACCGACAGCACCGGCTGACCGAGAACAGCCGAGGACACTCCAGCGTTGAAGAGCCACTTGTCAGAGCAAGCTATCGCGAGAACAACCCATCCCCAGACTCGGCCAAAGGCGAGCTGCACTGCCAATGCGCCGAGGGCGATGCCCATCGAGACGTACAGCATAGAGCTTACCGCCGTTGCATTGATGCTCGGGTCTCCAAAGAGCGCGTTGATAATAGACCGCAGCCCCATCGAGACTGGGCTCATGTCAGAGTGCACTGAGCCGTAGTAGAAAATGCGGCGAGTCACCGAGAAACTGTGAGAGTCCTGGACGATCGATGGCAGGTACGAGCTGGCTGGCCCCAGGAGCAAGAAGTAGTTGAAGGCCGCCGCGGCCAAGAGCGCGAAGCTGCCCCACAGCCTGGGTTCGGCAGGGCTTGGCTCCCGTCGGGGCGCCAGATAAAAGACAAGGGCCACAGCTGCTCCGGCGAGCGCACAAGGCCACTCGGGCGCAAAGAAGTCAGCGAATGCCGGCACGCCGAAGAGGAGCAGCACCCACGCGCCAGACAGAACGAAAATGACCGCGCTGGCTACGAAACGCCTGGCGAGGATGCTGCGGAGGAGCAGCGCCAACACCATCGCGTAGCCGAATCCAGCAGCTAGCGAGGCAAGCGCAGCCGCTGACGCCAAGAGAGGCAAGGGCCCGGCAGGCGGCTCCGCCCAGCGGCTCTCAAAAAAAATAAAGTTAAGGGCCGTTGCGAGAACGAGCAGTCCCCAGCCGAATTTTTGCGAGCGCATGCTTACAACCTCCCCCTGCCAATACTATGCATCGAACATCGGAGACGCCACCAGCCAGCTTTCACACGCTATCAGGGCAGCGCGCAAGCTCCTCCTGGAACAGCCGCTCAAACTGCGCCAGGGTCTGCCTGCCGCCCCAGACGAGGCAGAGCGCTGGGTACTGGTTGTGCGCGACATGCGCGAGGACTGGCGCGAGCTCGCCGTAGGAGCGCGCCAGGTACCAACAAAAGGCTCCGAAGAGAAGCTGCGGCAGAGGGACGTAGTCGAGGCTAAGTTTCGTGCGGTCACCGATCGGCAGTGACTTCTCGGTGTGCTCTGCGCTAGGAACCAAGTTGTGCATCGCGGCGAAGGCTATCGAGAGCGGTATTCCCGCCTCCCATCGCGAGCCGCCTCCTCGCAGAAATCCGCTGGGCAGCACCCGAAAAACCACCTCTTCGCGAATCGGCACAAACAGGCCAGCGTGAATGTACGCCTTTGTGCATATGTCTGGCCGCTCTTTGAGCTGCTCAACGATACTTTCTAACTCCTCACGGCTTGCCCGGCCTGGCAGAGAGGCGGCGCTCGCCAGCGGCACGTTGTGCGCTTGGCAGAGACTCAACAGGGCAACATGGCCGGCTTGGAAAAGCAGGTTGTCCCACGCAAAACCTGCGGCAACCCCCGCTGCACTCGGGATCGTTCGACGCGCAGAGCCGTCCGCTGATGCCACTCGCTGGCCAAGAAGGCTCAAAGCGCCGACCGCAACCACGCCCAACCCTGCTGTTGCTACAAAGTCACGACGGCTCGCCTGGCGGCATAGCTCCATCTCACGCTGCGCCTCTACTCGTTCCTTGAACAGCCGGTCCATGGCTCGCTCTCGCGCGCCGCTGACTAGGGTGTCGAGCCGGCCGCTAGAGGCAGCAGTGGACGCTTCTGCCGTGATTACCCGGGGCTGGACGGGCTGGCAATTATTCATCCCGCGATACTAGTACAGCAGGAAAGAGCCCTCCAGATGGTGCGAACATGAACCCGCCTTGGTAGCGCATCTTTCCAAACATCCCGCTATTCTCTAGTATTTTGGGGATCTCAGCTGTCGCTACCATAGCCTAAACACGGTCGCCTCTTCAGTGCCTCTCATGAAATGCGCAATCTCATCAGCATCACGCACCGGGTCTTCTCATCCCACAAACCAGGATGCCTTTGCCGCTGATGAGTCTCTAGGCACCTTCATTGTGTGCGACGGCATCGGCGGGCACCGGGGCGCAGATGTCGCTGCCCAGCTCGCGGCCTCATCCGCCCTGGAGTACCTTCGCAAGCACTCAAAGGCCCTCGATGGGTTGCGCTCCGGGCGCACTCCTTCTGAGAAGCTCGCGAACCTCTGCTCCGAAGCCGTTATGGCGGCGAACTCGGCGGTGCACAGCCGTGCTCAGGCCGATGCGAACCTTTCCGGAATGGGCACGACAATGGCGATGGTCGTGATTGTCGGCGGCTATGGAGTGGTCGCACACGCCGGCAGCAGCAGGGTCTACCTGTGCCGAAATGGCCAGCTCATTCAGCTTACGAAGGACCACAGGCTCTCGCAGGAGCTCGTAGAGCGCGGGCTCTTTACAGAAGAGAAGGCAGCGAAGCTCGCCTATGCGCGCGCGCTATCAAAGGCGGTGGGCTTGCTTGAGGCTGTGACCCCTGACGTTGTAAGCCTTGACGTTCTGCCGGGCGACCGCTTCCTGCTCGCAACTGATGGCGTTACGCAGGCGCTGTCCAAAGAGGAGCTTCAGCGGCTAGTGTCCGGGCCGGGCGGAGCCTCTGCTGCTGAGGCTATTGTCCAGGCAGCGAGTGAACGCAGCCTGGGTGATGACGCGACAGCGATGATCGTCGCGCCTACAGCCGGTCCGCAGGAAGCGGCGGCACACACAGCGCGCTCCGAGGAGGTTTTGCTCAAAACCGAGTCGCTGCAAGAGATGTTCCTGTTCCATGCCCTCGACGCCCAGGCAATCGTAGAGATTGTGCGGCAGTCCTCAATTGTGCACTCAAGGCAGGGCGAGGAGCTTTTCGCTCAAGGCTCTCACGAGCAGAACGTGTTCATTATTCTCGACGGCACCTTCGATGTAGTCGTCGACGGCAACAGCGTCGCCCACCTTGCGAAAGGCAGCCACTTCGGGGAGATGTCTTGGCTTAGCCATGAGCCCCGCTCTGCCACGGTGCGCTGCATTTCGGACGGAACCCTGCTCAAGATCAGCGCTTCCTTTATGCAGAGCTTCATCCTTAAGTC
>OMIG01000212.1 GCA_900299035.1 Pseudomonadota bacterium
CTATCGACTCGCTGAGCTGAGCGTTAACATTATCGACCAGTGCGTGGCGCAGGGCGTTCCATTCGCGCGCGAGTACGGTGGCCTGTTAGCAAACCGCTCCTTCGGCGGAGCTCAGGTGTCGCGAACTTTCTACGCGAAAGGCCAGACCGGCCAGCAGCTTCTCCTCGGCGCCTACGCAGCGCTAAACCGCCAGATCCAACTGGGCGCGGTTGAGATGCACTCATCAACCGAGCTTGTCGACTTCATTATCGTTGAGGGGCGCTGTCGAGGGATAATCACGAGACATCTGCGCACGGGCAAATTGGAATCTCACGTGGCTGACGCAGTCGTCTTGGGAACCGGAGGCTACTCCAACGTGTTCTACCTCTCGACAAACGCCAAGGGCTGTAACGTCACGGCGATCTGGCGGGCCTACAAGCACGGCGCCGGAATGGCAAACCCGTGCTTCACCCAGATACATCCGACGAGCATTCCGGTGTCCGGGGAGCATCAGTCAAAGCTTACCTTGATGAGCGAGTCTTTGCGGAATGACGGTCGGGTGTGGGTTCCGAAGCAGAAGGGCGACCGTCGAGCAGCAGGCGATATTCCAGAGTCGGAGAGGGATTACTACCTCGAGCGCCGCTATCCGAGCTTCGGGAACCTCTCCCCACGAGACATCGCCTCACGTGCCGCCAAGGAGCGCTGCGACGCAGGCTTCGGTGTGGGGCCGATGGGGCTCGGCGTGTACCTTGATTTCTCCGACTCGATTAAGCGGCTGGGCCGGGATGCTATCGAGGCGCGCTACGGCAACCTTTTTGACATGTACCACAACATCTCAGGGGAGAATCCTTACGAGTTGCCGATGCGCATCTACCCAGCCCCGCACTATACGATGGGCGGCTTGTGGGTCGACTACAACTTGATGACCACCGTGCCAGGGCTCTTCGCGATCGGAGAGGCGAACTTCTCGGACCACGGTGCCAATCGGCTCGGGGCCAGCGCGCTGATGCAGGGGCTCGCGGACGGCTACTTCGTTATTCCCTACACTATCGGTGATTACCTAGCGCAGCAGAAGCCAGGGGGCGTCGCGGCCGACCACCCAGAGGTTAGGGGTGCGGAAGAGCGAGCGGCAGGCCATCTCAAGCGGCTCCTTGGGTTGAAGGGGAAGATGCCGGTCGACCACTACCACCGCCGAATGGGACGGATCATGTGGGACAAGTGCGGCATGTCCCGCACCGAGGCTGGACTGAAGCAGGCTATCAGGGAGCTCTCGGAGCTAAAGGATGAGTTCTGGCTCAACGCGCGCGTGTCGGGCGGCACGACCGGGCTTAACCAGGAGCTTGAGAAGGCTGGCCGGGTGGCGGACTTCTTCGAGTTCGCCGAACTTATGTGTCTCGACGCTCTCACTAGAGAGGAGTCGTGCGGCGGACACTTCCGAGAGGAGTACCAGACTGAGGATGGCGAGGCGAAGAGGAATGATACCGACTTCTGCCACGCCTCCGTGTGGAGCGGCAAGTCGGCGGGAGGGCACGAAATGACCAAGGAGCCTCTGTCCTTCGAGAACGTGCACCTTGCCACCAGAAGCTACAAGTAGATTTTTAGAGAGGACGCACAATGGACCTTACGTTGTTTGTATGGAGACAGGAGAGCGGGGGCGCTCCAGGAGCCTTCGCCGAGTACAAGCTCGATGGCGTGAGCGAGGACTCGTCGTTCCTCGAGATGCTCGACATGCTCAATGAAAAGCTCGTGGAAGCCGGCGAGGATCCGATAGCTTTTGAGCACGACTGTCGCGAGGGCATATGCGGCTCTTGTTCTATGTCGATCAACGGCAGGCCTCACGGGCCCAAGAAGCTCACGACCGCTTGTCAGCTCCACATGCGCACCTTCAAGGACGGCGACGTGATTTACATCGAGCCCTTCCGGGCTGGAGCCTTCCCAGTGGTGAAGGACCTGGTTACCGATCGCTCTGCCTTCGACCGAATTCAGAGAGCTGGTGGCTACGTGTCGGTACAGACCGGTGCAGCCCCTGAGGCCAACTCTCTTCCTATCGAGAAAGACCTCGCCGATGAGGCGTTCGATGCGGCGGCATGTATTGGGTGCGGCGCCTGCGTTGCTGCGTGTCCGAACGGCTCAGCGATGCTGTTTACCGCTGCAAAGGTGACACACCTGAGCCTCTTGCCGCAGGGACAGCCGGAGCGCACCCAGCGGGTGATAGGCATGGTTCAGCAGATGGATCAGGAGATGTTTGGCGGCTGCACAAACCACGGCGAGTGCCAAGAAGCTTGCCCGAAGGGTATCAGCATAAAGTACATCGCCCAGATGAACAGGGACTACATCTCTGCTGTTGTGCGCCGCGGCCGCACGATGCGGGGCAGCGTCAAGGCCCAGTAGCCGGGCCTTTCCACGGAACGCGCTGTAATTGCTGCGGCTTTGCTCTTTGACGAGCAAGCGATTAAACCGCTATTCTGCCCTCGGTTGATCTGGAGGGCTTATGAATCTGTTCCGCGCCACGCTGAGTATCGTTCCGCTAGCTTTTGCTCTCGGAGGCTGCTCCTTGTTCGCCCCATCACCAGGGGGTCCAGCCGGCCCTACCGAGATAGGCGCCTGTAACCCGCTTCCATGCATTCGCGCCTCGATAGGAGAGGTCCCCGCGCTTCCCACGACCCTCTCGCCTGAGTTCCGCGCCTCAATAGACACTCAGGTTAAGCAGGTCCTGTACGCTCCAGTGGACAGCGATCAGCCGCAGGTCACAAGCGAGCTTCTGCTCACTGAACTCAAGGCGCGCTACGACGAGATGACGCAGCCCGGTGTTACCGACGCCCCTGTTGACTTTGAGATCTCGCGCGATGCGACGGTCCTGTTTGAAAACGCGGACGTCATCACGATAGACGTTACGAGCGAGGGTTTTCTTGGCGGGGCTCACGGCTTTAGGGAGCGAACTCTTCTGGTGTTCGACCTCAAGTCTGGGAAGCGGGTGACACTTGCCGAGCTGGTTCCGGCCTCGTCGCACGGCATATTTGAGAAGCTTGTCGAGGCACAGTTCCGCAGGGCCAGAGAGATTCCGGCGGGGGAATCGCTCAGCGACGCCGGCTACTTCGTCAAGCCTGGCGGCGCTATTCCGATTCCGGATAATTTTGGAATAACGCCGGGGGGCCTCCTGATCCAGTACAACCCGTACGAGGTCGCCCCCTACGCGTTCGGCCCAACCGAGATTGTGGTGCCGCTTGAGGCCTTTCAGGGCATCGTGAGTGATAGCTCGAAGGGTCTTATATCGTCGCTCTCAGCCCCGGCCCGCTCGGGGTCACCTGTGGCGCCAGAGCCTTCTGGTAGGGGCTAGTGCGTGTTTATTCAGCCAGGACGGCCGGCGTCAGTTCTTGCCCCGATGGACGGGGTTACCGATTTCTTGATGCGGCGGGTTCTCTCGCAGCTGATGCCATTCTCGTACTGCGTAACTGAGTTTCTTCGCGTCTCTGGCCTTGTTCCTCCTCCCCACGTTTTTCGGCGCAGCATGCCGGAGCTTGACTCGTCCGCGAAGACAGCAGTCGGCACTCCGGTTCAGCTCCAGCTCCTGGGCGGTGACCCTGAAAAGCTTGCACTCTCCGCGCAGAGGGCGGTTGAGTGCGGAGCTAGCGCAATAGACCTTAACTTTGGCTGTCCCGCGCCGACCGTAAATCGGCACGATGGCGGCGCAACCCTTCTTCAATACCCTGACCGCATAGAGGGGATCGTTAGGGCGGTGCGCGGTTCTGTCCCACCTCATATTCCAGTCTCTGCCAAGCTGCGGCTCGGCTGGGATGACCCCGCGGCGATAGAGGAGAACGCCGAGCGTGTCGCTCTTGGTGGAGCGTCATGGATAACGATACACGGGCGCACAAGATTTCAGGGCTACACGCCGCCAGCCTACTGGCAGCCGATCGGGCGTGTTCGTCGGTCGCTAAACATTCCAGTCGTCGCGAATGGCGAGATCTGGAGCCTGGATGACCTGAAGCGTTGTCAGGACGAGACAGGCTCGAGTCACTTCATGATTGGCCGCGGCGCGTTGGCTGACCTTACGCTTGTGGCGAAGTGTGCGCAGCATCTCGGCATCTCGCGTTCAGCCGATTGCTCCACTGGTGAGCCCGAATGGCTAGCTGTGTTAGAGCACATTTGCCGGTCCTCGCGAGACGCTAGGGAGTCGGACCGTAGGACGGTTTCGAGGCTTAAACAGTGGCTCAACTACGCCCACAAACGCAGGACGATCGCCTGGTTCGACCGGGTCAAGCAGGCTCAGTCTTCAAAGGATTTGATGAGTGCGGTTCGGGCAGTAGCCGGTACCCAGAATCACCCGACATCGCTCCTCGGGAGTTCCAGCGCCCTCACTGCAAGGTCGACGCCGTTTTTGACGCAAAATCAGCTACCTACATAGCCAGGAAAGGCGAAAAAATCTGATGCAGCTCGCCCCCGGGCACAGATAAGGGGGCAGGTGAAAAGCGATACCTCTGCCAAAAGCCTTTCCACGAATCCAACTCCGGTTCCGGCCGGGCGGATAGTCCGCGGACCAGCTCGGGGTACGGAACCTGCCTCTCGGGATGCTTGTGTGACCCAAAAGGGGCGGTCGACGCAGAGCTTGGCGCACTTCGCCGCGTCAGCATTCGGTGTTGGAATTCTCTTCTCCGTGGGTGTCGTCTTTGGCCTCTCAGGGCCAGCAGTTCCAGACCCGCGAGAGCCTGAAGCGCTATTGGCAGTTTCAGCGAAGCATGCGACCTCGATCAATGACGAAGCCCGGAGCCTCGCCGCGGTGTACCAGAAAGCCACCTACGAGAGGGATGTTTATACCCACCAGACCGCAGCGATGATGCCCGAACAGGCGAAGCCCGTTTCCCTCAGGCTGCTTGCTAGCAGCGTCGAGGCTGGCTCGCCAGTTAAGTCCGTGAAGCGCGACCAAGCCGTTGCGGCTACCCCGCGCGCCTTCCGCACTGAGCCACCAAAGGCGCCAGCGTCCACCCTGCGACAGCGTGTCCTTAAGATCATTCAGCTTCACGCCCCGAAACACTCAGACCCAAAGGCATTGGCCGACCGAATTGTTAAGGAGAGCGTCGCGCAGAATTACGACCCGCTATTTGTGGCCGCGGTGATAAAGTCAGAGAGCGGGTTTAACTCGCTTGCCCGCTCGCATGTTGGCGCGCGTGGCCTGATGCAAATAATGCCAGCGACCGGGTCCTACATGGCCGGAAAGCTCAAAATAAAGAAAGTGCAGCTCTACGACTCTGACCAGAACCTGCGTCTGGGCATCGCATTTCTCAAGGAGCTAGAGGCATCGTACGATGGCGATAAAGTCATGACGCTCGTCGCCTACAACTGGGGTCCGGGTCACGTGGAGATGGCGGGCAAGGGGAAACGGAGAATTCCGGGGGAAGTCATGAGATACGCAGTTAAGATTCTCAATGATTACCGCCGCTGGCGAGGAGACGTCCCTGCAGCGACGGCTATCGGGTAGGTGTCGACGGGGTACC
>OMIG01000213.1 GCA_900299035.1 Pseudomonadota bacterium
CTTCAGTTCGCATCGCGCCTCGATACAGGCGAGCAGTTCATCAGCCGAGAAGGGCTTCTGAATCCACCCGATTTGCGGGGTTCTCGAGGCGCCTGAGAGCCGCAGCGCCGTGCCGCTGGCGACGATGAAGGCTGTCTTCGGGAATGACCTGGCGAGATTCTGTGCGAGGCTTGAGCCTCGGCGCCCGGGCAGGTTCTCGTCAAGAATACAGGCGTCAGGCGGCGAAGGGCTGGCCTGTAAATGTTGCTCAAGAGCCTCGCCATCCGGGAATGCGACAGTTTTATGTCCGGCAGCCGCAAGCGAGGCGACTATTGCGCCTCGAACCTCCGGCATGTCCTCCGCAAGGAAGATCGTTAAGCTGCGCTGTGACGCGCTGGAAAGAGCCTGTCCTGAGCCGTCACGGCCTTCGAAGGCCAGCCCACCCTCAGCAGCCAGAGGAATGAGAATAGAGAACTCCGCGCCTCCGCCCGTGACGTTGCGGAACTGCACCTCCCCACCCCAAGACTCGGCGAGCGACTTTACGGACGCGAGCCCTAGGCCATGCCCCCCGTGATTGGCTTTTGTCGAGAAAAAAGGCTGAAAGAGCCGGCTCGCAACTGCTTCGGGGATGCCGGGGCCAGAGTCGAGAACGGAAATCCTCGCCATCCCAGGACGAGGCGTGCTGACAGAGAGCGTGATCTTGCCGATAGGGGCGACGGCATCTCTGGCGTTAAGGCCCAGGTTGATGATAGCGCGCTGGAGCTGGTAGGGGTCTGCCTGGATAAACAGGTTGGAGTCGCACGGGGAGAGAGACAGTGAGACTTCTGGAGGAAGGGCATACCTCAGAAGGTCTGCGGCTCTGGAAACGATTTCGCTGACGGAAAATTGCGCCTCCTGTGCCGAGCTGGCGCCTCCCAAATTCATGAGACGCTGGCCAATCGCGCGACAGCCGGCGAGCGACTCTTTCACCGCCAAGAGGTGAGGCGGCTCTTGAGAGGAGCCAGTAAAAGAATGTGTGGCGGCGCTTAGCTGTGAATCAATGACGGTCAGGTAGTTGTTGAGGTCATGGGCGGCTCCAGCCGCTAGGTGACCGAGCAGCGCGTTTCCGGCCAGGTGTTCAGCCCGAAGTGCCAGGTCTCGCTGCTGTTGGATGTCGACCGCGACCAAGTCGTAGCTCTCTACCGAGCCGTCGATTGCGCGCTTGGGAAACTGCCGAACTAAAAACCAGTGGTGCTCCCCGTCCTTGAGCTGTAGCCGATGGGTGTCTTCGAGCACCTGCTCCGTTCCCGCCTTTCGAGAGTCGAGAAAGGACCTAACGCGACCCGCGTCGTCGGGGTGCACGAGCTTGAACAGTGAATGAGGCGTGGTATTGGCCTGCTCCAGGGACAAGCCGAGCGAATCCTGCGCCGTTTTGCTCATGTACTCGTAGGTTCCATCCGCCCGCACTCGCACAAAGAGAAGCCCTGGCTGCTCGACGAGCGAGCGGTAGTGGTTCTCGGCCGCCGACAGCGCCGCCAGCGCGCGGGCCTGCGGGGTGATGTCGCGCATGACGATCCACACTCGACTCAGGCGCTCGCGCGAGATTCTGCCGTACAAGACTGCATTGCAGGTGCGCACTTTCCCCGAAAGCTCGACGAACTCGGACTCAAAGCCGTTGCTTGATAGCTGGAGCGTGTGCCAGCGTTCGAATAGCGCGTGGGCGCCGCTCTCGGGCGGCAGGAGATCGTTGAGAGAGAGCCCGATGACCTCGTCCACTGAGGAGCGGCCCGACCATAGGGCGAAGGTCAGGCTCGCTTCGAGGCATCTTGAAGGAGAGCCGTAGACCTGCGCAACGAAGGCGTCCGCGTCCAGCTGACAGGAGACGGGCTTAAGCAGCTCGAAGCAGCAGATGCTCGCCGAGCTTACCGTGATGAGGCTGCGAAAATCTTCCTGGGAGAGGCGCTGACGGGCTCTTCGGAGGCTAGAGTGGCGGGCATGTCGGCGGGAGCGCCGCTGCCGAAGAGCGGCTGCTCCTGACAGCATCTCCACGCCGGCTGGCGCGTCAGGATCGAAACCGCCCTTGGTCATTGCTAGCACGCCTCCGCAACCGTATTGCCTCGCCATGCTGCCCGTACGCCTCGGCAACAGGGGGTTCGTATAGCATGCCTGCGGCGAGCCGGAAGAAAAAATCTGCATCGGTCTCCGGAGCGCTGGCAGATCTTGGCTCTGGAACCGCACCCATCGCCAGTGATTGCAGGCACCTAGTACTAAGAGTGGAAGCGATGTGCAGTTAGCGAACAGCCTACGGCAACAGGCTTAGGCGCTTGCCGCAGCGCTCCAGCGCTTGTGGCGCAGGTAGAGAATGAGCATGACTGAGACAGAGAAAAGAAACGCCGTGATCGCCACGAAGTGGTTCATCGGCCTGTCCATGCTCAACGAGAGGCGTATGAGCACGGTTGAGATAATAAAGCTGGCGTTACGCACAACGGTGAAGAAGGATGAGTCGTACAGGAACGAGATAATGAGCAGGAGCACGTCCGCGTATACCATCACATTGAAGAAATCCACGTAGAAGAAGGAGTTGGGGTCCGGGAACTCGGAGTGATTGACGAGCGCCTCGAAGGCGCTTGAGGCCCACAGGGAGAAACTGTACAGGCTAGTGACCAACAGAACGACGATCAGGAAGACTGAGACGGACTTCTTTAGGTCGATGAATGTCTGGAGAGGAGTGACGTGCGAGTCGTGCTCTCGGTGCCGGGAGTGCAGCTTGTGGAAGATAACGGTGAGGGAAAACATGATGAGAGAAGCCACCAAGTCGAAGCCGAGGCTGACGACAGCCGGGTCAGATGCGTGAATCGGCGAGTGCATGGGCAGGCTAGCGATGTCGTGGAAGAAGCTTCGGAGCGTAATGAGCGTTATGATCTCAAATTGCTTCGCCACGAACTCTGTCATCGATTCCGGTAGAATAATAACGAGGAGGAAAACCTCGTAGACTAGGATAAAGCTAAACGGCGTGTAGATAGCCTTTAGGTAGTTGAACGAGTGGCCTCGGTGAAGGGCTGGCACGTTATTGAGGAGGAATAGCAGGAGCAAGTGCCCGATAAAGAACACGACAGCTAGCTTAATAATCAGCACTTCGAACCGCCTCGTGTTCTCAGGAGTCACGAGCTTCGTGAAGATTTTCGCCAACGAGCGGGCGCCAGATTCGAGCGTTGCCATACGAGTGTCCGAGCGGTTGCGTTTTGGGCAGCTTCGCACGGCTACACCGTTTAGGCAGCGGCTAATTTTCCTGCATCGGGGCCAAAGCCCGTGGGGGACCTGCGGCGCAGCTGTTAAAAGGGGCTAAGGCCTCGCCTACGAGGCACATTCGCCCAGCAAAGAGCTTGGTTCGGCAACCTTTTCGGGGCTTACTCCAGCGCCTTGATACCGGGCAGTGAGTTGCCCTCAAGCATCGCGAGGAAGGCGCCGCCGGCCGTGGAGATGAAGCTGAACTTGTGAGCCAGCTGCATATGGTGGATAGCCGCATCGGTGTCGCCTCCGCCCACCACGGTTAGGCCGTGAGCGTTGGCGATCGACTCGCACATGTCGTGAGTGCCGCGCGCGAACTCTTCGTTCTCGTAGGCGCCCATCGGGCCGTTCCAAACGATAGTCTCTGCGGTGTGGAGCGCTTCCTTGTAGAGCAGGCTAGTGGCAGGGCCAATATCGAGAGCCATAGTGTCTGCCGGAATCTCCTGGACAGGCACGGCTCGCCCAAGGCCCTTGCTGCTCAGGGCGGGCGCAACGACTACGTCGACTGGCAGGTACACCTTACAGTCCCTACGGGCGAGGGTACCCAGCAGCTCAAGCGCCTTTCCGGCCAGGTCCGGCTCGTACAGCGAGCGGCCCATCTGGAGGCCTTGGGCGGCAAGGAAGGTGTTGGCCATCGCACCGCCGATGATTAGCTTGTCTGCCTTTGAAGCCAAGTTCACCAGGGCGCTAAGTTTGCTTGAAACCTTGGAGCCGCCGATCACAACGCACAGCGGCTTGCGCGGGTTTTCGAGAGCCTGCGCGTAGTAGTCCATCTCCTTCTGCATCAGAAGCCCTGCCGCCTTCTCCTTAAAGAGCGTTGGAACGCCAACCATCGAGGCGTGGCTCCGGTGGGCAGTGGCGAAGGCATCGCTGATGAACACCTCGCCGAACTTCGCGAGCTGCGCTGCGAACTCCGGATCGTTCTTCTTCTCGCCGGGGTTGAAGCGCAGGTTCTCTAGAAGAAGAACCTGGCCGTCCCGGAGCTCGGAGACCAGCTTGGCGGTTTCCGGACCGACGCAGTCGGGAGCAAGCAGTACATCACTGCCGAGCAGCTCTGAGAGCCTCTTCGCCACTGGGCGAAGCGAAAATGCCGGGTCTGCCCCGGTTGGCTCACCCAGGTGAGACATCAGTATCGCCTTGCCGCCCTGTTCGAGGACTTTCTGTAGAGTCGGGAGGAACTGCTTAATGCGGTTGTCGTCCGTGATCTCCAGCTTTTCGTTGAGGGGCACGTTTAGGTCTGCCCGGATGAGAACTCGCTTTCCTTTGCAATTGAGGTCACGTAACTGCTGCATACGCCTTAAATACCCGTGGGTTCGCTTAACCAGGCTGTTTCTACACGAAATCGCTCTCTAAGTACACGCTCCAAGGCCCTAACCCCGAAGGTCTCACTGGCGTAGTGCCCGACGCACAGCACCGATACCTGGTGCTCTTTGGCCATGTGGTAGGCAGCTTGCTTCGGCTCTCCGGTGATGAGCAGGTCAATTCCCAGGGCAGCACAATCCGGAATAACGCTCGTGCCAGCGCCCGTGGCTATGCCCACCGTTGAGATTGGGCTCTTTCCAAAGGGTAGCTGAAAGGGCGGCGTCAGGGCGCCTTCGATGCCTGACAGCATGGATGCTACCTCGGCTAGGGTGGTAGGAGCTGGCAGCTGGCCTCGAACGCCTATGTTGGCGCCGCCAAAATTAAAACATGGCGCCAGGTGCGAGAGCTTCAGCAGCAGCGCCATCTGGGCGGCGTTGCCGAGCTCGATGTGCCCATCGAGCGGCAGATGGCTGGCGTACAGCGAGAGTCCGCGGCTGAGGAACAGCGAGAGCTTTCTGGCCCACGGCCCAGTGATCGGCTCGCACTCTCCCCACAAGACGCCGTGGTGCACCACTAGCAGTTGGCACCGCGCCTCGACCGCTTTCTCAGCTACCGAGAATCCCGCGTCGACTGAAAAGCCCACCTTCGAAATGGAGTGCTGGCCGCTCTCGATCTGGAGGCCGTTGAGCGAGGCGTCTTTGAAGGCGCCGTGGTTGAGCGTTGTGTCGAGGAAGGAGCAGATGTCTAGGAGGTTCGCGGCGTTCATAAGAGTATCCCAGAAAATGAGCCACGGCCGCGCTTGTTTAAAGCGCCACCGCAAGCCCTCGTACCAGAGCGGGATAGCGCTGTAAACTCCAATAGTTTCGCGGTGTTCATTCACCCCGCCTAGCGTTGCAAGCGCCCGTCGTTATCTGCTACCGTTACGCGGTCTTAGTTAGGGCGCAGCGGTAGCTCGCCCGCTTGTTGAAGTGGTGTGACTCATGGGTTGGTTTACGCGTAGCAAGGCGCCGAAGCAGGCAGGGGATGTCGTGGAGCCTTTGCAGCTTCCGGACGACATCTGGACGAAGTGCCCGAAGTGCGAAGCGATCTTGTACACGAAGGACCTCAGGCGAGCCTTTGGGGTGTGCCCCAAGTGCACGCACCACTTCCGCCTTACAGCCCGTCAGCGAATACCTATTCTCGTTGACCGCCACTCCTTTCTCGAGATCGACGCCAACCTGCGCTCGACCGACCCGCTGAATTTCAAGGACAAGAAGAAGTACAAGGACCGCCTCAAAGACACGGAGCGCAAGACAGGCTCGGTTGAGGCGGTAGTAACCGGGCGGGCGAGGATCCTCAACATTCCCGTGATGCTCGGAGTCTTTGACTCATCCTTCATGGGCGGCAGCATGGGCTCGGTTGTTGGAGAGAAGCTGGCCCGCCTGATTGAGCTCGGGCGCGACGAGCGTAGGCCGGTTATAATCATCTCTGCTTCGGGCGGTGCGCGCATGCAGGAGGGGTTCTACTCGCTCATGCAGATGGCGAAGGTGAGTGCTGCGCTGGCGCAGCTCGGACAGGCTCACATCCCCTACATTTCAATACTTACCGACCCGACTACTGGCGGTGTTGCGGCATCCTTGGCGATGCTCGGGGACATTATCGTCGCCGAGCCGGACGCCTTAATCGGATTCGCCGGCCCACGAGTCATCGAGGGCACCATCAAGCAGAAGCTTCCGGAAGGTTTCCAGCGGTCGGAGTTCTTGCTGGAGCACGGAATGGTCGACAGAATCATCTCGCGCACAGCGATGAGGGATGAGCTGGGGCTTATCCTTCGCAACTTCGGCTTCGGAATTTAGCTCTCCAGGCCTCGGGGCAGAGCTGGCCCCGTCTCCCTCGGGAAAAGATGGGCTGCGGCACACTAGCCCCTTTCGCGGCTGTGCCTGCCTGGCTAGAGTCTGCTGGATAGGGGAACGGTGCCCCTTACTAGCCGAACTTGCCCTAGTCTTCGACTGATGCCCTGGTTCCGACGCAGCTCTCATCTTGTTCAGCGAATGTTCGCTCGAGTCAGCCTAAGCGCTGCACTGGCGCTCTGCCTGGGGACCCTGCTGTGGGCGAGAGACGGCTCGGCTCAGCCGCTGACCACTGACCGGTCGATGGTCTTCTCGGGTGACTCGCCTCAGGTGAAGAAGGAGCAGGACGCCAATCTTAAGAAGTCTCTGGCTCCCGGAACGCAGGCTTCCGAAGGGCTGGACTTTCAGGCGCCAGTTATTGAGTTTGACCGTGACACGGACCAAGTCACGGGCAAGGGCGGAGTCCTCATTGCTGAGGGCGGTGTCCAGGTGCAAGCCGACGAGGGAACCTTCAATCTTAAGTCCAAAGAGGGAGACGTCACAGGTGACGTTCTGATGACGACATCGGCCGGCGTTCTTGCCGCGACTTCAGGCCACGTGAACGTGCCGAGCGAAACAGGCTCCTTTAAGGACCTCGAATTCGACGTTGAGGAGGGCGGATTTAATATCCGCTCAAGTGATGCGCTGAAGCTTTCAGAGTTCGAGTTTCAGCTCGAAGATTCGTCACTCTCTTCGTGCCACTGTCCGGATGGCACCAAGCCGTGGGAGATTCGATCCAGTAGTTGCAACATAACCCAGGAAGGGTATGCCCACGTGTACGACTCAGCGATGTGGTTTGAGGGCATGCCGATCTTCTATTCGCCTTACTTGGCTGTGCCAGTGAAGCGAGAGCGCGCTTCCGGGCTGCTGGCGCCACAAGCTGGCTACAGCAATCAAAATGGTTTCTTGTACCGGCAGCCGATCTTCTTTGACTTGGACGACTCGACCGGAGCGACGCTTAGCCCGTTCGTCGCGTCGCGGTCGCGCGTAGGCGCTGAGCTGGACATCGAGAAGCGATTCTCGGCGAAGAGCCGTCTCGATGCAGGCTTCATCTACTCGAACGAGTCGTTGCGGTTTACAACAGTGGATGGTCAAAAAGTTGCCGATCCGCGAGGGCTAGACCTTGACGGCGTCTCTGACCCAACCATCGACGAGAACCGAACTGCAGGCTTCTACAAGCAGCGCTGGCGCTCTGACCCGATAGCAGGCTCTCCGGTTGAGATGATTATCGACGGGCGCTATACGAGTGATGACCTGTTCCTTCGAGAAATCCCAGCGCCACAGATCGGCGCGCAGCAGTCACAGTACCTCGCCTCATCGGCTCTCGTTCGCGGGCAGCCGCTCTCGCTGCTCAGCGCTGAGCTGCGGTCTGAGTACACGCAGAGCTTGACCGCGCCGCAAGACATCCAGTTCCAGCGCCTTCCGGAGCTTGCGCTCGGGACCGGGGCAACCTTTAGGCCCTTTGGGCCGAATCCTTACGGCTTGAAGCTGGTGACAGAGCTCAATGCGGTCGGCACTCAGTTTGACCGCCAGGACTACTACGACGGCCAGCGTTACGACATAAACCCGAACGTGGCATTGCCGTTCCACGTAAAGAACTACTTCCGCGGCCAGTTCTCGGCTCAGCTGCACCAGACGGAGTACTCGATGAACGACACTGAGATCCCTCCCACTGTGACGCCGACACCCCAGCCGGGAGAGACCCCAAGCTCGGACGCCACTCCCACGCCAACGGACCTTGAGAGCGGAATGAGCCGCACCCTGCCGATCTTGAGCTACAACATGACTACCGGCGTGGAGCGCGTGTACTCGCTCGAGCGTGACAACTGGTTCTCTAAAGTTATCGGCATGGGAGCGAAGAATGAGGGCACGGAACTAGTGCGCCTCAAGCACACGATCGAGCCCACCCTCGGGTACACCTACATTCCGAGCGTTAACCAGAACAATAATCCTCTCTACGACCAGTTAGACCGCTTCCGCGAGCGCAGCTTGTTCTCGTACGGATTCACGACCCGGCTGTACGGCAAGGTGGTGGAGCCGATCGAGCGCGTGAGGGACGTCGAAGAGCTTGCCCCCTCCGCCGACACGCTCCCAATGTACGACCTCTCTGACTCGCTCCTCGCTTTCGGCCGGAACATGGTGGTGTCGCCCCCGGCCTACATGGATGCGCGCGAGGGCACCGTCCGCCAGCTTGGGCAGTTCTCGATGCGGCAGACCTACGACTCGCTCGTTGATAAACAGAACGACGACCCGACGCTCGATGCGTTTTCAGACATAAACGCAGCGCTCAGCCTCTCACCTTCGTATTACTTCTCGACGGGATTTGAGACGAACTACAAGGCACAGGCGGGAGATTTCTCAAGCTTCTCTTTCAGCTTCGGTCTTCGCGATGATCGGGACGATGCGGTCCGCGCTAGGTACACCTTCATTCAGGACTCAATCAATCAGGTCGAGGTCAATGCTGAGTCCAAGATTTTTGAGCAGCTTCGGGCTGGTGTCTACGGCCGCTATGATACTGACCAGTCGCAGTTCCTGGAGAGCCGCGGCCTGTTCAGGTTTATCAATTCCTGTAAGTGTTGGTCGGCTGACTTGGGCCTCGGCCAGACCTTCAATCCGGAGAACAAACAGATCCTCTTTTCCTTTACTTTTGGTGGGTTAGGGGGTATCTCACAGGGTGGTGGCCTTACCCAGTACTAGGCGCCCAGCGCGCTGCGCTGCATCGGTTCCAGGAGTTTGTCAGTGAAGATTCTTCTCTTCGGCGGAAGTGGCCAGCTCGGTTTTGAGGTCAAGAAGCGTGCGCGCGACCTCGATTTCGACGTAGTGTCACCTGTAACGGCTGAAGTGGACATTAGCGATCGGGCGCAGGTCAAGAAGTGCGTTCTGGCTCTCAAGCCGGCAGTGGTGATTAACGCGGCTGCTTTCACAGCCGTGGACAAAGCCGAGCATGAGCAGGAGGCGGCATTCCGAATAAATCGCGACGCAGCCGGGCACGTGGCCGAGGCATGCGCGAGCGCTGGAAGCCGGATGATACAGGTGTCTACCGACTACGTGTTTGACGGAAGCCTCGGAAGGGAGTCGCGAGAGAGCGACCTGGTAAACCCGCTTGGCGTCTACGGCAGGTCAAAGCTAGAGGGCGAGCGCAGAGTTCAGGAAGAGCTCGGCGAGAATGCGCTCGTGGTTCGAACGCAGGCCCTCTTCGGCCAGAAGGGGGTTAACTTCGTTCAGAGCATGCTGCGGTTCTTCCCGGAGCGCCCAAGCCTCAGGGTCGTTGATGATCAGTGGGTTTCTCCCACCTGGGCGGGCTGGCTTGCCGAAGCTCTTCTCGACTTCGTGCGCATGCCGGTCGGCGGCGTAGTTCACGCCTCGTGCAGCGGGACAGTTTCGTGGTTCGATTTTGCTTCGGCGATCCAGGAGCTCGCCAGACCATCGTTCCAGGGGCAACCGCTGGCGAGGCTTGAGAAGATTACTGCTCGAGAGCTAAATCGGCCTGCGCAGCGGCCAAAATTCTCTGCATTTGACACGAGCCACATCACATCACTGCTCGGTCGACCACCGATCACCTGGCAGGAAGGGCTGAGGCGGTACCTTGCGGATATCGGCGTGCTGGCCGAAGGGGGGGCTGATGTGGACGCCGCGAGCGGGGGCAACGGTGACTCGCGTTCTTAATGACAGGTTGTTGTAAGTTGGAGGCATGACTGTGGTAACGGTGAGTGACGTGCGAGCTATAATCCTTGCGGGTGGCCAGGGTAGCCGCTTTTGGCCTCTTAGCCGAGCTGCCCTGCCCAAGCAATTCCTCTCACTGGGTGATTCTGGTGAAAGCTTGATTCAGGCGACTGTGCGAAGGATTGTGCCGCTAGTAGGCGAAGCCAACATGCGCGTAGTTGCAAACCGGAACCTTGAGCCCCTCATCCGAAAGCATGTTCCGAATGCGAAGGTAGTCTGTGAGCCGATGGCAAAGAACACGGCCGCTTGCATCGGCCTGGCGGCGGTGCACGCCTTGGCTGAAAGCCCGGGAGGCGACCCGGTACTGATAGTTTTGCCCGCCGACCATGCCATCAAGGATGACGCGCGGCTTCGAGCGGCCCTGTCAGAGGCGGTTGAAAGGGCGAGAGCGGCCGAGGCTCTGGTTACCATCGGTATTCCTCCGACTCGTCCCCACACCGGCTACGGCTACATCAAGAAGGGTAAGGCTCTCGGAGGCCGAAGCTTCACTATTGAGCGTTTCTTCGAGAAGCCTAGCCTTGAGCGAGCTCAGAAGTACCTTGACGCGGGCGGCTACTGCTGGAATTCGGGCATGTTCGTCTGGCGGGCTAGCGTCATCCTTGAGGCCTTCCGAAAGTACCTGCCCCAAATGGCTGAAGGATTGGACGAGATTCGGGTCATTCTGGAGAGCCCGGGAGCGCAGGAAAAAGAGGCGCGGGTTCACGAGATATTCTCTAATTTTGAGTCAATCTCCATTGATTTCGGCGTGTTAGAGCATGCCAAGAACTGCGCGGTCGTGGACGCAGAGGAGTTTGGATGGAACGATGTGGGCTCCTGGGACCAGTGGGCAGAGAACTTCCAGCGTGACTCGGACGGCAACCTGGTAAAGGGGCAGGCTGTCGTGATCGATAGCAAGGGCTGTGTTATAAGGTCCGCCGATCGAGTCGTTGCCGCGGTAGGCTTGCAGGAAGTCATCATCATCGATTCGGGGGACGCGCTGCTTGTGGTGTCACATGAGCATGTCCAAGAGGTCCGTAAGGTAGTCGAAGAGCTCAAGAAGCGCGGCCGAACGGACCTCGTATAGCCAGCAAAGGTTTTTTGCTGGAGCACGTTTTGCGTTAGGAGAAAGAAAGCATGTCACAAAAAGTAGCGCTCATTACCGGCATCACGGGCCAAGACGGGTCGTACCTGGCGGAGTTCCTCCTCAACAAGGGGTACAAGGTTTACGGCATGGTTCGTCGTGCCTCGGTCGACAAGTACGAGCGAATCGCGCACATCATGGACAAGGTGGAGCTGATTCAGGGAGACCTGCTCGACCAGTACTCGCTCATCTCGGTGCTCAAGCAGGCGCAGCCCTCAGAGGTCTACAACTTGGCGGCCCAGAGCTTCGTTCCGACGAGCTGGGCCCAGCCGGTGTTGACCTCCGAGTTTACTGCCATCGGAGTGACCCGCATGCTTGAGTCAATCAGGCTCGTGAACCCGAAGATCCGCTTCTACCAGGCTTCAAGTTCGGAGATGTACGGCAAGGTGCGTGAGACGCCACAGACGGAGCTGACCCCGTTTTACCCGCGCTCGCCGTACGGTGTTGCCAAGGTTTATGGCCACTACATCACGGTTAACTACCGTGAGAGCTACGACCTGTTCGCGGTGTCAGGCATCCTGTTCAACCACGAGTCGCCACGCCGTGGCCTAGAGTTTGTGACCCGCAAGGTCACGGACGGCGTTGCGCGTATCAAGCTCGGGCTCTCAAACGAGCTGCGCCTGGGAAATCTCGATGCGCGGCGTGACTGGGGCTTTGCAGGAGACTACGTGCAAGCCATGTGGCTCATGCTCCAGCAGGACACCCCGGATGACTACGTCATATCCACGGGCGAGACGCACACTGTCCAGGAGCTAGTTGAAGTCGCTTTCGAGCGCGCTGGCCTTGACTGGAAGCGGCACGTCAAGATTGACAAGGCTTTCATGCGCCCCGCAGAAGTCGATCTGCTTATCGGCGACCCGACTAAGGCGGAGAAGCAGCTCGGCTGGAAGCCGACAGTTTCCTTCCAGCAGATGATTCACATGATGGTAGACGCCGACATAGAGCGTCTCTCAAACGGCCGCTAGCGCAGGCGCGGAAGCCACATGCGCGCACTCGTTGTCGGAGCAGCCGGATTCGTCGGCAAGTACCTCGTGGAGCACCTGCTTGAGCAGGGAGACGAGGTGTTCGCCGGCACCATGAAGGAGCCGGTAGCGCTCCTACCTTCGACGACATTCCCGGTCGACATTACCGACCCAGCTTCGACCTCGGAGCTTATGCAGCGCGCACGCCCCGATGTGGTGTACCATCTTGCGGGCATATCGTTTGTCCCCGAGGCTGAGTCCAACTTCGACCGGGCTCTTGCGGTCAACGTAGGCGGAACCGCCAACGTGCTCCGGCAGGCGCACCTGTTCTCCAAAGAGACCCAGGTGCTTTTTGTCAGTTCAGCCGAAGTGTACGGGCAGGTCCTCCCGTCGGAACTTCCAATTCGGGAGAGCAATCCGCTTCGGCCGGCGAACAACTACAGCTTAAGCAAGCGGATGGCCGAGCTCGTTGCTGAAAGGTACCAGCGCCAAGGCGCGATCCGTTGCACGATTGTGCGCCCATTCAACCACATTGGCCCAGGACAGGACGCGCGCTTCGTGGCGAGCAGCTTCGCGCAGCAGCTTGCGCGCATCGCCCTAGGAAAGGCCTCGCCAGTGCTGCGGGTTGGAAACCTTGAGGCACGGCGAGACTTCTCTGATGTGCGTGACATCGTTCGCGCCTATCGGCTCTTGGCTCAGGGAGAGGGCGGAGTCTTTAATCTGGGCTCTGGCGTCCCTCGCTCGATACAGACACTGCTCGATACGCTCATCTCGGTTTCTGGTCTTGCAGTTACGATTGAGCAGGACCCAGCCCGCATGCGCGGGCCTGAGGTGCCAGAGCTTTTCACGAGCTATGAAAAAGCGCAGTCTGCCGTTGGCTGGAAACCGGAAGTGACTTTCGAGCAGTCTCTCGGTGACATCTATCGCTACTGGCTCCAGAGAGAGCAGAACGAGTAAGAGCATTCTTCTTTGTTTGCTCGGTGTGGCAGACCCTCTAGGAAGTTCTCGCAGGGGCGTGCTACGCGGGGATGCCGTGGCCCGGCTCGTTAAACAGGCAATCCTTTCAGGAGCTTCTGCTCCAGCAGGCGACAAACAAAGATGCCTTGAGGGGCGTCGCAATCCAGACGATCCTTAGAGTATGAAGCTTTCCCGGCTACTTCTTGCGGTCGTGCACGGCCTGAGCGTGTTGCTCGTGCTGCCGCGCCTCGCTGAGTGCACCAACATCAAGGTCACAAACCCCTCGGTAGGAACGCTCAGTGGCGGCAGCACCACCGTTTCTTTCGATGTTACCTGGAACAGCTCGTGGCGAATAAGCACGCCTCCCAACAACTGGGATGCGGCGTGGGTCTTCGTAAAGTTCTCAAAAAACGGCGGTAACTGGGCCCACGCCAGCCTCAACAACTCGGGACACACCATGCCTGCGGGCTTGACGTCGTCCAATGGGTACGTGGACACTTCAGTCGCGTTCAACATCGCGACGAATCCCGTGGTCGGAGTGTTTGTCTACCGCAACGCAGACGGAGCAGGCACCGTCACCGGCAATGGCGTTGGCCTATCCTGGAACTACTCGCAGGATGGAGTGTCAGCCAGTGACACGGTCGCGGTTCAGGTCTTTGCAGTAGAGATGGTGTACGTGTCGGCTGGCAGCTTCTTCGCAGGGGATAAAGCTACGTCGCTCTATTCCTTGCGCCAGGGCAGCTTGGACAACGACCCGTGGTACATCGGCAGCGAGAATGAGATTTCCACCACAGACTCAGTAGGAAATGGCAGTAACGCCGGCGAAACTGCGTCTCTCTTCTACCATCCTGGGGGCGGCGATGCGGCCGGCGCTCAGTACACGATTCCGGCGGAGTTCCCCAAGGGCTACCAGGCGTTTTACCTCATGAAAGGGGAGATCTCTCAGGGGCAGTGGGTCGCTTTCTTTAACTCTCTCTCAGCAGCACAGAAAAGCGCCCGTGACATCACGGCGGCCACCGGCAAAAACTCTGACGGGATAGTCTACCGAAATAACGTGAGTTGGAGCGGCTCTGGCGATGCCACTCTTCCGGACCAGGGGAGCGGGGCGACGTATGAGGCGGTGGCCATGAACTACATCTCGTGGGCGGACGTCGCTGCGTACCTTGACTGGTCGGGCTTGCGTCCGATGAGCGAGCTTGAGTTTGAGAAAGCTGGCAGAGGGCCCTATCCGGCTGTCGCTGGCGAGTACCCGTGGGGGAAAGTCACCGTGACGCAGGCCACCTCTATTAGCAACGCGGGCAAAACCTCAGAATCCGCGCAGGCCGGGGCTAACTGCGTGTACGGCAATAACGCCAACATGCAAGGCCCGATGCGGGTGGGTGCGATGGCCCACATCCAGGTGACCCGCGACGGCACTGGGGCGGGCTACTACGGAGTGATGGACCTGGGGTGCAATCTAATAGAGCGCTGCGTGTCGGTTGGGATCTCCTCGGGACGGGCCCTGAACGGCGCTAAGCACGGCAATGGCGCCCTTGATGCCAGTGGCGACAGCAACGTTTCAACGTGGCCAGGGCCGAGCGTTGATACGGCTGGATACCGCGGTGGCAGCTGGCTGTACGGCCTTGACTTGGTGCGGCTATCGGATCGCAGCTCGGCGGCCAACACCAACCAGTCGCGCAATCAGGATTCGGGCGGGCGTGGCGCCAGGACTGCACCCTAGAGACGAGTGCCGGCCGCTCCTTCTGCCAGGCAGCTAGCATTTTCTCCGTTTGGCGCAATGCTGGCTCGCCGCCTAAGTCACTGGATTGACAGCTCCCACCGCGCTCGCTGGGCCTGCGTCGACAGAGCCCGTCGAGGCATCCTATCTCGAGTGGCCAGCGCCTCGAGCAGGCGGAGGCCTAGCGCTGTGTCAGCGAAGGTTTTTACGGGGGATGGGGCATGGAAGAGCAGCAGCGGCGCAAGATCCTGATCGTCGACGACGAGCCCTCGATCCGGAACTCGCTCAAGCTCCTTCTCGAGGACCGCTTCGACGTTACGACTGCGGCAGATGGCGAGTCAGCGCTTGGCATCGCGGAGCGAGAAAGCCCAGACCTCATTCTTCTCGATGTGACGCTGCCCAACCTCGATGGCATGGAGGTCATGAGGCGCATAAAGGATCGGTCTCGCGACATTCCGGTCATTATGCTCACAGGCGGCGCTGGCGTGCGTGCAGCTGTCCAGGCCATCAAGAGCGGAGCAGACGAATTCCTCAGCAAGCCGTTTGACATCCCTGAGCTCCAGCGAGTGATAGGCTCGCTAATTGACAAGCCAGGGCAGCGGCAGGCCTCGCAGGCTATCGGCGATTTCGGCGCTCTCGTGGGCAAGTCAGCCGCGATGCAAAAGATATTCGCCATGGTCGAGCAGGTAGCCGGCAGGGACACGACGGTGCTGATCACTGGCGAGTCCGGCACAGGCAAGGAGCTTGTCGCCCGAGAGCTGCACAATCGGAGCAGCAGGCAGAGCGGCCCATTCGTGGCGCTCAATTGCGCTGCCTTTCCAGAGAGCCTTATAGAGTCTGAGCTCTTCGGCCACGAGAGGGGTGCCTTCACGCACGCTATTGAGCGCAGGCTTGGGCAGTTTGAGGTGGCAGACGGCGGCACGCTCTTTCTCGACGAGATCGGCGAGCTGTCGCTTGCGGTGCAGGTAAAGCTCCTGCGCTTTCTGCAGGAGCAGGAGTTCTACCGAGTGGGCCGCTCAAAGCCCATTCGTGTAAACGTGCGCGTAATCACGGCGACCAACAAGAATCTAGAGGAGATGGTGAAAGCCAAATCTTTCCGCCAGGACCTCTTCTACCGGATCAACGTGATCAACATTCCGATGCCTGCGCTGCGTGACCGCAGCGATGACATCATGCAGCTCGCAGCTCACTTCTGTCGTCTCATGCAGGCCCGCTACAACGGGCGGGAGATATCATTTTCTGAGGACGTGCGCACAAAGCTCCTGTCGTACGGCTGGCCTGGCAACGTGCGTGAGCTGGAGAATGTGGTTGAGAGCTTAATGGCGCTCAGCCCAGCCGACGTTGTTGAGCTCCCTCACCTTCCGCCGCGTTTTAGCGCGAGAGCGGACGTCGCTGGCACCGACACAGCGGCGGCCCTGGCGGGCGGCTTGGCGTACGAGGATGCAGAGCGCCTCTTTGAGACAGAGATTATCCTGCGAGCACTCAAGCGCGCCAACTTCGTGCAAACTCGCGCAGCTGAGCTGCTCGGAATTAGCCGACGAATGCTCCGCTACAAGATGGAGAAGCTCTCGATCAGCGAGCGAGGCGAGCTGCTGCGCCCAGGACCGAAGCATGAAAACTAGCCGGGCTCCGGCCAGCGCAAGATAGAGGAGCGCCCGGGCAATTTCTCCCGCCTCTACTTCTTAAACAGGCTGTCGAGCGCAGACAGCGCGTCCTTCTTTTCAGCCTGGTTTGCGCCCGCTGATGCGGAGCGCGGACGGAAAAACTCGCACACGTTGGAGGACTCCTTGCGTTTTACCCACTCTGCGGAGCTCTCTCTGCATTCGTGGTGGGATCCCTCGTCGTAGAACTCGCAGTTGAGGCACACGTGCAGGTCCGAGGAGCAGTGAGGGCAGGTGTCCCTAAAACCGATGCGGGATCCCGGAGAGGAGGGGAGGTCCACTGTCTTTTTGCAATGGAAGCAAGTGAAGGTCATGGCAGCCTTATGTTTCTATTCGAGCGGGAGTCTACCGTACAGCGCTAAGGAGACAAACATCGGTTTATTAATGCGCGATGCATTTCCTGGCTCCTTTCGCAGATAAGAGCGGAGCGCCCTTGCATCCTACAGAGGGTATAGCCTCGCCGCTAGTGAGCGTCATCTTGAGCTTCCAGGCAGTTGCGACCATTATGCGAGGATGACAGAAGCAACGATGGAAACGGCCCCCGACAACACCCCCGTAACCTACTCGGCTCGCCAGCGCCTCTGGGCTGGGATTATGGAGCTGCGCTGGTTCTTCCGGGTTCTCGTCTCCTCGGTTGACCGCTTTTACTGGGACAACGGCTTCTCGAGAGCGGCCTCGCTTGCGTACTCGTCGCTCTTGTCGCTCGTGCCGCTAACCGCGCTGTGCTTTGGGATCTTCGGTGGGCTGGTTCAGACCGAGGACAGCATGCAGCAGATCCAGCAGTTCCTCTTCAGCCAGTTCGTGCCCGGAAATGAGTTCCAAGCGCTCATCTCGCACATCCAGGACTTCAGCAAGAACATGAGAGACCTTAACCTCTTCGTGTTTGGTACCCTCGTAATCACGTCGTTGCTGCTCCTCAATTCGATTGAGTCAACCTTGAATCAGGTGTGGCAGGTGTACGAAGTGCGGCCGATAACGGACCGTTTGGCCATCTTCTGCGCAATCATCGTGCTCATCCCCTTTTTCGCGATCTCTGGGTACTACACGAGCGCAAATATTGAGCCGCTTTTCGCCGGGTTCGACCTTTTGACCGCCGCATACCAAGACATGCTGCCGTTCCTGATCGACTTCTTGGCATTCGTTGCCCTGTACTACCTGGTTCCGAAAGCACCGGTGCGCTTAGGAGCGGCGCTCTTCGGTGCAATTGCCGCTTCTCTCCTCTTTGGCCTGGCGAAGCACTGGTTCGCTTTCTACATCGTGCGCTTTGGCACCTACGACAGAGTCTACGAGGCCCTGGCCCTCATACCGATCTTCCTGTTCTGGCTCTACATCTGCTGGACGGTGGTGCTGTTTGGAGCTGAGATCTCCTACCAAGCTCAGCACTTGCCGCGGTCTGGCACGCTCTGGAAACGCTCGCTGATGAGCATCGGGGATGGGGCTATGGTTATTGCGCTCCAGACGCTAGTCATGATCACGCGGGCGTTCCGGCGAGGAGAGCAGCTGCCAAACGAGCTTGAGATCGCAGAGGAGCTGGGCTGCAGCTCGGTGGTGCTCAAGTCGACCATGGTAGCCCTCGAGCAATCCGGCATTATCATGCGGGGCGAGGGGCGCTACATGCCGCTGCTTCTCATGCGAGCTCCAGACACAATCAGCGTCGCGGAGGTGCGGGAAGCTGTGTTCAAGAAGCGCAGCTCCATGCTCATGGGCGGGGAGATGCTTCGGATGTACCGGTGCTTCGGCACAGGGGGAGATCCCAATAAAGTTACCCTTGCTGATATCGTGCAGGGCGAGGAAGGACAGCAAGCATGATTCAATCGTTAAGGCTTGAGAATGGCCTGTCGGTCATCGTCGAAGAGATCGGCCATGTGGAGTCGGCGGCGTACGACCTGCTCGTTCCAGGTGGACTGATAAGCGACCCCGATTCGGCAGTGGGCTCAAGCCTGATCTTTGCGGAACTGCTTGGCCGAGGCGCTGGAAGCTACGATTCGCGGGCCCTGTCGGAGGCTTTCGATGACGCAGGCATTCGCCACGGCGAGTGGACTGGAATGGACCGCTTCGGATTTAGTGGCAGCCTGATCGCCAGCAAGCTCCCGCGGGCCCTTGAGCTCGTGTCGAGCATGGTGCAGGAGCCACGGCTGCCTGAAGAGGAAATCGAGAATATTCGCAGCGTGCTGCTGCAGGACCTCGTTGCACTCAATGACAATCCAGCACGGCGAGCCTCGGTCGAGCTCAACAGGAGGTACTATCCGGCGCCCTTTAACCGCTCATCCCTTGGCGACGCGGCTGGGCTGAAGGCCACAGACCGCAGCCGCATGCTGGCGCTGCACCGCGAGCTGTTTGGCCCACAGAGAGCGATTCTCTCCGTGGCCGGAAAGGTAAAAGCGGACGAGGTGTTCCGGCTGGTTGAGCGGCTCTTCGGCGGATGGCAGGGCGCTCCTGCCCAGCTCCCGCCGTTCGGCCGAATTTCACCGCACGAGTATGCGCACCTGGAAGTTGACTCTGCGCAGGCGCAGATCGTGCTCGCGTCACCTTCAGTCAAATTCGGCGAGGAGGGCTACTACGCAGGAAAAGTTGCCGTTAGCTTGCTTGGATCTTCAATGTTCGGCCGCCTCTTCATGGAGCTGCGCGAGAAGCGCGGTCTCTGCTACTCCGTGTACGCGCGGCACGGCGCGAATACCTCCTACGGCACTGTCAGCGCCTACGTCGGCACGACCCCAGAGCGAGCCCAGGAAAGCCTCGACTTGCTGGTGGGCGAGCTGGAGCGCCTCAAGGGGAGCGTTACGCAAGCGGAGCTAGCCCGCTCAAAGACTAACATGCAGGCCTCGCTGGTTATGGGCGAGGAGTCTCCTGGCTCGCGCGCAGCATCGAACGCTACCGACTGGTGGCTCCTCGGCCGAGTGCGATCCCTGAAAGAGGTCAACGACGCGATAAGCGCAGTGTCGCTCGATGATGTCGACTCGTTCCTGAGCCGGCACCCGTTCACGCCTTGCACCATCCTCACTTTAGGGCGCGCCCCTCTCGAAGTATCATCGTCGGTGACCAAACACAGGAGCCAGCCAGCATGAAGACCGGTTTTCAACGAGCGGTGCTTGCAAACGGGCTGACGGTGCTGGGGGAGCCGAATCCGGCAAACGCCAGTGCTGCGCTGGGCTTCTTTGTCCGCACTGGGGCGCGGGACGAGACCCCGGCTGAGTCCGGCGTGTCGCACTTCCTTGAGCACATGCTCTTCAAGGGCACCCCAACTCGCTCAGCTATCGACATAAACCTTGAGCTTGGGAACCTCGGCGCACAGGCGAATGCCTTCACGTCAGAGGAGAACACTGTCTACTACTCGGCGATTATCCCCGAGAACTTTCGGGCCATGCAGGAGCTATTGAGCGACATGATGCGGCCTCTGCTTGACCCGCAGGAGTTCGACATGGAGAAGAAGGTAATCTTAGAAGAGATTGCCTTGTACCAGGATCGTCCGCACTTTTACCTTTTCGAAAACGCTTTCAAGGATTTTTTTTCAATGCACCCAGCCGGCAACTCTGTGCTCGGCACGCACAGCTCGGTGTCTGGCATTAGCAGAGATGCGATGAAGGAGTACTTTGATCGGCGTTACTCCCCGTCGAACATCGTACTGGCGGCGACTGGAAACTTCTCGTGGGATACGTTCCTCGAAGACGCCGAGCGGCTGTGTGGCCAATGGACAGACTACACCGTGGGGAGAGAAACCACTCGGTATGAGGGGAGAGACGAAGGGCGAGTCTTTCGCCGCAAAAATCTTAGCCACTCTCACGCAGTGCTGATCTCTCAAGGTGCGAGCGCCCAGGACGATGAGCGTTACCCCCTCACGGTCCTCGCAAACATACTAGGAGACTCGTCGGGTTCGCGTCTCTACTGGGAGTTGATCGATAAGGGGCTGGCAGACTCTGCAAGCGTGGACAGTGACGAGCGTGACGGTACGGGCTGCTTCAGCGCTTACGTGAGCACATCGCCGGAGATGCTCGATGAGGTGCTTGAGGTAACCCGCAAGGTTTTAGCTTCGCCGCTCGACTTCTCAGGCTCCGACCTTGAGCGTGCCAAGGCGAAGATCATCTCGCGCATCGTTCTCGATGGCGAGCTCCCGATGGGACGTCTCATGTCCTTGGGGATGGAGTGGACGTACCGTAAGACGGTTACTCCTCTGTCCACGGTTTTGGCCAGGGTGGAGAAGCTAACACGCGCAGACGTGGAGCGCGCTGTGGAGCGCTTCCCCCTGAAGAAGTGGGCGGAGTACCGTCTGTTACCCGAATAGCGGAGAGGGCCTGTTAGCGAGTCGCTGACGGACAGGCAGCGACTGCGCGACGTGGGCACGACTAGTCGTCGTCATCCTCGTCGTCTTCTTCTTCCTCTTCCTCGTCGTCCTCGTC
>OMIG01000214.1 GCA_900299035.1 Pseudomonadota bacterium
ACGATATTTTCAAGGCTCACGTCGCTGATTCGTGGGATACGGATACAGAGAAGCGGCCCGCGCTGCCCACACACGCTCTCGTGCACGGCACAGATGCGGACGCCATTCGGAAAGGAGGCGTCGAGCGTGTGCTGCTGCGTGGTGAGAGACTTGCCCAGGCGCAGCAGGAGCCGGTCGATGAATGTCGTGTAGGCCTGCTGGTTCGGCCAGCTGAGGCCCGTCGTTTCACTGACCTTGCCGCGCTGCAACACCACGGTCTTGTAGTCGTAGACATGAATGTCTGTGACATCCCTGTTGTCCATGAGCGGCTGCAGCACACCCCAACCGACGAGGTCTTTCTGCAAGTGGATGATGATGTTGACTCGCTCGATGTCATCGATCGCCTCTCCGCGCTTTCGAATAACGCGGTCAACGGCCTGCGCGATCACCTGCTCGGTTGCGGCGGCCGATGTCATCTGCTGCTGAAGCGTCAGGTCGCTGCCGAGCTCACGACGCACCTCACGCATCACCGTGGATGCGACAGGCGACATCTCCTGGCTCTTGGCGGTGGCGGTGCGCACTTGCTGCGGTGTCGGGGCCGACACAATTGTGTCCGACGCTGATGGAGGCTGCGCAGGGGCTGTCGGTGCAGACTGCTCGGGAGCCTTGGCTGGTTGCTTCGTCGTCTGAGCTTCGCCCGAGCTTCTGCCGTGCGACGCTCGTGTTGAGAACAGCCCCAAGAGATCGTTCTTTCCATCCTTGTTTGAGCCTGCCATGACTTGCTCTCCCCGTGCGTTTTCCCACGAGAGGACTCCCGTAGCGCACAATCCCTGCGGGAACAGGCCATGTTGTGCGTGTCGCCCAGCCAGCCCAGTTCCCTCATAGGTTTAGTCGGCACTTGGAGCCTGATTGGTGAGCTTTTGGGCCCAGATTACTAAGTAAAAACTGCGTTTTGGCGCTTAAACCTTGGTAGTTCTCTGTCAGGCTTTACCTGGCAGGCAGCGAAACACCTGTTATCTCAAGCGGATGAAGCCAGGTGGGTGCTCGCACCGGGGCCACAAGGGAGCCGGGCAGCGCCTAAATGGGGCTCAAAAAGGTGTTTATCCAGGAGAAGAGCACGGCTGTTTAAAGCGAAGGGCGACCTGGAATCGGATTGCGGCGCTGCTACTTCTGCTTGGCGCTTAAGCTGGCCACTTCCTCAGGAGACAGCAGCTTCCCTTCGACGATCAGGTACTCCTTGCCGCCGACGGTTACCTTGCCTTCAGTTTGAACCTGCTGTGGGCCTTTCTTTGATTCGATGCCGAGGACTGAATCTATCGTTAGGGTTGTGTTCTGAGGTGACTCGACTGTGTCTTCGTCACCACGGAGAGCGAGGCTGAGGGTTCCTGACTTGGCCGCAAGCTGGATCTTGGCTGCATCGTCACCGGTTACCATCAAAGTTACAGTCGTCTGGGCCTTCGGGTCCGTGGGTGATGCGCCGGGATCTCCCGAGGTGCTGCGAGACGCTGATAGCACCCTTGCGTTCTGAACGATGACGGTCAGGGTCGGCTTCTGCGCCCGAGTTGGCGAGAGCATCACGTCGACCTTCGCGCCGGAGCGCGCCCAGCCCTCAACGCTCGTGGTTGAATCAACCGACATCGTGACAGCTCGGAAGCCGTCAGGAATCTTCGCCTGGATCTGGTTAAGCGGGGGGTTGGAGGTTATGTAGTCGAGCAGAACCGGCTCGCCTGCCGCAATGAACGATGCAGCGTAGGCATTCTTGAGCTGGTCGAAGCTAGTAACCACGTTCGCGCTGCCACCAACGATCGCGCGGGTCTCTTTCCGGAACATCGTCGGGTCAAGCTGCGCGCCGGTGTCGATCTTCTGGACTGGCACGAGCACATCGAGCGTCTCTGTCGCGGGCTGGGGGGCCGCAAGCGGCACTGGCTGCTGCTGAGCAGGAGCTCCTCGCTTGCCCACTAGGTAGTAGACAACGACGCCGACGCACGCAAAGAGCAGCACCACAAGCAACAGGGTAGACACCGGCGAGTTGCCGCGCTGCGCGTTGTAGGCTGGTTGAGCTGCTGGCTTCATGCTGAATGTCTGCGGCTTAAAAGTTTACGCTGATAGCATGCGGGTGATACGACAAGGGGACCCTCGCAATGCGAAAGGTCCCCTCGACTAGTAGCTGAGCGCCGACCAATTGCCTGTTAGACTAATTGAGGTGCCCAGGCCCTATTGACCAGGCAGCCCTTAGTTACCCTGAGCCGGCGGCTGAATCTGCCCTGCGATGCCCGTGAACGTTTGGTTTGTGTTCTGTCCAAGGAGCGTGATGCCGGCGATGGCCACTACCGCAATTAGCGACACTAGGAGTGCGTACTCCACCATCGATGCTCCACGCTCGCTGCGTCCGTTCTCTCTCTTCTCAACCATCTCATCCTTCTTCATAACAACCCTTACGTGACATTACTCGTTACCCGCCTTGCGGCGGCCCTGAAAAGCTCAAGGGACACTATCTTGGGGCTTTCCCATCAGGCTTGCGTCCAGGAACAGCAAGCCCCATCACCCACGTAGCGTAGACGGGCCACGCTCGAAGCGACAAGAGCCTTTTTAATTGTACCACCGTAGCAGGCTCTCTCCCCAGGAGATTTGGGCATTGGATTGCACAAGCTTGCTGAGCATCCTGCTGCCTACCAAAAAATTTAAGCAGAGCAGGCGCTTGCATATCTCTCTAGCGGGTAGAGGCCTCCCCCTTCTTGCCGAACATGCGCGATAGCCAGCTGGTGGTCGTGCCACCTCGGGGGCGCATTGCAGCCCTTGAGCCCGCTGCTCCGTTTACGTCACGAGAGCCGGCGGAGTCACCCGGAGAATCCTCTACGCCAATCAGTCCAAGCTCCCGCGCTATCTTGTCGAAGGTCTGCCGCATCGACTTGCTGCCCATGCTGTAGAGCGTCTGCCCACTGCCTGGCCACAGGGCCGCTTTGGTCTCAAAGGGCAATGCCGGCAGCCGCCAGGGAGCCGACCCCAGCCGGTGCGCGGGCTCCAGTTCGGCCGCAATCTGCTGCACGGTCATTAGTGCGTTCGAGCACGGATTAACCAGGAAGCAGAGCCTGTCGGGGCTACCTATGAGCCCTTTTATAAAGTTTAGGTACAGGTCCACTGCCGTCAGCCCAAGAATCGTGTCGTCAATCACAACCAACACAACATCTGCGCTCCTGATGAGCGCGCCAGTAGCAGGCCCGAGCCTGCCGCAGGTGTCTACGAGCACGACATCAAAGAGCACACGCGAAAGCTCGACGATGCGCTGCGCGATGCCGATGCCATCCGCGTGGCAGACTAAGTCAATCGACTCAGCAAACTTGTCTGGGGCCATCAGCACCGACACGTCGCTTGAGATCGGCACGAGCGCATCCCGCATCGACTCACGGTCGATGTCACGGCTGCCGTTGACCCAGGCGCTCACAACTTTCGCTTCTGCGCCGTTGACCGTCAGAGAGCGGCTCAAGTCGTGAGTCTCCACGTCGAGGTCCCACAGCATGGTTCGGCGGTTGTAGACGCTGCACACCTCTGCAAGCGCCGCGGCTGCCGAGGTGGCACCGACCCCGCCCTTGGCCTGGACAACGGCGATGACCCTGCCCTCGTGCGTTCGGCCCTCTTTGCGGAAGTCGGAGTGAATCGCCACGAGCTCTTGCAAAAAATCGAGAGGGCTGGCGCTATCTGGAAACACCTTCCGCACTCCGACTGAGTGCGCCGAGCGAAACGCGCCGCCGCCGTACGAGCTGTCGCTCACGAACATCACGACCTGGATCCAGGGCGCCAAAACCTGTGCCTGGCGGGCTATCGCGATCGCCCGCTCTCCAACGCCTGAGCCAATCACGAGGACGTCAGCCTCCACTACGCGCTCAGAGAACTCCTGCTCGTTCACGAGCTTCACCTTGAGGTCGAGCATCTCCATGTCGCTGCGGCCGAACGACTCCACGCGCCGCGCGCAGAAGGCTTGAGACTCGTTCGTGCTATCGACAATCAGAAGTTTCATACCCGTCTGCTAGAAGAGCTTCTCCAAAAGTCCGGGCGCGAAGTACCGCAAGAAGACGAACCCGAATCCAATTCCAACGAGCGCCGCGATGACCAGCGCAACCGCATCGCTAAACCTCGAGCGCCCTTCGCGCTCCTGCTCAGCGTACTTTTTGGAGACGCTCGCAAACTGGCCGGCGGCCGGACGTTTGCGAGGCGCTATCCCCGGCGTCTTGTTCCAGTCATCGGAGACCTCATCCTGCGCCGGAGTGACCCTCGGAGCCCCGAGCTTCGCCGGATCGAGCGGACCCACCTGCGTTTCCATGGCGTAGTCGACGTAGGAGGCCCCCATCACTTCCGTTGGCCCCTCTACCTTCACCTCGCGCTCGGTGCCAGTACGAACGCGCGCGTTCTGCCCTGCGGCGGGCTGGGAGCCGAGTGGACTGGACGTGACCGCTATGCTGGTCGTCCGCCCTGCGCTCGACGCAGCCGAATCGGCTGGAGCCTCGCTCGGCCCGTCTGAGAGCGTCGGCCCGACGTACTTTCCGCCAACGCCCTGGCTCGGAAGGAAGAGCCCTCCGGTGATGGCTGATCGCATGCCAAGGTCCGAGGCCAGCTTCTGTAGGTCAAAGAACATGTCCATGCCTGCCTGGTAGCGGCTCTCAGGCTCGCGCTGCATGGCCTTGAGGATTATCTCATCGAGCTGGCTCGGACAGTCGGAGCGCAGCTTGCTGGGCGGCTCCGGGTCAGTCTTGAGCCGCTTGGTCATCGTGGCGTACACGCTGTCGCCGCGGAAGGGCGACTCTCCCGTGACCATTTCGTACGCGAGGATGCCAATGGCGTAGATATCCGATCGCCAGTCAACCTGCGAGCGCAGCATGTACTCTGGAGCAACGTAGTCAATCGTGCCCACGACGCCGCCGTGCTCGGTGAGCTTTGGGCCGTGCCGGTTGCGCGCAATGCCAAAGTCTCCGATCTTTACGTTTCCGTCGGCCGTGAGAAGGATGTTCTCGGGCTTTAGGTCGCGGTGAACGATGCCAGCGTCGTGAATCGCCTGAACTCCTGCGGCCATCTGGCTCAGCACCCGGATGATCTCTGCTATCGGCATGCGCTCAGCTTGGCTGAGGCGTTCCGCCAGGTCTCCTCCGCCGACGAACTCCATCGTGTACGCCACAATGTCGCCATCGCGCAGGTACTCGTAGGCGCGCACGACGTTGGGGTGGGACACTCCGTACGACGCAAGGATCTCGTTGCGGAAACGCGCCGATGCAACTCGGTCTTGCGCCACCTCAGGAAAGAGAACCTTAACTGCGACCATTTGCCCCTGCAGCTCACGGTGGCGGCAGGCGTACACGAGGCCCATGCTGCCGGACCCGAGGCACTTCACCACTTCGTACTTGCCGCTGATGACGGTGCCGGGCTGTAGACTAATGAGGTTTTCTTCAGTCATGTTCACCTGAGGATTCTCCCCTTTTATTCCTGCGCTGAGTGTCCCATCACGAGGCAGACATGGAAGCTGCGGTCACCAAAGCTAACCACGTCTCCGTGGCTCAGAACAGCTTTCTCGCCCGACAGCAACACTTCTTCTCCCGAGTCAAACTTGCGGATGCGGGTGCCGCTCTCTGAGAGCTGGTCGAGCACCTGGATTGAGCCCCCTGTTGCCACGCGCATGACGGCATGAGACGGCGAGACGCTTTCGTGCGGCAGCACGAGGCAGTTCCCGGAACCTTCCATCTGTGACGTAACGATTAGGCGCCCGGTTCGCAGCTCGAGGTAGGAGCCGGTCGGCTCGAAGTCAAATGAAACCAGGAAGCCTACTAGCTGGGTGCAGGCTTTCCAGTAGATCTCCTCGGCCTTAATCTCTGATTCAGTCAGCATATGCTCCTCTGCTACGTGCACAAATTCGGGCAGTGGGTCAGGCTTGAAGTCCCTGGGAGCAGCATCGACGGCCAGGAGCTTCCCCTTAGGCGCCGGCTCCTCGGCAACGGCGTCGTCAAATAGCCCAAGGGGATCCCAGGAATCTCGCTCCGGTGAGGATTCTACAGCCTGCGGAACAGGTGCCTCGAATGGCTCCGCCGCGGCGGTTGGGCCTTGCTCCGGCTCTGATGCGGAGGCTTGGGGGCTAAAGCTGCTCCCACTGTCAGCCTCTCCCTCAACGACCTCCATCTCAGCAAAGGGGTTCCGTGCCGCTGGCTCCTTGCGCACGGCCAGGTCGCTGCTGACCCGCGGAGTCTCCCAAGACGGATCGGAATTTTCCGTGGGCGCCTCAAGCCCTCCTACTCTACCCGAAGCGCTGTCACGCAAATCGCCCCCAATACGGGAACGCACCCCACCCGTGACGTGCGGGTTGAGGATCACGGTGTGATTCTTCGCCCGGTTGGCAGCTCCCTCTCGTACTCTCGGGCCTGCTCCTCGATTCTGCTTGCTCTCGCTCTCTTCCATCGCTCTTCCTCAACGCAGAAATTTAAGGGCCAAAAATCCAGCAACTGTGGCGCCAGC
>OMIG01000215.1 GCA_900299035.1 Pseudomonadota bacterium
CATATGCGGTCCCAACACGGACACGAGGGTGCTGGAATGAGCAGATATTGTTTTGTCGGCGGGATGAAAGGCGCCGTGCGCAAGAACTATTTAACTTGAAGCGTGATTATGAAAGGTGGGATGAGAACCTGAGGAGTTGTAAATACTCCCCGGACCCTACTAAAGAGGAGTGTATTAAGCGCTGGACCGATTTAATGCTGGAAAATCTAGAGAAACAGCGGGAAAAGTGCCCCTTTGGCAATTGCTGCAATAGGGACGAGTGTTATCGTGACGGCCAGAATTGCTGTGATGCGGAGCTAACGCCAACAGCAATTCCAACTATAACGCCAACTCCGACGAGGAATCCGTATCATTACTGCCAATATGACTGTGGTAAAGGCAGCCTGTATCCAACTAATTGGATTCATTTTGGTTGCCCGGCGAGCCAATACTGCGCGGGGATTTCCACTGGCCAGCTATGCTCCGGCCAAGGAGTTAGCAAAAACGTCATAGTCCCGTGTAAGTATGCTTTAGAGACCCCGTATCCCGAACTAGAAACTCCCGAGTCGTGCTCCGAAGATGAGAAGAAAAGCTGCTTCCCGCGGTTCAAGGAGAACGAGAAGGCCTATTCGTCCATAATCCGTCAGATCGCCGATTATCAAACCGAAAAATGCAACCGTTTAAAAATAGGCTCGAGTGATTATCGCAATTGCATAACTTCCGCTTTAAAGGACCCCCCTATACTTGAGCTCATAAAGCAACGAGAGAGTGCTTGCCCAAACTTCCGATGCTGCCCAAAGGACTGCTTGAGAAACGATGGGCAAACCTGCTGTAAAGAGCCAAAGCCAACAGCAACGCCGACGGCTACTCCGACTCCTGCGGACACCACAGCCGATGTGCCGGAGACAGCAGTGCCGCAAGGGGGCGGTGCAACAACAACGCCAAAGCCGACGGCTACTCCGACTCCTGCGGACACCGCAGCCGATATGCCGGAGACCATAGAGACACCATCGGTACAGGAACCCTCTATTCCTCAGCCCGCACCTTCAGCCAGTTGCGCCATGGAGGGCGAATCGTGTGCGGGGAAATCGTGCTGCGGCAACGGACAGTGCCGCGATGGAGTGTGCCACCCGTCCTAGAGCCGAGCCCCAGACTCTAGGAAAAAAACGCCTCTGATTCAGGCGCGTGTACGAGCACGGACACCTAGAACAAGCGAACCGGCAAGCGCTACCGAGGGCAACACACGTGAACGTGCTCCTGCACGTAAACGTGAACGTACCCGAAAGAGCAGTCAGAACCATTCTGCGGAAGCTCGGGCGCTCACGCCTGTTAAACGGCCGCATTAAACGAGGAATCTCTGCTCCGGGCACGGGTACGTGCACGCGCACGTTTACGTTCACGTGCACGTTCACGTTGGCAGAAAGTGGGCTCACCCCCATCTACCATTCCTCTCTAAATCGAGAAGTAACACGACTCCGGATGGTGCACGATGATCGCCGACGTCGACTGCTCCGGGACGAGCTGCCACTCAGAGCTTAGGCTCACCCCAATCTTGGCTGGGTCGAGGAGCTGGAAGATGTACTTCTGGTCCTCCAGGTTCGGGCACGCTGGGTACCCGAAGCTGTACCGCTCGCCGTGGTAGGTCTGCCTAAAGAGCGACTCGATCGTTGCGCCGTCTTCACCGACAATCCCGAGCTCCTGCCGAATGCGGCGGTGCCAGAACTCTGCAAGCGCCTCGGCCGTCTCTACCGAGAGTCCGTAGAAGTGCAGGTAGTCGGTGTACTGGTCAGCCTTGAAGAGCTCAGCGCACTTCTCTGACGCGAGCGCCCCGGAGGTTACGACGTGGAAGGCCACAACGTCTCTGCGGCCCGAGGACAGCGGCAAGAAGAAGTCTGCGATGCAGCGCCGCGCATCAGCTATCTGGCGCGGGAACTTAATGCGGCAGTGCTCCTTGCCGTGGTCGTCGGGGGTGTAGATGACCAGCTCGTTCTTGTCGCTGTTGCACGGGAAGTACCCGTAGGCGACCTTCGGCTGAATCCAGTTGCGCTCGAGCGCCCGCTCGCACCACTGATAAAACAGCGGGTCAACGTGGTTCTGGACGAAGTCCTTGTACTCCTTCGTCGACCTGCTGCCGCGGCGGTACTGCCACTGGTTGGCGTAGAGCGCCTTGCGGTTGATGAACGTGAAGAGCTCTTTGAGATTTATCTCGGGCTGCTCGACGTAGCGCACTCCCCAGAACGGCGGAACAGGTATCGACTCAACCTGGGGCACCTTCGTGTCGACGTACTCTTCCGCTTTCTCGGCGACTCGCGCCTCGCGCTCAACACGCATCTCGCCCTTGCGCTCGCGGGTTTGGGCAGAGTCTCCGGTGAGCACCTTCTCCTCTGTCCGGCCGGTCAGCTCGTCCATGATCTTTAGGCCGGTGAAGGCGTCTGCGCCGTAGTAGACCTTGCCTGTCGTGTAGGCAGCGCTTAGGTCCACTTCGACGTAGGCGCGGTTGAGCGCCGCTCCGCCGCACACCACAGGGATAGAAACCCCGCGCCGGCTCATCTCCTCTAGGTTCTCTTTCATGACGAGCGTGGACTTTACGAGGAGCCCAGACATGCCGATGGCGTCGGGCTTGTGCTCCTCTGCGGCCGCAAGGATCGCCTCAAGCGGCTGCTTAATGCCGAGGTTCCCTACCTTGTAGCCGTTGTTGGTGAGGATGATGTCGACCAGGTTCTTGCCGATGTCGTGCACGTCGCCCTTGACGGTGGCTATCACCATGCAGCCCTTCTGCGCGCCGTCGGCCTTGTCCATGA
>OMIG01000216.1 GCA_900299035.1 Pseudomonadota bacterium
CTCGACGTCGCCGATGATGACGTAGTCGACTCCGTACTGGGCCAGGTACTTCTTGGTGAGGTCGATGTCCTCGCTCGTGTAGATGGCGTAGATGGCGCGCTTGCGAGCCGGGACATCTTCTGGGCGCAGGCCGCGCTGCCTCACGTGGTGCTCCCATCCAAGGACGGTGGGCAGCCCTGTGTGCATGGCGATTCTTGTGAACTCGCGGTAGCCGTCGCCTTGTGCCTCGACAATAGTCGCAACGCCCTTGACGTTATCGTTGAGCCAGCGGGCGAGCTCGCCGTCTTTGGCGTACTCACGCTTCCAGCGCATCCACTCCATGCCGTCAAAGGTGTAGGTCCGCTTGAGGCCTCGGTCGATCGTGACCACGGCGAACACGTTGCACGCCGTGCCGAGCAGGATCAGCCCAACGCCAACAGACACCAGCACCACAAGCCCGCGCCGCACCTTCTCTCTCCCGGCGTCTTTGAGCATCTGGTTGGCGTAGAAGAGCGCAACGACCGTCGAGAGCCCGCTCAGCATCCAGATCGCCATGTAGCCCTTAAAGAGCGTATTCATGCGGTCGAGGAGGAAGAATATCTCGAGCACCACGACGAGCGTCGCAGTGACCGACAGGAAGATCCACACAAGCTTCTTCTCGTCTGAGCCGTGGCGCGCCCAGAGAACTAAGTACGAAAGCCCGACGACTACTGCGGCGTACGCCACCGTGCCCCAGGGCTGGTGCCCGATTCCCTTGAGCGCGCTCAGCGCAGGCGGAACTGCTACAGCCGCGCCGAGCAGGGCCGCCAGGATGCACGACCACACCGACACCTTGCGCTTGCTCGCGGAGGGCGCGAAGGCGATCACCGCCAGCGCTGCGAGCGTGCCAACGACCCAGTAGCCGAAGACCCTAAAGAACTTCCAGAAGGTGTTGAACTCCTGGTCGTAGACCCAACCCCAGCCGCCGCTCGGCCGAAAGCTCACGCCCAGGTTGTAGAGGTACACGGCCAAGCCAGCAAACGCTCCGACGAGGAGCGCGTCCCAGAGGAACGCTACTGCGCGAGAGAAGGCCGTAACGAACACGGTCTCTCCAAGGCTCGGCGTGCCGTCATCGTACACTGGCGGCTGCCAGAAGAGAGGCACTCGGGCTGTGACCATAATGGCTCCAACAGCGGCGCCAAAGGTGATGAAGTCCCACGTGTTCATGCCGAAGAGCGCGCCGAGCATTGAGCCGAGGAGCGCCCTGAGCGCAAAGCCGTGCACCGAGTAGCGGCTCTTGCCGTCAAGAAACAGCAGCGCTGCAAGGCCGAGCACCGTGGCCGTGAACGGGATCGCTATTACGTGCGCGTGCAGGTCAGCGAAGAGCAGCGACCACGACGTGTACTCAAGGAACCCTGGTGGCGTGAAGACGCGCGAAGAGGCCCAGAATCCGTCAAAGGTGACGCGGCGGAACCAGCGCGGGTCGTGGTCGAAAGCTATTAGGCGCAATACCTCAGGGTCACAGGCGATGACGAGCAGCACTGCAGTCCACGCAGAGAAACGCTTACTGCGCGTGACCAGCAGCAGCAGCCCGAAGAAAGACGCGCCGATTAAGCCGCCGAGCGTTGCGATCGCCAAGTTGTAGCCAATCGCTGCTGGGATGCCTGTCAGCTTGAGGATCGCTGCGATGAAGTAGATGCCAAGGTAGTAGTAGCTCATCGGGCTGCCAACAGCCCACGGGTCCTGCGGCGGCAGCTCGTTGTTTCGCACAAAGAAGTTGAGGAACGTGGAGTCCATCGGCTTCTCTCCCCAGAAGATCTGAGGGTTGAGGAAGCGGATCACCGCGTAGAAGAGCGTCAGCCCGATGAACACCCCTTCCACTGACCGTCCGTACTTCTTGAGTAGCGCGCCAAAATCCGCGCGCGACAAGAGACCGGGCCTGTAGCCGCGGTACCCAAGAACAAGGAACACGACGAAGGTCAGGTAGATGATCGTGTTCCCCTCAGTTGCGAGGCCAGCAAGGGTCAGAAGCCAGCACGCGCCAGAGAACATGAATACGCCGCACACCTTCGAGAAGCCGTAGCCTCGGTCGGGCGCGTTGGGCGCCATCCAGGCGATGTAGGGCAGCACACAGAAACTGAGCAGCTCTATGGTTAGGAGCCACAGAAAAAAGCTAATCAATCCAAAGTCTTGCACAAGCTCAGTGATTCCAGAAGGTTACAGTTAATACGTATGTGTACCGTAGCCCTGTCGAGAGGCGCCATACCCTAAAAAGGAGGTCGCATTTGCGTTTTTAGAACGCAGTATCGGGAAAACGCGGGCGTCGCGCTCTTGCAGCGAGGTGCGGCGCGTCGCTCAGCGCGACAGCAGCGCGAAGTTGCAGCACTGAACCAGTCCTGTCTCCAGCGAGAAGCCGTGGCGCGTGGCGCAGGACTCAACGAAGACCTTCCAGCTCTCTGGACTCCAGAAGTTGATGTGCCCCTCGTAGGTGTCAGTGCGTCCGTTGGGCACCGTCAGGAGCAGCGTGCCATGCGCCGGGAGCATCGCGACAAGATTCTCGAGCGCTCGGTCTGGGTACAGCAGGTGCTCAAGCACCTCCGTGCAGAGCACGAGGTCAAAGCGCTCGGAACCCTTGAGCCCCTCGTAGATGTCGAACTCTTGGAACTGTGCGCCAGGCAGCAGCTCGCGGGCGATCCGGAGCGCGGAGGACGAGTACTCAAATCCTGCCAATGACGCGCCAGGGTAGACGCGTTTGGCCGCTTCGAGCAGGTGGCCGGTGCCGCATCCTACGTCTGCGATGCGCTTGCTATCGGCTTTGATGCCCCTGGCAACGAGGAGCCCAATAACGCTTGAGAAGAATGTGCGCCGCTCGGGGCTCAAATACACGTCCACCACGCCGGGGTTGCCAAAGAAGCTGTCCATGTTCTCGCGCGAGTTAAATTCGACGGCAGAGGTAACCAGCGTTGCGCGCTGGTACTCCATCTGCTTCCAGCCTGGCCGCAGCGCGATGGCCCTGTCGTAGTGCTGCCTGGCTCGCGCAAAATCACCGAGCTGTCGCGAGAGATCCGCCAGCTTGCCGTGAGCTTCAGCCCAGTCCGGCCGAAGCTCAACCGCGCGGGCGAAGGATGCCTGCGCGCCGGCGATCTGTCCTGCCTGGGCGAGGCACGATCCAAGCAGGACATGCGCCTCGCAGCATTGCGGGTCGGCCGCAGTCACGCGGCTGAAGAGATCAACTGCCTCTGCGAGCTTTCCGGCCTGCATCAGGAGCGAGCCGATGTTGAGCGCCGCCAGGACGTGGCCCGGGGTTGCCTCGATCGCTTTTTGTATCCAGTTCGTGGCGCCAGAGAGATCCTGCTTCTGAACGCAGAGCGCCGCGATGTTGGCGCTCAGGTTTCCGATCAGCTTGGGATCAACTGCCACACCCGAGGCACGCTGCTGCTCGATCATCCCGAGTGCCCGCTGCCAGTGTGCGATGGCTGCGTCAAAATCTCGCTGTTCGGCTGAAGCTGCGCCAAGCTGAAGCTCGGACATGGCTGTTGCTGTGGAACCTGTCATCGGCTGCTCCTCTCTTCTTTATCAGCACGCGTCGCTGTCCAAACAGACAGCACCCCTACCAAGAACCTAGGATGCGCCCGACGGGCCGCAGGAAACTGCTTATTGGAGACTGCATAACCGCCTGAAGAGATGCATTTTTTAGCCGTCGGTGTGGCTGCCATGTTTGCCCCTTTTCGCCACCCCCTCGCTCTCTGCTACCTTCTGCCACCATGCCAGTGATCGAGTCATCGTTTGCCCCCAGCGCCCTTCTTCGCGCCGCCACCATCCAGACCATCATGCCGTCGCTGGCGCGGCGTGTTCCCGATCCGGGCTTCCGCCGAGAGATCCTAGAGCTGCCCGACGGAGACTTCCTCGAGCTCGACTGGCTCACGCAGGGAGCACCGCGCTTGGCGATCGTCAGCCACGGACTCGAGGGCTCAACTTCCAGCGGCTACCTGCGCGGCATGGCCCAGGCGCTCTTCGCCGCCGGGTACGACGTGCTGGCGTGGAACATGCGTGGATGCGGCTCCGAGCGTAACCGGCTCAAGACCTGGTACCACAGCGGGCAGAGCGACGACCTGCGACACGTGATCAGCAGAGCGCTCTCGCTGCACAAAGGGCCGATAGCCCTGGTTGGCTTCAGCGTCGGAGGCAACATCCTGCTCAAGTACCTTGGCGAAGAGGGGGCCTCTGTGCCGTCTCAGCTTCGCGCCGCAGCGGCTATCTCCGTGCCGATGGACCTGGCCGGCTCAGCGGAGCAGCTAGCCGATCCACGCAACGCGATCTACATGAGCTACCTGCTCAAGCCCCTGCGCGCACGGATCCTCGAAAAGTCCTCCAGGTTTCCCGGCTCCTTCGACACCGCTGGGCTCGACCAGATGAAGACCTTCCATGAGTTCGACCAGCGATTCACCGCGCCGATGCACGGCTTCGCCTCAGTCGAGGAGTACTGGGCCCGTTCGAGCTCGCGCCAGTTCCTCTCTCAAGTCACCCTGCCGACTCTCGCGCTCAGCGCCCTCGATGACCCGTTCCTCTCCCCGGGGTGCTTCCCAGTCGAGGAGGCAACCGCCAGCAAGTCTCTCTTCCTTGAGACCCCGAAGCACGGCGGTCACGTCGGTTTCGTCGGCAGCTTCAGCCTAAAGTCAACTTGGGCTGAGGCGCGGGTGATTAGCTTCCTTGAGCCCTACTTCGCCGAACAGCCCGCGCGTGGGTTTCGGGCTTGGGCGTGACACACCAAGCGCTAAAATTTAGAGAGATGCTGATATCCGCCGCTTTGGTGGCTAGGCGAATACAGGCGCGGGACGGGGCCTTGCCGCCTCTCTCCCAATTTCTTCGTCTTACACCGGCGCTTCTACGAAGAAGGTCGCCAGGAAGGCGCGCATCAGGAATACGCCAACCGAGATCAGTAGAGCCACAACCGTTATCAGTAGGGGCAGCCACGCCTTCTTAAAATGAAGGACCGAGAAAGCAATCGTCGCTGGTCCAGGAAAAACGAAGCAGAGCAGTCCCCACCACCCGTTAACGGTGCACGCGACTATCGGAAAAACCACGCACAAGGTCACCATGCACGCGATTCCTGACAGAGCCATGACCAACGCGCCAAAGCTCCCCTCAAGGAGGGACAGCACAGTTTCCATTTTTTCCCCTAGTTTGACTTCAGGCAATTCACCAGCCCTTCACACACCTTCTTGGCATCGCCGAAGATGAGCGAGCAGTTGTCGTGGTAGAACAGGTCGTTCTCGACCCCGGAGTAGCCGGGGTTCATCGAGCGCTTGATGACGTAGACGCTCTTTGACTTGTAGGCCTCCAGAATCGGCATGCCGTAGAGCGGACTCGACTTGTTTGTTCGGGCGGCCGGGTTGACCACGTCGTTAGCGCCGATCACGAGCACTGCGTCGGCCCTGGCGAACTCAGGGTTCACTTCGTCCAGCTCTAGCACGACGTCGTAGGGGATCTCTGACTCAGCCAGCAGCACGTTCATGTGCCCCGGCATTCGTCCTGCCACTGGATGAATCGCAAACTTGACTTCAACTCCGCGGTGGTGGAGCTGCTCGTAGAGCTCCTTCACGGCATGCTGCGCCTGCGCGACCGCCATGCCGTACCCTGGCACCACGATCAGGCTCGAGGCGTTCTCGAACATGAACGCAGCGTCCTCGGTGCTCGCTGCGCGGCAGGCCTTCTTTGCGCCGTCTGCCGCTGCCTGCTCGGCTGTTGTGCCGAAGCCGCCCAGGATCACGCTCACGAGCGACCGGTTCATAGCCTTGCACATGATGTAGGAGAGAATCGCTCCGCTTGAGCCTACTAAGGCCCCAGTTGCTATCAAAAGCTGGTTGTTGAGCGTGAATCCGGTGGCGGAAGCCGCCCACCCCGAGTACGAGTTGAGCATCGACCCCACGCCCGGCATGCCCGCCCCGCCGATCGGCAGCACGAGCAGGAATCCGAGGAGCAGCGACAGCCCCGTTGCCGCGACGAAGAGCCACAGGCTGTGTTCAGCGATGAAGAGGGCCGAGAGCACGCCGATAGAGGCTATC
>OMIG01000217.1 GCA_900299035.1 Pseudomonadota bacterium
ACGGCATCTCGCACCTTGTTGCGCTGCAATGGGCCAAGCAGGTGGAACTGGGCCGAATCGTTTAGCTCAGCGCGCTTGGCCTTTAGCTCCTGCACGTAGCTCTCTCCGAAAACTGCCTGTATCTTTTTCGCCTTCGCGGCTAGCGCGTACTCTCTCATCAGCGCCAGCGGCTGCTTCTTGCTGACCGCGATGAGAGTGACATCTTCTGTGCGCCTGCCGCTGCGCTGACATGCAGCCTCAATCTCTCGAAGAATGCTCTCAAGTCGCAATGAAACCTGAGTCGATTCCATGTCACTACCGCAAGAGCTTCTCAAGGCGCTGCATGAGCGCGCTGATGTTTAAGCCAACGACGTTGGAGTACGAGCCTGAAATGCTCTCCACGAACTGGAGCCCTAGCCCCTGAATGGCGTACGCGCCCGCCTTGTCCATCGGCTCGCCTGACGCGACGTAGCGAGCAATAACGGCTGAGTCCATCGGCGCCATGGTCACCTCGGTGACGTGTGACCAAACCTGGGAGAGCTTGCGCCCGCGGCTCACTATCGCAATACCGCCCCACACCTGGTGGGTTCTGCCGGCGATGGTGGCGAGCATCGAGTTTGCTTCAGCCTCTGACTCTGGCTTGCCAAGGGCCCTGCCGTCTATAAACACAGTCGTGTCGGCTCCGATGACCAGCGCGTCGTGGTGCGCGTCGGCGACCGTAGCAGCCTTATCCAACGCAAGCCGCTCTACCATCTGTTGCGGAGTCTCTCCCGGCACCGGAGTCTCATCGCATCCGGAGACGATCACCTCAAAGGTAACCCCGGCCTGCCCGAGAAGCTCGCGGCGGCGAGGGGAGGATGACGCAAGAATGACTCTCGGGCTGCTCACGCGCGCACCCCCTGAGACTTAAAAGCTGACTTGCAGGCCGCCAACAGCGCGCGCAGCAGCGCCTCGTGCAGCGACCCGGCGCGGTGCGCCTCGATCTCTCCGCAGCACTGCGCCTGGAGTACCCACTCGCGACCGTCTCTTCGCTCGCACGACAGGCACACCACCCCGCGTTTCTCGAGCAGATCGACGCACTCGTCTACTGACGGAATCCAGAAGAAGTGGCTGGCATGCCCCTCGGGCACGGAGCTCGTGGTGCCAGCGGTGAGCGAGAGGAGCTTCGGGCCTGGAAGCACCTGGAACTCTTCGTGACCCAGGTCCGCAAAGCCGCGCGCAACGATGTCCCCAGCTTCAAAGCGCGGCTCTAGGCCCCAGGTACGAAGCTCGCTGCACAGCTCAAACTGGTCGCGGGTGAACCACATACGGAGGCTAGTCGACGTTTGGCTGCATGCGGTCGAGCATCTCAACCGTAGAAGTGCCGCCCTCAACCACTGTCATCTCAGAGACCTTGGTGATGCGGGCCTTCTCGTGCAGCTCCTTGAGGGTCAGGGAGCCCACGTTGCACATCGTCGAGCGAAGCTTCACGAGCGACACGTCAACCTTGTCTGTGAGCGGCCCGCTGTACGGCACGTACGCGTCGACGCCTTCCTCGAAGATGAGGTGCGCGGCCTCGCTCTGCTTGTAACGCTGCCAGTTGCGGGCGCGATTCGAGCCCTCGCCCCAGTACGGCTTGTAGAGCCGGCCCCGGTAGCTGATCTTCGCAGTCGGGCTCTCCTCGGTCATCGCAAAGTACTTGCCCATCATGACGAAGTCAGCGCCCATCGCCAGCGCCATGATCATCTGCGTGTCAGAGTTCAGGCCGCCGTCAGAGCACATCGGCACGTAGATGCCAGTCTCTTTTGCAAACTTGTCGCGCTCACGCGCAACGTCCATCACTGCGCTAGCCTGTCCTCGGCCGATGCCCTTCTGCTCGCGGGTGATGCAAATCGAGCCGCCGCCGATGCCGACCTTGACGAAGTCTACCTCTCCCTCGGTGGCGAGGTACCTGAACGCGTCAGCCGAGACGATATTGCCGCCGCCAAGAATGATGTTGCTGCCAAACTTCTTCCTGAGCTGCTTGGCTGCTTCTGCTTGCCACTCCGTGTAGCCGTCAGAAGAGTCGAGGCACAGCACGTCCACGCCCGCTTCGACGAGGGCCGATGCGCGCTCCATGTAGTCGTACGTATTGAGCGCAGCGCCGACGAAGAGGCGCTTGCGAGAGTCGGTCAGCTCATCCGGGTAGGAATGGTGGTCGAAGTAGTCTTTGCGGAACACGAGCGCTTTCAGGTTGCCCTGCTTGTCGACGATTGGCAGGCACTCCTTCTTGTGCTTCCAGAGAAGGTTCGTAGCGTCTTGCAGGCTCACGCCCTCTTCTGCCATGACCAGCTTCTCGCGCGGCGTGAAGAACCCTTGCACCGTCTGAGAGAGGTCGTCCTTGTACTCCCAAAAATCCTTGCTCGTCAGGATGCCGAGAAGCTTCGTGTTTCGGCCGCCGTTTTCGGTGATGGCAATCGTTGAGTGTCCTGTCTTTCGGCGCAAGTTGAGCGCGTCCTGAAGGGTGGCAGTCGGCGGGAGATTTGAGTCAGACTCAACGAATCCGGCTTTGTGCTCCTTGACCTCTTTAACCATCTTGGCCTGGGACTCGATCGACTGCGAGCAGAAGATGAAGGCGATGCCTCCCTTGCGCGCGAGCGCGATCGCAAGCTCCGGACCCGACACGGCTTGCATCGCCGCTGAGACGAACGGGGCGTTCAGGGCCGCCTTCATCCCCTCAGCTGTCTTGTAGCGCTGGATCGGCGTCTTGAGAGAGACGTTGCCAGGCACGTGCTCCTTCTTCGTCAGTCCTGGCAGGAGCAGGAACTCGTGGAAGGTATGCGATACGTCGTCGATGATAATTGCCACAGGTCCTCCTTTGAGATCATGGGGTTGGGGATGGGAGGGTACATTAGCTGAGCGGTAAGTAAAAGAGGCGCCGGGCACCTACCGCCAGTCGGCTCCGACATCTGCCCCACCTCTCTTTCAGAGACCGCGCCAGAACTCGCCGCTCACGAGCTGAATTGTCTCAGAGACCGCGGCAAGCGAACTGTCTCAGAGACCGCGCGAAATTCGGAGATGTCAATCGTTCCAGGACATTAGGAGACTTATGCACAGACCGCTCCGAAATCCTCCGCACGGTGCCAGCGTAACAGGTGCCACCTTGGCGGGAGCGTTGCGATGCCCCGGACAGATGCCCGAGCAACGGGTCATGGCCTACTCAAAGGTGGCCGGCGTTTTGTCGTAAGTGGTCCAGGAGTACTTCTGCTCGATGATGATGTAGCACTCACCAACGTCGTTCGACACCCGCTGGCGATTAATCACGAGGCTCACCGGCGAGGGCTCCTCAGTCTTGTGGATGAGCCGCTGGTGAGAGAAGAACTGTCGGCGGACGTACCCGGCCTTATTCTGCATCTCGACTAGCGTTACGATGCCCTGCTGCACATCTGAGAAGGGCGCAAAGCGGAAGGAGTCGAAGGGCGTTGCGGGCGAGTACACCAGCGACGCTGTGGGCATAGTCGACACCGCCTCGTCATCTGGATTCTTTGGCTGCGGCAGGCCGCCCGAAACAAACTCCTGAACTTTCACCCGCCCCTTCTGTCCGGCCGTTGCAGGGTTGCCGAACCCCTCAGACTCAAGCGTGAAGAACGCCTCTGAGAGCTCGTACGAGGAGGGCTTAAGCTCGATCCCTTTGCCGCCCTTGTAGTCGATGTTGCCAACCGTCCTGGGACAGACGAACAATCCCCAGTTGTTTGCCGGATCAACTGGAACCGGAATCGCAACGTACACGCCCGACTGCTTCTGCCCGCCCACGAACATGAGCGGCGTTGCGCCCTTGAGGCGGTCGAGGCGCGCGTAGATGCCAGCCTGATCTCGCCGATCGAGCACGGCGCTGTGCCGCACAAAGAGCCGCTCGGGAGATGGCTTCACCACTATCTCAAAGCTCTCCATCAGCGAGCTTCCGCTTGAGTCGCCAGCATTCGAGAGGTCGAGCAGGGCCTGCGTCTTCGGCCTAAACTTGAGCGTCAGCTCGCTCAGCGAGGACGTCACCTTGGTCTTGCTGGCTGCCCACACGCCCGACGTTGCGGCGTCGACTGACTGCGAGTGCATCTCCTGTGGAGTGTCGAGGTGAACGCTTGAGCGAACCGCGTCAATAAACTGGTCGAGCTGGTTCACAGTTAGCGGCTTAAAGAGCTCGGCCTCAGATGGAGTTGCAGATGGAGTAGAGGCCTGTGCTGGCTGCGCGCTCGCCTCACCGACCGACACGACGCAGGCCGCAACGGCGATAGCTGAGAAGCAGCTGACTGTGAGTTTGAGTTTCTCGAACCGAGCCTTCATACGTCGCCAGCCTAGCAAATGCCGACCGCTGCCGCGAGAACGATAACGACACTGCGCTCGCCGCTACCGTTCCCGGAACATCAGGCGCCGCATGCTGACCCCCTGGACGATCCCGAGGCCGAACATGAGCGACAGCATAGCCGAGCCTCCGTAGCTAATGAGGGGCAGCGGGATGCCGACCACCGGCATCAGCCCTATCACCATTCCCGTGTTAATAACGATATGGGCGAAAAACTGCGCCGTGATACCAAACGCCACGAGAGCCGAAAAAAGGTCTCTGCTGCGCGCGGTTACCCGCAGCATGCTCGACACAAGCCCAAAGAACAGGAGCAGCAGGAACACGCTCCCAGCGAACCCCCACTCCTCCGCCCAGACTGAGAAAACGAAATCGGTGGTGTGCTCAGGCAAGAACTCGAGCTGGCTCTGTGTGCCTTCGCGGTATCCCTTGCCGAAAAGCTCTCCAGAGCCGACCGCAATCTTTGACTGAGTGATGTGATAGCCGCTGCCCTGCGGATCACTCTCTGGATCGAGCAGCACGAGGATGCGGCGCTGCTGGTAGTCGTGGAGCATGTGCCAGGCCGGGTACGCGAGCACCGACAGCGCCACGAGCGCAGTGACGATCGCACGAGGCCGCACTCCCATGAAGAGAATCTGCGAAACTCCGACGATCCCGAGCGAGAGCGCGGTGCCCAAATCAGGCTGCTGCATGATGAGCCCCATCGGCAAGGCGATCAGGGCAAGCGGCACAACGAGCTCAGTGAGCCGGTACGAAGAGCCGTCCCGTGGCGGGTTGCGCGAGAGCCTGCGCGCCATCGTGAGCAGCAGCGCCAGCTTTGCAAACTCGGCCGGCTGCAGGTTGGCGAAGCCGAGATCGAGCCAGCGCCGGGAGCCGTTAACCACCACGCCAAATCCGGCAACAGCCGCGAGCATACCAATTGAGAGCGCGTAGAACACAAACGAGTAGTGAAAGAAGAACTGTGTCGGAATGCTCATCCCCACGAGCATCACGAGCAGCCCAACGGCGATGTACACCGCCTGCTTCAGGCACGCCGCACTCGCAAAGTCGACTGTGGCGAGCCCAAACAGGTTCGTCTTGGACTCAGGGTCGTACCCAGCGCTGTAGAGCACCACTAGCCCGCAGGCAAGGAGTGCAGCAGTGGCCCCAAACAGCAACCAGTCCACCCTCGACAGCACTCGTCGTCCAATCGCGAGCATGCTCATCCCTCTCCTGCTGCCCGCGGGCTGGCAGCCACAGTGATCTTTGGCTTGCGCTTCTTGCTCTGCGGCTTGGGCTCAGGCTCTACCTCCTCCGGAACCCCGAAGTACGCCGCTAGCACCTTCCGCACAGCAGGCGCAGCAGCAACACCACCGTGCCCGCCATTCTCTATGAGAGCGACCGCAACAATTTGCGGGTTGTCCGCTGGAGCGTAGCCAGCAAACCAAGCGTGATCCTCTTCCTTGTTTCCAGACTCTCGCGACGCCACCTGCGCGGTTCCAGTTTTGCCGCCAACGCCGATGTTGAACTTCTCTGGCAACGCAGCGCGGTGCCCAGTGCCGCGCTTGTCGGCAACGACTCCTACCATCGCGGCCTTGAGCTGCTCAATCACCTCGGGATCAAGATCCACCGTGCGAAGCACCTCAGGCTCGGCTGGAACGTCAAGCAACACACGGCCATCCGATGCCACAACGCGCTTCACTAGCCGTGGCTTCAAAACCCTGCCGCCATTGACGACGGCGGCGAGGCTGCGTGCAATCTGAATCGGAGTAGTGGTGACTGCACCCTGCCCAATCGCCACCGAGAGCGTCTCCCCGGGGTACCACTTCTTGTCCTCTTCCCGCCTAAAGTAGGTCTCTTTCCACTTCGTAGATGGGATTATGCCCTTGCTCTCGTCTCTGCCTGAAACCTCTGTGAGCTCTCCGAGCCCAAAAAGCTGCTGGGCGTAGTGGTTAATGCGATCAACACCGAGGCGCTGACCTACCGTATAGAAGTAGACGTCACACGACTGCACGATGGCTTCGTACATGTTAACCGAGCCGTGCCCTGAGTGCTTGTGGCACTTGAAGACACGCTTGCCGAACTTGAGCGACCCGGGGCACCAGATCTTCTCTTTTGGCGTCACAACGCCTTCCGAGAGAGCCGCCGCTGCAACGAAGATCTTAAACACAGAGCCCGGCGCAAACGCTCCCTGTACAGCTCGATTCGAAAGCTTGTTCTCCTTGGGGTCAACGAGCGCGCTCCAGGCATCTTTCGGAATCTCTGAGGTAAACAGCGCCGGGGCAAAGCGGGGCGCCGACGCCAAAGCGAGGATGTCTCCCGAGCGCACATCCATCACGACGATAGCGCCTTTCTTCCCCTCTAGTGCGGCGTCCGCAGCGAGCTGCACGCGGTGATCGATCGTCAAGGTGATGTTGCTGCCCGACGTCTCTGCACTGCGGTACGCTTCGGCGATCTTGTTGCCGCGAGCATTGACCACAACCCCTTGCGTCCCTCGCTCTCCCCGCAGGTACCGTTCAAGTTCTGCCTCGATCCCGTACTGGCCAACGACATCGCCCAGCAGGTAGTCGCTGTACGCAGGGCTCTTGAGCTGCTCGCCTGACACCTCTCGGATGTAGCCGAAGACGTGCGCCGACATCTCGCCGAACGGGTAGTCGCGGGTCGGAACGACTGACACGACAACACCCGGCAGCCGGTGCTGTTGCGCGGCGATTTGCGCCACAGTGTCGCGCGACACGTCTCGCAGAATGAGCTTCGGCTCGAAGCGCCTGCGCCGCCCCTCCTTGGCGAAGCGCACCTTGAGCTCCTCTGGATCCTGGCCTACGATCCTGGCCAGCTCCTCGATCGTCTCTTTTGGGTTCGGGCTGTCCTCGGTAACGAGCTCGATGTTGAAGGACGGCCGGTTGCGAACGAGCACCTCTCCGTTCCGATCGACGATCAGGCCACGAGCGGCAGGGATGTAGACCGTGCGGAGACGGTTGTTTTCCGAGCGGTCACGGAACACCGCTCCCTGCTCAACCTGGAGCACCCACAACCGGCCGACAAGCACCGCGAAGCACACCACGCTGATGGCGAATGCCGCCCAGATGCGAAACTGAACATTGACCTGGTCACGGTCGAAGCCCGCCATACGCTCGCCCCTACGCCGCCGACAGAGAAGAAGGCCCTCGGAGCGCCGAGACAGTGCGGCGCTGGCCGCCGCGAGACATGAGAGCCACTGCCCACGGCGCGCAAGCTGCTGTCGCTGCCGCTTGCGTCAGAATCTGAACACCGTGCTGCCACACAGACAGGTCGCTCTGCGGACTAAGCAGCGCAAAAAACGTGCTGGCGACAACCGCCGACGCGAAGGCAACAACCGCAGAGACAATTCCGGACTCCAGGAAGAGGCGCTGCGAGACGAGTGCGAGCCCCGCGTAGACGGTGACCAAGGCACCGGCCCACGGGCCAACGAGCAGCGCCGAGGAGAAATCGAGGAGCAGGCCCACTAAAAAAGCTGAAAACACGCCGCTTGCGCTGCTGCCGGAGAACGCAGCAGCAACAACCACGAGCAGCGCGAGCTGAGGCATCACGGCAAACGGCAGCCCCAGGTGCGCCAGGCAAGATTGCAGCACGATCGCCAGGAATCCAAAGATGACGACTCTGAGGGCGCTCATGGTGCAACGCCTCCCTGCCGAGGCTGCGGCTCGCTGTGCTCTCGGACGCCAACCACAAACACCTCTTCTACAAGCTGCGCGTCAACGGCTGGCTTCACCGTGACGGCCTGGAAGAGCCCTGGGCCACCCGCCGTGACAGAAGCGACGGTGCCGAGGACTAGGCCCTTCGGGTAAACACGGTCTAGCCCCGATGTGACGACAACGTCTCCGACTTTCACCGGCGACTCTTTCGTAACGTAGCGCAGCTGACAGCCAGACGTGCCGGCTCCCTGCAAGACGCCTCTAGAGCGGTTCGACTGGAGCAGTGCGTCAACGCCCGAGGAGTGGTCAGTGATGAGAAGAACTCGCGCTGTGTCGGGGCTTGCCGCAACGACCTGGCCGAGAACCCCTTGTGGGGTCACTACCGCCATCCCCTCGCGAACGCCGCTGTCGGTGCCGCGGTTGATGAGGAGGCCTCGCACCCATCCCGAAGGATCGCTGCCAATGACAGAGGCTACGGCACCTTCGACTTGGGTCTCTTGAGAGAAGCGCAGCATCTCGCGCAGCCGCCCGTTCTCTGTCCTTACCTCGGCGAGGGCAGCCAGCTCGCCCTCTGCGCGAGTAAGGCGATTCTTGAGAGCTTCGTTCTCGGAGGCGACTCCGCGCAGAGCCGCGTACTGCGCCCATGTGTCGCGAATACCATCCCTGAGCGAGTCGAGCCCCGCGCTCACCGGAGCTACTGCCTCAGACACCACGACGTTGCCGATTTTTGCGACCTCAGGATGTTTGGAGCTGTACGCTGTGAGCAGGAACGAGGCACACAGGAGCACCGCCGCGGTGCCAACCACCTGGCCGCGGTCCGAGAGCCTGTCTGTTACCCCTAGCTGTAGACGCGCCATTGAAGAAAGACCAGCAGAAACGAGATAGTTCTGTAGGGAAGCGAGGCACTTGCGGCGCCTGCCCGATCGGGGACCGATGCTACCACGTCCTGACACAGAATACAGAGCAAGTAGCCCCTTTGTTGGCGGGGGCTGTAAAGAATTTGGCCGAGCCGGTAGAGGCCTAGTAATGCACCAGCCGACTGCCAGCAGGCCGAGGGGTGTGCTAGCTTCCACCCGCAGCCCCTATGACTTACCGTTCCCTACTAAGCCTGCTCGGATCGCTCCTCCTGTTCGCCTCCGTGCTGGCCTGGAATCGGCATGCCCTCAATGCCCCGTGCGTCCGAAATATGGACCGGGCCTACACCCACCTGAGCGTTCACATGGCGAGCCAAGGTGAGGCCTTTGAAGGGGCATTTAGCCATGCCGGCTTTCGGCACCCAGGGCCGGTGCTGTTCTACTACCTAGCAGCCACGAGCAAAGCCCTCACACCTTTCATGTCTGAGGAAGACAGCTACCGGATATCGGTGCTGGCCCTCAACACACTGGCGGTCGCCCTGGCGGCCTTCCTCCTGGCAGGACTTACGCCGCATCGCTCGTACGCGCTGCTGCTCATGCCGCTGTGCTTCGTTCTCATCTCGCCGCGCGCCCTGTTCGATTACTGGAATCCGTACCCCGTCCCGGCTATGGCTTGTGCGTACCTGCTGTCGCTTGTGTACCTGGCGCACGGCCGGCTCTGGTTTTTGCCACTGACTGCTGTGCTCGGGAGCTTCGTCGCACAGTGCCACATCAGCACTCCACCCTTTCTGGCAGCAACGTTCCTGTACGCGCTCACATTTGCCCTGCTGCGCGCCCGAGGCTCAGAGCGAGGGCTCGGGCGCAGCATCGCTGCCCCGGCCGCTGCGACGCTCGTGGTTTCGCTGCTGATGTGGCTGGGGCCTCTCGTAGACTGGTGGCGCTACGGCGCCGAGAGCAACGCCGGCGTGATTATGCGGTCGTTCCTTGAGGAACACCGCACCGTCTCGTTAGCGAAATCCTTCGCAATGGTGTGGCACCTTGCGGCAAAGAAGCTCAACCTGTTCTTTAACTTTTCGCCAGGCGTCGCGCGGCTGCTGCCCTTGGCGCTGATCCTCGCCGTAGCCGGCACCTCCCCGCGCCGCGGAGCCTTTTTTCACCTGAGAATGCTGCTGCTCGTGTCATGGCTCGTCACCATCTGGGCCCTATCACGCAGCTTTCAGCCGCTTGCGGACTACCTCATCACCTACTTCCTCGCGCTGCTCGTGCTCGCTTGCTTCCTGGTGCTCATCGCGGCGATTGATCTGGTGGCGCGGCTCCTCTCGCGGCTCGCCCGCGTAAAGCCGGCTCACTGTCGTCTAGCCCTGTGTGCGATCGCGCTTGCCTCAGTCGTCTTCACGGCTGTTCGCCACCCAGACCCCGGCACGAGCCAGAAACGAGCCTCTTGCGAGCTCATTCGGTTCGCCGACCGGTTCGTGAACGCCCTCAACCCTGTGCCAGGAACGCTCTACACCGTTACTCCCGCAACCCTCGAGCTTAGGGGGTTCTCGGTGTTCTTCGCGCTGAGCATGCTGGAGCACGGCGCAGACTTCTGTTTTGACGACCAGTGGGAACACTACGTCGGCCGAGCGCTCACCTGCTCGTATCGTCTGGCAGAACCGCCTCCTTCCGCATCAATAAACGTTGACCTCGCCTTGGTGGGCGAATCGCCAGGACCGCGCCGGGGTCGGAAGCTGCAGAAACACAGGGCTCGCCGTTCAGTCCAGATGGATTGGGTTGAGCAGGGGGAGCCGCGCTCGTTTGGGGTCAGGTGACGCTCAAACAGGGCCCATCCAGCCAGGGCGGGTAAGGATGCCGGCCGGCTAGCCGGCGGAGGCTAAAAGTGCTCTCATGGCAGCCATGAGCACTCCTGACACCCCAGCCCCGATTACCCTCGAGAAGGCGCAGCGCGTCGCCCTTGTGGTGTGGTCGTCAATCACGGCCACGGTGCTTCTGCTCGCCATGGCGGCGGTGACTCTCTCTGACTCTTCAGCCGCGATTCCGTCAACGCCTGAGCGTGACGCTTTCCTAAGGCTGTTTCCGGTGCTCGCCGCAGTGAACCTCGTTGGGTCGGCGGTGATTTACCAATTTATTCGCAGGCGAGGCAGCTCGCAGCCCCGCTACACCGCACATGCGCACGCGGAGGCGGCGAAGGGGAAGCGCCACATGGGCTTCTTTGGGGCTATGGTACTGAGCTGTGCGCTGCACGAGGCAGTCGCCGTGATCGGATTCGTGCTGACGCTCATCACCAAGGACGTGTCGGACCTCACGCCGTACGTGGCGATTGCTCTCATTGCAAACGTCGTGGTCTTCCCCTCAAAGAGGCGTGTCGAAGCGTTCTAGGAGAGCGCCCTACTGAATCGCAACTTCGCGCAGCAGCTCCTGCTGATCGAGCACCGCGCCTGAGCCAACGACGACCGCTGAGAGAGGATCCTGCACCACGGCGGCCTTGATGCCGGTGCGCTGCGTTATCAGCATGTCGAGGTGCGGAAGCATTGAGCCGCCGCCAACCATGGCGATGCCACGGTCGAGGATGTCGGCAGCGAGCTCTGGAGGGCACTTCTCAAGCGCAATTTTTACAACCTCAACGATCTGGTTTACCGGCTCGGCGAGCGCCTCACGCACCTCGCTCTCAGAGATGATCACCGCGCGCGGTATGCCTTGCAGCAGGTCGCGGCCCTTCACTTCGACGTGCTCCTCCTCTCGCGGGTCTTTCGGGAAGACGCTCCCGATTGCGATCTTGATCTGCTCGGCAGTGCGGTCTCCGATGAGCACGTTGTGCCGCCGGCGCACGAAGTTTGCAATTGCCTCGTCCATCTTGTCGCCGCCGACGCGAACCGCGTGCGAGTAAACGATGCCCTTCATTGATATGATCGCAATCTCAGTCGTTCCTCCGCCGATGTCGAGGATCATGCTCCCGCGCGCCTCCGTCACCGGCAGCCCCGCTCCGATTGCGGCTGCCATCGGCTCTTCGACTAGGTATACCTCGCGCGCGCCGGCCGACTCGGCAGACTCTCGCACCGCGCGCTTCTCCACCTCGGTGATGCCGTGCGGAACACAGATGATAATTCGCGGACGCACCAGGGTGCGGCGGTTGTGGACCTTGCGGATGAGCTGGCGCAGCATCTCTTCCGCCATCTCGAAGTCAGCAATCACGCCATCCTTGATTGGGCGAATGGCAGAGATGCTGCCTGGAGTGCGTCCGAGCATGCTCTTTGCTTCGTTGCCAACCGCGAGCACCTTGCGCTTCACGCGAGCGCCCTCGTTCTGAACCGCCACAACTGTCGGCTCGTTGCAGACTACGCCTCGCCCCTTCTGAAAGATGAGCGTATTGGCTGTCCCGAGATCGATTGCAAGATCATTAGAGAAAAGTCCGAAGAGGGCATTAAACACCATAGAGCTCCGCCACTGAGAGAGAGATTAGCCAGCGCGAGGCACTCGTCACTGGGGGCGGAAGCATACAACGAGAAGAGCGAAAGCACCTAATACAAAGGGCCAATTCGGCGAGGGTCGCCGCCAAGAGAAAATGTGCCAGTAATGCTACGCGGCCTGTGCCACGCCCGCTGAGAAGTTGGGCTGCGGCTGAGCTTCTGCAATCTTTGACTGCAAGAACGCGATCTGATCGTCGGGGCTCAGGCGGCTGTCGATAAACACGAGGTTCTGGGCAAGCGAGCGGCACGAACCGCTAAGCACCTTCCAGCAGTGACCGCGCTTAAGCTCCTCGCGGCGCACGACGAACCCCAGGCCCTCAAGCTGGGCGAACAGCTCCTTGTAGCGAGTCTCTTGGTCCTTGGACCAGGACGGACGGGAACTCTTCTTTCTCTTCGTCTTGCGGATGATCTGGCTTGGAACCTTCAAGGTGAATCCTCTAATGAAATTAGGATCTTACTGGGTCACTTCGGGGCTAGGGGCTGTTTTAGGCGGCCCCTTTTTTGAAGACTGTGGTTCGATTGAACTACCATTTCTAATATGTTACAACCCCCGCTCATTGTTTTAACGAACCGTGGCTTTTTGGCAAGACGCCAAGTCACCGTCCCAGGGCAATTAAGATACTATGCGCCCTGGCCTCAGCTCGCCACGCCCTATTGTTGGGCGTAATTCGGCGAAGCGTCTCGGAAACAAAGCCGAGAGAGGTTCACGGATGGGGCTGGCAGGCAGTATTGAGTCACCTTTTAGCAGATCGGAGAACGGACATGTCAGCCGGCGAACAGACAACAACGACCGCAGCGACCCCAAAGACCCCCTCATTGACGCTTGAGGCTGCCCTCAAGGCCGTTAGCGGCGCTCAGGTGCGCAGCGACCTCCCTACGATCAAGGTAGGCGACACGGTTCGCGTTCACGCAAAGATCATCGAAGGCACCAAGGAGCGTATCCAGGTGTTCGAGGGCGTGATCATCAAGCGCGCACGCAACAACAGCGCTGACGCAACATTCACCGTTCGTAAGGTCTCCTACAACATCGGCGTAGAGAGAACTTTCCCGCTCAACAGCCCGCGCATCGACAAGATCGAGGTTATGACGAGTGCTCGCGTTCGCCGCGCGCGCCTGTTCTACCTCCGTCCGCTACGCGGCAAGGCAGCTCGCATGAAGACCCTCTTCCAGACCAACAGCGACGCTGACAAGGGTGGAACTCAGGCTGCGTAAGGGCTAAGGCTCTACCGCTATCGGGCGCCTTTATCCCCGGCAAATCTGGGGATGAGGGCGCCCGATTTACTTTGCGGCGGTCTGAACTCTTTTTTCGTCTTATCTCTGGTTTTGCTGGAACCCCGGCCAAAACGGTCAGGGCGCTGAACAGCTATCTCTTACCGGCTAACATTGACCTGGGCGCTGGAGATGATGCCTCCTGGCGCAACGCGCAGCGTCGGAGCCTCTATCGGGCCACGAACAACCCCGCCCGGCCTCACATCCACTGCCTCGCGGGCAGCTATCGGGCCGTCTACGGTGCCCTCAACAACTAATGTGCCCACTGAAGATGGGGCCGCAACCGAGCCTCCGCTCTTCACCAGCACCTCGTTGGCAGTGAGCGAGCCACCCTCAAGCTGGCCGGCCACAACCACCGGCCTCGACGAGGATATCGTGCCCGTTACCTTGTAACCTTTCGGCACCACGTAGGCTCCGGGCGCCTTGGGCTCCTGTTGAACCACCGGCGCCTGAACAGTGTCGGTGTTTTTCGGGGCTGTCGGCCCCTGTCCAAGAGAGAATCCAGCTGCTGTTTCGGGCGATGGGGTGCGTTTTCTGAGTGGCCAAACCATACCGTGAGGTTTACTGCACCTAGGCTGCGACTTCAAGAAGAGGTTGATGCCGGCGCGAGAAAATCCGGGTGGCCCTCACGACCGATCAGCCAGTGCGAGAAAGTTCCGAAACGAACAAAGACACACAGCAATCCTCATGCCACCGCGCTGGCTCGCCTGATGCTCGTCTCACTTCACTGAAGGGGTCTGTTCAACCCGGTAAATTCCGTGCACATTTAGATTCCAGCCCGTTTTGAGCCGTCGAGAGCACAGCCGCGCTTGGCGGAGACGTCCAAATGTAGCTGCGCTGGCATCCAATCCCTGCTGGGAGATTGAGGTGGCGCAAAGCAGCCGTATGGCTGCACACTAGGGCTTGGCCCAGGGGCGCGCAGCGGCCCCAGCCTGTACTTTAGGACTTACGGTTCATGGTGGTTCCCCTTTCTAAACAGACACCGCGAGAAGAGAGTGCTGCGACAGGTTCGGCTGACGACTGGCGCCGCCTCATCAGGCGCTCCACCGCGGCCGGTGCCGTTGCGCTAGCAGCACTAGCTATCGCTCTGACCCCGTCAGCCCCATCCAACACCGCAGTAGCGGCAGACGTTCCGCGCAGTGACTCATCAGGGTCACTAGTCGAAGGTGACTCAGTTGCCCGCAATCCGTCGGATCTGGCGTCGCTTGAGGGTTCAGATCAGCTCGCCTTGCAGCGCAGGGACGTCAACGTTGGCAGGATCTACCCTCCCCCACAGCTCGATCGAATCTCGGTTACTTCGAATGCGTCCGGGGCACTCAAGCTTTCGGAGCGGCCATCCCTGGACACGCGGCTCGGCGATCGCTACGCGAGCGTTACAAACAACAACAACTACGTCTTCTACACGATCGACCCGGAGCTTCAGGAGTACGTCTCAAGCCTCGTTGGAAAAGCGCAAGCGAGCCACGTCGCCGTGGTCGCGATGAACCCGCGCACCGGTGCTGTTCTCGCCATCGCTGGAAAATCGCGCAGCATTCCAGACATCGAGTACCACGCAGGCTTCCCAGCAGCGTCGCTCTTCAAAGTCGTCACCGCAGCAGCCGCTGTCGAACAGGCCGGGATCAAGCCTGAGTCAGTGATCTCGTACCGGGGCGGAACCTACACGCTCAACGAGTGGAACTACATCCCTGACGCGCGCCGCGACCGCCAGTCAATGACCGTCGCGGAGGCACTGGGACGCTCGTGCAACCCGGTGTTCGGGCACCTCGGCTCCCGCTACCTGAACGGCTCAATACTCACGAAGTATGCGCACCTCTTCGGCTTCAACCGCTCGCTCGATTTCGAAGCCCCCATGCCTTCGAGCCGCGCATCGATTCCGTCGGATGACCTCTTTGAGCTGAGCCGAACGTCAGCGGGCTTCGGAGAGGTCAGGATTAGCCCGCTGCACGCTGCCACTCTCATGGCCGGCGTTTCAAATGGCGGCCTGATGCCGCGCCCACAGATGGTCGACAAGATAGTCTCTCCAGACGGCTCCGTCATTCACAGCTCAACGCCCGAGACCCTCCAGCGAGTCGTGCAGCCAGACACAGCCAAGCTCCTCATGGAGATGATGGAGCACACGACCACCGTAGGCACAAGCCGCAGAGAGTTCATGCGCGGCAACCGCCCGACGCTCGGCAACCTTCGCGTAGCCGGAAAGACAGGAACCCTCAAGGGCACAGACCCCGTCGGCCTCAACAACTGGTTCATCGGCGCGGCGCCAATCGACAACCCAGAGCTAGCTGTGGCGGTGATCACCGTCGACCCTCGCTACTCATCGAAAGCCTCTCACTTGGGACGGCTGGTCTTCCAGAAGCACTTTAACATTAGCCCCGCACCCGAGCCGGCTCCTACGAAGAGCAAGTACAAGCCGAAGAAGGGCTACTCAAGCTACAAGAAGCCGGCAAAGAAGAGCTACAGCCGCTCGTCGTACTCGTCTAAATCGAAGAAAAAGAAGTAGCGGCGCTGCCCCGTCAGGCAACCGGGAAGTACAGCGAGATGTTCGTTCCTGCCCCGCGCCGTGATGCAAGCGTCACCGTTCCGCCGTGCTTCTTCATGACAGACTTCGCCATCAGCATGCTCAGGCCTAGGCCTCGGCCGAGGTGCGATCCCTTTACTGGGAAGCTCGTCTGAATTACGCCGTCATCATCGAGCGGCTCTGCTCCATCGCCATGGTCTACGATGCTCACGCGTCCGTACTCTCCTGGCTTGACCTCGAGCAGCGCGGCGTCTTTCTCCACCTGCACACGGTCCACGTGGAAGAAGATAAAGCGCTCAGGCAGGTCTTGCATGGCATCGAGCGCGTTCTCGCACAGCTCAAGCAGGAGCTGCGCTACTGTGGAGTCTGCAACTTCGACCTCCACATCCTCGGAACAGACAACCTCGATGTGGCATGACGAGCCGTGAGAGCTAGTCACGAGCTCTACCACTGACTCGATGCAGGAGATGAGCGATTTGCGGACCCGATGGTCCTCGCCGCCTTCAGCCACGGACACCAAGCGGCGAGACAGCGCCAATCCGCGGTTTGCCGCCCTGCGCAGCATTGCGAGCAGGTCGCCCACGCTCGACTTGCCGTCCCTCCCAGCGGTGCGCTGCCCGATGAGGGCTGCGCATCCAAGAATAGAGCCCAAGATGGTGCTAAAGTCGTGGCCTAGGGAGCCAGAGAGCTTGGTGACTGCGTCTGAAACGGGATGCAGCTCATCACCCGCCATAGCCACAGTCTCTGACACCGCAACAGGGCCCTGCTGAGCTATCCAGGCCGCTGCCTCTGCCAGCGAGGCCACTTCTGCGTCCGCCTTTGCTTCGCAGATGCCATCGTCTCCGCCACGGCCAGTCTTAACGAGCACAGAGCGACAGCCGCCGTTCTTGCCCAGCTGCACGTCCGAGCTCATGTCGCCTATGACAAAGCTGCGCGCGAGATCGACGTTCAGCTCCTGCTCGGCGCGCTCTAGGAAGTGCGTCGACGGCTTGCGGCATAGGCAGCCGTCAGCTTTTGAGTGTGGGCAGAAGTATATCTTGTCGATTGCGCAGCCGCTCTTTGTGGCTTGGCGCATCATCTCGCGATTGACGGCGAAGAAGTCTTCCCGCGAAAAGTACCCGAGCCCTATGCCGGGCTGGTTGGTGACGATCACGATGCGGTACCCCAAGTCCCGCAAGGACTTCAACGCAGCGAAGCTGCCCGGAATCTCTTTGAAGAGCGCCGGGTCACTTAAGTACTCGACGTGCTCGTTAATCGTGCCGTCTCGGTCAACAAACACAGCGGGGCGGCGCTCACGCTCAATGTGCTGGCCGTCAGAGGTCCTCGCAGCAGCGACGATTCGATCGATAATAGAGGTGGTCGAGTGGCCCGCCCGAAACGGGACTATCTTTGCCTGGCCGCCGTACGACTCAACGATCGGCTTCGACGAGAGCTGCTCACTGCCGTAGTCACCGGCTTTGAGGTACAGGTCCGGCTTGAGAGCCTCGACATTAGCGTTGTTGTTCGGCTCTCCGAAAATAAACACCAGGTCGACCGCCTGGAGCCCCGCCACGACCTCTGCTCGCTGCGCTTCGCCACAGATAGGGCGAAGCTCGCCCTTGTTGCCCCTAACGGATGAGTCCGAGTTGACGCCAACGATGAGAGCGTCGACCTCGGCGCGGGCTGCCTCGAGGTACTCGACGTGTCCGGGGTGTATGATGTCGAACACGCCTGACGTAAAGCCGACCTTCTTGCCTGCCCGGCGGAACTCCTCGCACAGGTCCGCAGCCCTCTGTCGTGTAACTATTTTGTCCTTCATTCGGCCTGTGGGCTTAACCCCTCAATACACTCCCCCTAATAGACCAAACGCCCCATTTCTTGACAACGACAAGATAGCCAAATACCGTGCGGAATCCGTTTTTTAACCGCATTAAGGAGTACCTATGTTGACGATTGGAGATAAGCTTCCCGCCTTCTCTCTCAAGGCCTGCGTTTCTATTGAGGAGGGCAAGGAGTTCCAGACTATCACTGACGCCTCTCACGACGGGTCTTGGAAGGTTCTCTTCTTCTGGCCCCTGGACTTCACGTTCGTGTGCCCGACTGAAATTATCGAGTTTGGCGAGAAGACGGCAGAGTTTAAGAGCCGCAAGTGCCAAGTTCTCGGGTGCAGCACGGACTCTGAGTACTCGCACCTCGCGTGGCGCAAGGATCACCCTGGCCTTAAGAGCCTGCCCTTCCCGATGCTTGCGGACATTAAGAGAGAGCTCTCGGCTAATCTCGGCATCCTGCACAAGGACGCCGGGATCTGCCTGCGCGCGACATTCATCGTCGATCCGTCGAACACAATTCGCTGGGCTTCGGCAAACGACCTGCCGGTAGGCAGAAACGTGGACGAAGTGCTGCGCGTGCTCGACGCTCTCCAGACCGAGAAGCTGACCCCATGCGGCTGGACCCCGGGAAAGAAGACGCTCAACTAAGCGCTGGATGGGAGAGGCGCGAGTCGTCGAGCCAAAGCCGTAGCAGGCATTAGTTAGTTCAGCCGGCGCGCGCACCTATGCTTGTGCAAAGGGAGCGCGCCGGCGAAAAGCACGATTCGCCACCACTCTCTCCCGTCTGCCTCGCTCCTGTCCCCCCGTCGCGTTGCCGCCCTAAGGCTCTCATGACAGTCAGCCCATCCCACGCCATCGAGCGGCACATAGTCTCCCAACTTCTGTCTCCCGCAGCCAGAGCTCAGTACCACACGGGTGACGTGAGCCACGCAGAGCTGAGGCCGGTTGTGGCAGAGATTGAGAGGATCTCGGCCGCCTACACGGGCCACTCGGTGGGTGCAACGATTGCGCAGCCAGTCAGCTCTCAGCAGGCCGCTGAGGCCTACGCTCTCTACTACACGGCAATCAATGCTGCGAAGATTGCGCACCTCGCGCCACTCGTGACGTCTGAGAAGAAGTGCCTGCGCGTGCTCGACTTCGGCAGCGGCCCGGGAACTGCTTCGCTAGCGCTCCTTGCAGCGCTCCCGCATGATCTGAGCCTGCACTGTATTGAATCTTCGCCCGGAATGAGGAGCGTCGCTGAGAGGCTACTGCTGAGCTGGCAAGGGCCCAGCCGTGTTTCTTCGCTTTCCTTCTCGTCGTCAATCACAGAAGCCCTGCGTGATGAGCCGTTCGATCTGGTCGTTGCAGCGAACTCCCTAGCCGAATTGAGCGAAGATGCAGCGGCTCAACTCATGCAGCAGCTTTCTTCGGTAGTTGCGCCGGAAGGTTTTTTGATGCTGGTTGAACCGGGGCAGCCCCAACATACGCGCCGCCTCATGAAGGTGCGCGACAGCTTGTGCAGCGCTTTTACGCCGATCTTCCCCTGCACTCGCCGTGACCCGTGCCCGATGCTTGCTGCTTCAGAGGCGGATTGGTGTCACGGCACCCTCACTTGGGCGCAGCCACCGCTGAGCTGCCAGCTCGATTCCTTGCTCGGGTTCAACAAGCATCGCATTAAGTACTCAGCCTTTGTGTTTCAGCGCGGTGGCTCGCTCCGCCCAGGCGTTCGAGTCATCGCTGCTGCTGAGCGCAGCAAGCGAGGAACCGAGGTGTTAGTTTGCGGAGAGTCCTTCTACGGGGTGACTAGGATCCGGAAAGGTGCCCGCTCCGAAGGAACGCGAGCTCTCGAGAAGGCCCTCGCCTTCGAGCGGGTCGAGCTCTCGGCGCCAGCGCAGCCTGAGCTGCCCGAAGGCGTCAACTCATCGCGCTCGGTCCTGTAGCGGGTCAGCCATAAAACGACATCCACCGTATTTTCTCGCTCACCAGCCGCAACACGCTCGGCTGATAGAGAACTAACTAGTTGATTTTCCTAGTCCCATTAAAAGAGCGAGAAAACCTTCAGGAAATCATGAGGATATGCCGACCCTCCCCTTTGCCCATAACAGGGCACAGGGGAAACTTTCGGGATTCTAGGGACGGGATGCCTACCAAGCTCCAGCTGAAAACGCTCTCAAACTCGGGCGAGCTGCTCAACGTCATTAACTGCTCAGCAGGACGCATCAGTGTGTTTAGAGGCAACACGCCAGCGGACCTTCGTCCGTACCAGCGCGCGCTGATCGGAACGTCGGGCAAAGAGAAGATGATCGTCCTCTTAGACGGCGCAGAGTACAGCCCAGAGAACCAAAACATGATTGGGCTCGGCGAGGCTGCCCCTCACGCCGGGCTGAGCGTGCGCGACTTCTTGGGCAAGGTGGGGCTGCGCGATGCTGCGCTCGACGGCCTGCTTTCCTCTTTCGGGCTTGAGTCAGTCGTTGAGTCGAAGATGTCTGCGCTCTCTCCTGATCAGGAGCGCCGAGTGCGAATTCTGTTCGCGGTGAATCAGCCTGAGAAGGCGCTCATCATCAACGAGCCGTTCGAAGTGATCACGAGCCAGTGGCGAGAGCGCTTCGCAGAGGTGCTGCTCGATTTCGCCCGGATGAAAAACGGGATGGTCGTCATCCCGAGCCTCTCGTACAGGCCGGAATCATGGATCGATAACTCTCTCATCGCCAGGATCGAGGTAGGCCAGTCAATTCAGCGCACCATCGGCTTCGGACAGGCGGGCTCTGACGCAAACCAGATGATGGAGGAGCTGAAGCGAAAGCTGCGCGAGGACGACGCAAACGAGAAGCAGCCTCGACGCGAAGGCGCGCTCGTTGGAGCCGCAGCGGCAGCCGGCATAGCCCCCGTTTCTCAGCCTAGCGCTCCTCCGCCACAGTCCGACCTGTCACTCATCAAGTCGTGGCTCCTCGGCGGGGAGAGCAAGGTGGCGAAGCTGGCCGCATCCTTCATCGCCGCAGCGATTGGCGTCGGCAGCGCGGTCGTTATCATGGAT
>OMIG01000218.1 GCA_900299035.1 Pseudomonadota bacterium
ACTGCAACATTCTCCGCAGGCGCGCGAGTTCCGCGCATCCAGAAGAGGTTGTCCGACTGGACGAGCTCCATCCTCGTGAAGGTGTCGGTAGAGCTGAGCGGAATGGCGAAGAGAGACAACACGACGCCGAGCATGAGACGGTCGGCGATCGCCCCAAAGCTCACCCGCCTCAAGATGCGGGTGTGGAGCGGGGTATCCTCCATCAGCTTGTCGATGGAGAGTGTGTTGTTAATAAGCCCTGCAACCAGGCCCTCGTCGAGCTGCCGTGGGGCATACTTGTCGAGGTTTGCCGCAAATGTCGGGAGCGAGCGCATGCGAAGCTTCGGGTCTATCTCGAGCAGCCCCATAAGGCCGTGCGCCAGCCACTCTGGGATGTCAGCACGGTACTCGCGAGGGTCTGCTGGCATCTCCTCGACCTTGCGCATAATCAGTCGAGCCGGGACCTCGTCGTCGATCGGCGCATGCCCCGTCAAGAGCTGGTACAAGATTGCACCGATGGCGTAGTAGTCGACAGCGAGCGTGGCCTCTTCTCCGACCAGGGTCTCTGGAGCGAGGTAGGCAATCGTACCGACGATTTCGCCTGAAGACGATGTGAGGTTAGGGACGCCTCCACGCGAGATGCCGAAGTCGGTGATCTTAAGCCGTCCCTCATCGAGGATCATCACGTTAGCGGGCTTGATGTCGCGATGAATGACACCAACCGCGTGCACGGCCGAGATACCGCGCATGAGCTGCACCGCGATGCCGAGGATGCTCTCGAGCGGTATGACCTCTGAGCCCATCGCCGCATCGAGCGTGTTTCCGGCGAGGTACTCCATCGTGTAGTAGAGCGTGTCCCCGTCCTGTCCAAAGTCGAAGGTTCGGACCACGTTCTCGTGGTTAATCTTGTGGGTGAGTCGCACCTCGCGCAGGAACCTGTGGACGAGGTCTTCCTTGAAGTTGCCGCTCTGCCGAAGGATCTTAATCGCTACCTGCGTCTCGCCGAGCACGAGGTCCTCGGCCAGGTACACGGATGCCATGCCGCCACTTCCGAGCGGGCGGACGATCTTGTAGCGATTCCCAACGACGTCCCCCGGCGCGAGGAAGCTATTTCCCTCCGAGCCTACCCCTGGCATACGCCGCTTCCTCGCCCCGTCCATGCCTTACGCGTGTCCACAAAAGGGTTATCGGCACCCGCCGAAAAAAGCTTAGCGGATCCCCTAAAAATTCTGATGCCAAATACGAGGCTCAAGCATCTCCATCTAGGAGAGAACTGCATAAGCGGAGCGATAACCTCTTGAAACATCTGCCTAGGGTGTTCCGAAAAGCCCTAATCGTCCTCCTGGTCGGGCTGGCCGTCACGGCACCGCTCTGCGACAGCTTTGCACAGAACGACACCGTTGCGACCCTGTACGCCAGCGAAGGGACAGTTTCAGTCAGGCGGGTTGGAAACAGCGACTGGGAGCCGACCAAGACCGGGGCGAAGTTCCGTGAAGGCGATACGCTCCGTACCGGGAAAGACGGCAAGGCAGCCGTGGAGTTCGTGGATGGAGCCCTCGTGCGGCTCGGAAGGTACTCTGCACTGACCTTCGAGAAGCCCACACCGGAGGGCAATCCCGCGGTTTCGCAGACGGAAGGAAAAGCCTACTTCTTCTCACGCGGCGCCAAGCGTGAGCCAAGCATCAAGACCCGCTACGTCGATGCCGCTATCTACGGCACAGAGCTAGTGGTCGACGTCTCTGGGAACTCTACCACTATCGACGTTCTGCACGGCTCAGTGAGCGCCTCAAACGCCAAGGGCACCGTGTCGCTGGCGCCAGGCGAGCGCGTGGTGGCAAAGCTCAACGAGGCGCCAACAAAGTCAATCTTGGTCCGACCCGCTGACTCAGTGCAGTGGATGATAAACTTCCCGTTTGTGTTGGCCGAGAGTGACCTGCTCCCATCCCCGGACCCGGGGTGCGGTGACGCCTGCTCACGCGCAGTTAAGGCAGTTCTTTCAGAGGTTCAGGCTGGCTCAACCCTACTGAGCGCCCTCGACCGGCACGAGGCGGAATTACGAGGCACCACGCGCGGCACCGTGCTTAGGGCAGTTGCCGACTGGCGAGTCGGAGACCCGACCGGAGCTCGCGCAGAGCTCAAGCGGCTACCCGCGAAGCCAGACGCCCAGGACCGTGCGCTGCGCGACATCGTGATGGCTTTCACCAATCTTGTGGAGGGAAACGCTGCTGGGGCAGAGCAAGGCCTTGAGTCGGCCCAGGCTGCCAGGCCAGGCCTGATCAACGCCAGTATCCTCGAATCGTACGTGCTGCAGTCGAAGGGCGACCTCGACGACGCTCTAGCGGTAGTTGCCAGTGCACGCGAGAAGCACCCAAAGGTCGCTGCGCTCTACGACCGAGAGGCGGAGCTCATGCTCTCGTTCGATCGCTACGCAGACGCCACGCAGCTACTTGAGCAGCGCCGCAGCGAATTCGGCGCCAGTTCAATGAACTCGGTCCTAGCTGGCTTTGCGGCACTGTCGCGCCGGGATTACGGCGACGCCGAAGCGAACTTCGAGCGCGCCCAGAAGGAAGACCCATCCCAGTCACTAGCGTACCTCGGCCAAGCTCTCGTCAAGGTTAACGACCGAGAGTACGGCGCGACGAAGGAGCTGCTTTCAAAGGCTGTGCAGCTTGACCCTGCTGTGGCGTCGTACCGGTCGTACTTGGGCAAGCTGTTCTTCGACGACGAGCATTCCGACAAGGCGCGCCAGGAGTACGACGCTGCCGTAGAGCTCGACCCGAATGACCCGACCCCGTACCTGTACCGTTCGTACGTCGATGTCGCACAGAACGACGTGATTGGGGGCTTGAAGGACGTCGAGAAATCGATTGCCCTCAACAATAACCGCGCAGTCTACCGCTCTACTCTCTTGCTCGACCGAGACCTAGCCGTGCGCGGCGCCGGCCTGGCTCGGGTCTTTAACGAGCTAGGCTTCAGCGACATCGCGCGGGTTGAGGCTATCAAGTCGATCAGCGACGACTACGGCAATTACTCCGCTCACCGTTTGCTAGGCGATTCGTACAACTCAATCCTCGACGCAACCGCACGCCTCTCTGAAGAGCGAATCGCAAACCTTCTCTCCCCGCTTAGCTTCAACATCTTTAACAGCATCGGAGAGTCTTCTGCGCTGGGCGACTACAACGCCCTCTTTGACAAGAAGGAGACCCGTGAGGCGTTTCAGGCTGAGTGGCAGAGCAACCAGAACGAGGTTGGCGGCCAGCTCTTGGCAAGCGGAAAAACCGATACCTTCGGCTACCTCTTTAAGTACCAGCCCTTCTACGCAAACTCTTCAAATCCGAACCCCTATCACCAATCCAGCAATACCATCCGCGGAGCCGCGCAGTATGAGCTCACCCCTGATGACCGGCTCGTTTTGGAGGGCAATTTCAGGGCGGAAACTGCCCAGAGAGAGATTACCGATGATGCCCAAACCTATAACTTCTCAGACGGATTCCATACGGGCGAGGTCCTGCTAGGCTACAACCACCGCGTCTCGAGCCAGATGACCTTCCTGATGCAGGGCATGTATGCGCGTGACAGCCGCTATTCCTCCTACCCCGACGTTCGGTCCCTAAATTTTGCTGCTGACTACTCACACCCGAATGACTTCTTCCAGGCGCCGCTTGGACTGCAAAGCAACCCGAAAGACCGCGTAAATCAGAACGGCCTTTCGGCTCAGCTCATCTATACTTCCAAGTACATCGACTCAGTAGCCGGCGTGCAGGGGCTCTACATAGACACCAGTAGGCGCGAGAACTCTCCGGTCTCTACGCTCGACATCTGTGACGTTCAGCCTGTTGAAGGCTGCGTGCTGGATGTGCAGGGAACGATGAACACGAGCTCTGCCAACAACCTATCCTCTGGCAAGGCGTACGAGTACCTCTCGTTCAAGATACCGCAGACTGCAAACCTGACACTCGGACTCTCCGCCACTACGGTCCAGTACGAGCCCAACTACGTTCCACCCTACTTCTCCGCGAGCGAGCGTGAAAGCAAGCTGAGCCCCAAGATCGGCCTCGTCACGACCCCAACTTCGTGGCTTACTACCCGCGCAGCCTACTTCCAGACCCTATCAAAGAGCGCACTTGAAGACCTGAGCTCACTTGAGCCTACCCTCGTCGGTGGACTCAACCAGGACTACAACGACCTGACTGGCACATCGACAGAGAACTACGCGTTCGGCCTCGACGCGAAATCGCCCGGATTCCTGTACGGAGGTGTCCAGTACACCCACCGCAGCCTCAAGGAGCCGATTGGGCTTGTAGAGCAATTAACTCAGCTAGACTACCCGGACGTCTCGTTGGTGGGGCTGAAGGATCTTGGGGTAGAAAACAGCTACGGTCAGGATCAGATCTTTCGCAGCTACCTATACTCCGTTCTGTCAGAGAGCACCGTGCTGACTGCGGATTCGATGATTGACTGGTTCGACTCAAACAACCCGGGCGAAGATACAGCAAGCATCATCAGCCGCCGATTCCGCTTCGGTGGTCGCCAGTACTACGGCAAGCACCTCTCGCTAACTCTCTCCGGAACCTACCGCAACCAGAACATCTCAAACTTTCCCGGAGGAGAAGGGGCCGGTGCCGGCTTCTGGTTATTTGACACAGCGGTCTCGTACCGGTTCCCCGAGCAGCACGGAAACGTGTTCTTCCGCGTGGACAACATCCTCAATCGTGACTTTGACTACTACGGCCTCTCCGGCGTTGATAACCCGTACTTGGTTCCGGGACGCTCGTTCATCTTGGGGATAAACTACAACTTCTTCTAGAAGCGGTCTCAACAATACCCTCGTCGCGAGATTGGCGAGATGGGGAGTGAGACGAGGAAGACAAGCGAACAAAACCGGAACCGTATCCTCTGAGATACGTCGAGGATTTTTTAGCGCGGGCTGACGAAGGTGCATCCCCCAGACCGCCAATCCTAGCAGAGGGCATTTTTGAGAGCGCTTCTAGCCGATTACCCCTAGTGCGCAACCACATCTTCCTTTGGCCTCTGGATCCGGGCGAGGGTTGCCTCGAAGATCACGTAGGCCTTCTGGTAGTCCTGTAGGGCTTCTATCTCTCGAACCTCGGCGTCAGCGGCGTTCTGCTCGCGTAGGTTCACGAAGATGAGGTTGCTGTCGCCGAGCTCAAAGCGCTTCAGCTCGCCGCGGGCGAGATCCTTGGCTGCCTTCACCTCACTCGAAACAACCTCCACTCGCTGCTTTGCAATTTCCAGGGCGTTGAGCGCGTCCTGCACGTCGGCCCGGATGCGGTCCCTCAGGAACTCTTGGGTGAATCCGATCTTGCGCTGCTTCGCCTCGAAGTAGTCGATCTTTCCGTCCTGCGTGCGGGTCGCAAGCGGTATCTCGAGCCTAAGCCCCGCCCGCACCTCGGCTGGCTCGAGCGTCGGGTCTCCGGTTCCGTAGTCGTTTGACGAGAGAACGCGCACATCCAGCCGAGGCATGCGCTGGTTGCGGGCCAATTTTAGCTCAAGGCTGTTCTGCTCGTGCTGAGCCTGCAAGTTCTTAAACTCCGGGCGTGCCGCAGTTGCCTCCTCTACCTGCGATTGCACCGACAGCTGCGGCACTATCGGGGGGATCGGTATGCGGTCGAGTGATTTCTGGTTTTCGACGCTTCTGGGCTGCCCCCTGGAGTCGCGGTAGAAGAGGGCCAGGGCGTACTCGCTGTTCCTGACGGCTCTCTCTGCCTGGAGAAGCTGCGCTTGGCGCTGCAGCACGGCACGCTGGTTGTCGACACGATCGAAGTCGGGCAGGTCTCCTCTCTTGACGCGCTCTGATATCTGCTTGTCACGCTCTTGGGCCACGGCAAGGAGCTTCTTGTAGACCTGAGCCTTGTTGCGCGACGCCGTCCAATCCCAGTAGGTGAGGCCGGCCGCGCGCGCAAGCTCAATCTTTTTCTGCTCAATCAGGGCGTCAGCGATGCGTTGCCCCGATTCTGACTTGCCGATCTCAGTCCTGCGCTTGTCCGTAGGGCCGTCGCGCAGCAGCGGCACTTCGAAGCCGAACTGGGTCTCTCCTCCAGAGAGGGTCTCCTGGTAGTAGTTGTCGTAGATCGGGAACTCTCCTCCTCCAACGCGGTACCCGGCAAACACCCTGCTGCCGTAGAACTGAAGGGGCTTCTCGACGAAGGTCGAGCCGTACTGCCCGGTGTAGCCGCCGGTGACAAACGAGAGCGCCTCGCCCTTGATTGAAGGGTCGAATGCACCTTGCGAGGAGAGAACCTCTGCGTCCGCAGCTACCCGCTCTTCGCGCTCTCCCTTGAGAGCTGGGTGGTACTTGAGGGTAGTGGCGATTATGGCGTTTAGGCCGAGCACGCCCGAGCCGGACTTCGCCCCGCCTCGGCTCTTGCGCCCTTGGGCGGCCTGAGTCTCCGGCTCAAGCTCGCCGCCAAGGCTTACGGCGGGGAGCATAGCAAGCGAGCCGATTAGGCATGCAAGCAGGTACGTCGGTCGGCCTCGCGGCATTCCAGAGGCGCGCGCTAGCGAAGAATGTTCGGGTCTCATGTCTTCTCTCCTGGCAAATCGGTGCCCGGGGCCTTTTCGTCGTCACTGTCTGGGCTTTTTTGTATGCTCGGAGGGAACCCGTTGAACTGCCTCCACAGCTCCCAGCCGAGCGAGACAGAGTCGAGCAACACCCAGCCTATCACCCGCACTCCCTGCCGGAGGTAGCGCCCATCCGGCCACTCTTCTCCCTCGTCGGGGAAGATGATCACGCGCACCTTGCCGTCGGCGCCGGCCCCAGGGTCGATAACTTGGATAACTCCTCCGAAGGTCCCTACCGCCACTGAAGGCCAGCCGGCGAATTGCACCGCGGGCCAGCCCTCAAACTGTAGGCGCACTTTTCGGCCAACAGAAAGCAGCGGAGCGTCGTTGCCGCTCACGTACAGCTCGACTGCCCGATTTGCCGTCTCTGGAACGATGACGGCGAGCACCTGGCCAGCCTTGACCATCACTCCCCCCTGGGGGGCCATGACGCGCTGGACGATGCCGTCACGGGGCGCAACGATTGACTGGGAGGCCTGCCGCGCTATCCGAGTTTCAAGGCGCGCAAGCTCTGCCGAGGCACCCGAAAGATCAGAGAGGTACTTCGCGTACTCAAGCTCTGCCAGCTCCGCGGAGCGCTGGGAGCTGAGCCCTGAGCTTACCAGTGTCTTTTGGCGATCAAGGTTCTTCTTTGAAGTTTCAACCGCATTCTGGGCCGCATCAAGCTTCATCTGGGCGGCCTCACGCTCGCGAGCAAGCCTGTGCAGAATATCGGGATCGATATCCGCGACATCGACCACGCTCTCCCCTTTGCGCACCCTGGTTCCTTCAAGCACGAACCAATGCTTCACGATGCCGTCCACGGGCGCCGTGATGCTCTGCTGACGCTCATTCGGCGAGTACGCTATGACCCTGCCCTGCCCCGTTACGTTCTGCACCCAGGGGGCGAAGAGCATCGCGACGAGGAATAGGCCCACCGCACCGCACACGAACCCTGCCGCAATGCTCAAGGTAAACCTCGATTTCACCGCTGCAGGGGTGATAAGGGCGACCCGGCTGTGAGAAGCCACCTCTTCCAGGGTCTCAAACCCCCTCTCTTCGTCTGCGTAGCTGCTGGAGTTCCTCGTCATGCCGCCTGGACTCCCTCACAAGGCACTAACGCCCCTTGCTCGAGAACAAAGGTGCGCGAAAAGTGCTTTAGGATTGTTCTCTCGTGCGTGAGCACGAGCAGCGACCACGTGGCTTTCGGGCCCATCAGCTCCTGGAGCAACGGCGCAAGGGCCCCCTCGTCTATCTTGTCTAGTACGCCATCGATAACGAGCAAGCGGGGCTCAAGCAGGATAGCCCGCGCCAGCACAAGGCGGGCTGCCTGACCGACGGAGAGTGGCTCACTCTGCCCTTTGAGCTGCGTCTGTAGCCCATCCGGCAGCTCGTAGATCTCCTCAAGCAGGCCGACCATCGAGAGCACCTCTCGCATCCTGCCGGTCGACATTCCGTCTCGCTTGAGGGTGAGGTTCTCCTCGATTGTGCCGTGGAATAGGTCAATGCCCCTCACCAAGGCCACCTCGCTGCGCAGCTCAAGCGGGTGAATGTCGCGCACGTCGTGGCCATCTATCTCGATCCGGCCGCTCTTCGGCGCAGTAAGCCGGTACAGACAGTCAACGAGGGTCGTTTTTCCAGAGCCGTTCGCTCCCCAGATAGCTACTCGCTCACCCGCTCCAATAGTCAGGCACACGTCCTTAAGGATTGGAGACAGGCTCGCTCCGTGCTGAACGGTAAGGTTCACAACTGAGATGCTCGCCGGCTCCGACCCAGGCGAGAAGAAGGAACCTTGCAGCCTCTCAACAGCGATATCGAATAGGCCATCCAATTTAGAGACCGATACGCACAGGTCATAGAACTTATCTATGTACCGGCCGAGCTTGGCGACTCCAGCAAGGCTGAACCCGAGCACAAGCTCGGCGGCCACTAACTGGCCGAGCGTGAGCTGCTGCTTGATTACCAGAAACCCACCAACTCCCAGCAGGAGGGTGCTCGCAACAACTTGGATACCAAGAGACCCTACAACCTGCCGAAGCAATATCTTGTAGTAGCGCGAGCGCCAGGAGACGTAAGCCCCTACGAGGCTGTCGGCTCTCTCGAGCGCGAACGCGTCACCTCGGCTCGACTTGAAGAGCAGCGGAACGCGCGCGAGGTCTTGGAGCCACGTGACCACATCATACTTTGCATCCGAGGCGCGTATCGCTGCCCGCACTGCGCCATTTCCGAGTGGAAGAACCACTAGCACCATACAAATGAGCAGGATTAACGCAAACGCGAGGAAGAACGGATGGTAGAAAGAGACCAGTACTAGGCCCACAGCTATCTGGAAGAAGACAGCCACGCCGTCGAGCAGCAACATAGAGATCGCTTGTTCGGCTGAAAAAGCCTCCATGAAGCGCAGGACGTACTCTGGTCCATAGCGGCGCCTAAATCCCTCAAACTCAACGTGCGGTAAGCGGCTCGCAAGCGAGAGCGACAGCCGCACCACGAGGCGCCTCTGGAGAAGCTCAACTACTATGAGCTGCAAGACACGTAGCGTGGCCGAGAATAGCAGCATGCCGCCGACGAGAGCTGTGATGACCACGAGGGGCTGAAGCACTACGCCAAAGGTTACGGAGTTGACCACCGATTGGACGCCAACTGGCACCGCAAGGGAGCACAGGCCCACGGCCAGGGCGTACACAGCAATCACCGCCAGGTCCTCCTTCTCCCCGTGCAGGATGCGGAGCGCCCTGAGGCAGGTGTCCCACTGTGACCTCTGAGTTTTTGCTTCAGTGCCCATCGCTTCTTTTGCGTTGTTTAATCAGCGCCTCTACCGCATCCTCCACATCTTCTTGACTGCTCGAGCAGCCTCCATCACCTCATGCATGTGCGCGTTGTCCATTTCGATGAGCTTGCAGCCATCGAGCAGCCAGCGAGCCAGCCAAGGGTTGCTCAGCGAGTAGCGCACCGTCCTGCCGTCCCGCTCCGCCTCGACAATGCCGCTCGTGCGCAGCAGGGCGAGGTGCTGAGACAGGGTCGACTGTCGGAGCTTGAGCTTCTCGGCCAAAGAGTTGACGTCCGAGTCTTTGGCGCCTAGCGCCTCGATAATTCGGATGCGGTGCGGGTGCGCGATGGTAGAAAGCTTCTCCGCGAGCCGCTGGGCCACTAGCATTTGTTGGGGCATAGGTCTCTCCAGTCTCCTGCTCCTGCGGCACACACGCCCCTTCCTTGGGGCATCCTGTCTAACGGCCTACAGGTATCCGCAGGTGCTCATATATGCATACTCTAGTATTCGGTTATTTGAATAAATAGTAAAGGAAAAGTGCTCAAGCGTGGCATTTATTTCACTAAACCAGGATTTGTGCCCTGCGGGAAATCCGCACTCCGCAGCCCATTCAAGCGGTTAGCACCCCGACTGGCCTTTAGGCGGCCGCAGGCGTATTCGCAACGGCGTTCCTTGCAAAAGGCAGCCGTGCTACAAGCGCCTAAAAGAGCTTTACATGAAACGCCTCAACTTCAGGGATAGCAGGGTCGTCTTTGCCACAAATCACGGCAAGGCGGCGGCAGCTCGGAGCCCATTTGAAAGAGTGCTCAACGCCTCCGTGGACGAGGCCGTTATAGACTCAGACAGCCTGGGGACATTCTCAGGCGAGATAGCCAGGCCAGGCTCAATGCTGGATGCCCTGCGGGGAAAGGTGATGCTTGCAAGAGCAATCACGCCGGAGCGCTTCGTGCTAGTGAGCGAGGGCAGCTTCGGTTCCGCCGGAGGCCTCGGGCTGTTGACACAGGGCATCGAGATGCTCCTGCTCCACGACTCTGTGAGCGGGGCCGAGGTCCTCGAGCAGCATATCGCCCGCGACACCAATTTTGCGACAGCCGTGCTGCGAGAGCACGACGACCTACCCCGCTTTCTTTCTCGCATCCGCTTCGGCAGCCATGCGCTGGTGCTCTACCCTGGCGGGCTGCCAACTGTAGAGCATGTGCACAAGGGTCTTGTCGACGCCGCTCAGGCAAAGCGCGCGTATGAGGAGTGCAAGCGGCTCTCGCCAAGCCAGACAGTAATGGCCATGAGTGACATGCGAGCGCACGTTAACCCCACCCGCATGAAAGAGATTGAAGCGTGCTGCGAGCTGCTTGCAGCGCGTCTTGCCACTCTCTGCCCCGCGTGTGGCAGTGGAGGGTTCGGGCTAGTAGCGACTGTGCCCGGCCTCCCGTGCGATGTGTGCGGCGCCCCGACGCAACGCGCCCGCGCAGAGAAACACGCCTGCGTGCTGTGTGGAAAAAATGTCGAGCGACCGCGCGCCGACGGCCGGAAAGCGGCAGACCCGTCTGAGTGCCAGTGGTGCAATCCTTGACCCGCTGCCAATGAGCGCGGCATTCCCGCTCTACTCAAGACACTCAGGGCACACAATTCCCTCGCAGACCCGGGTAACTCCCCCCGTCATTCTGATAGAGAAGTCCGCGCCGATCTCAATAGAAATTACCCCGCCGGGCATCCGCACCGAGACGGAGCTGTCGACGAGCCCCAGCCGATGCGCAACTGCCGCTGCGGCTGAGCTGCTGCTGCCAGAGGCTAGGGTGTACCCCGCGCCACGCTCCCAGATCTCGATCTGTATCTCAGCGCGCGAGAGGACCTTAAGGAGCTGCACGTTGGTCCGATTCGGAAAGAGCGGGTGGTGCTCAAGGAGTGGGCCAAACCGCTCCGCATTGTCTTGCGTCGCCTCTAGGTCAAGCACCACACAGTGCGGATTACCGACCGTTGCAGCACAGAAAGCCACCTCCCTGCCCCCGACCTCAATCTTCTCTCGTAGCACCTCACGACTCGGCCCCTGCACCGGGATAGCCGCGCTGTCGAAGCTCACCTGCCCCATGTCAACGGCCACAACTCGGCCGCCTGGCGCAACCCGGCAGGTCACATCGCCCCCGGCGGTGGACACCAGAAACGGTTCCTCGCGCACGAGACCGAGGTCCCAGAGGTAGCGCGCAAAGATACGCAGCCCGTTGCCGCTCTTCTCGGCCCGGGAGCCATCTGGATTGTAGATCGTGAGCGAAAAAGCGCCGTCCTTGCGAGCTGTCTCTCGCAGCAATATTCCGTCGGAGCCAACCCCGTAGTGGCGGTGGCAGATACGCTGAACGTCAGCCTGCGAGAGGGGCTTCGCAAGACTGGATGCCTCCATCACGATGTAGTCGTTGCCGAGCGCGTGGTAACGAGAGAATTTCATGACGATTGCCCTACATAGCCCGCAACGAGGCTACCACCAGCAACCCCCAAGTTCCAGAGACTCGAAACCGCCACCTGGTGCCATCTCGCCAAAAGAGGGCTATGGTTGCGCTGTTGAGTCCACTCAAGTGCGGGTGGAACCGGGCAAAGTCCTCTTTTCTGGCATGGCTGAGGGAAACGACACACGCAGCGAGCGGTACGAGCTCGCAACCTGCCCCCTGTACGACTCTGGCACGTGCCGCTCATGCTCCCTGCTCGGCACGCCATCCGGCAGCCGCATTGGGGCAAAGTCTAAGGCCGTCCTCGATGTGCTGCAGGAAGCCGGCGTACAGCCACAGGCTGTTGAGCCGATGCTGCTGCCGTCCACGCCGTGGGGCTCCCGCGCCAAGGTAAAGATGGTCGTTGGGGGCAGCCTTGAAGACCCGCTGATCGGCATCGTTGGGCCTGACCTACAGTGCATCGAGCTCGCAAGCTGCCCGCTCCCGCCCGCTCCTGTGCAGCTTTTGCTTGAGCACGTGCGCCGAGCAATCAAGGATTTCTCGCTTGTGCCCTACGACATACAGGCCCGGCGCGGGGAGCTAAAGGCTCTAATTGTGATGTCGAACGCCGACTGCTCCAAGGGTATCCTTCGTTTCGTCCTGCGCAGCACAGAGGCAGTGCCGCGGATCAAGAAATCGTTGCCGGGCCTGGCGCAGGCCCATCCATGGATCAAGGTTGTGAGCTGCAACATTCAGCCCTTGCCGGCGGCGATTCTCGAAGGGGAGCAGGAGATTCTGCTTACCGAGAATGACCAAATCGAGGCCCAGTACGGCCCCGTGACGCTCCTCTTCTCGCCGCAGTCATTCATGCAGGTCACCCCCGAGGTGGCCGGGGCGCTGTATGCCAAGGCCAAGCAGTGGGGCGCGGAGATTAAGCCTAGGAGGCTGCTTGACCTGTTCTGCGGCGTGGGAGGCTTCTCTCTGTCGCTGGCGCCGGCTTGCGAGTCTGTTACAGGAATCGAGCTGTCAACGATGGCGACTGAGAGCGCGGCCTTGGCGGCCAGGCGGATGGGGCTTGCTGACAAAACCCGCTTCATCGCTGGAGACGCAGTGAGCGCGCTGCGCGGGCTTGGGCAGGCCAGCTTTGACACGGTCGTGGTTAACCCGCCTCGTCGTGGCCTCTCCCCAGAGCTGCTCAAGCTCGTTGGGGAGCTCAATCCAAGCTGGGTCCTCTATTCAAGCTGCAGCCCGCAGACGTTCGCCCGGGACGTGGCAGCATGGCAAGGCAAGCTCGAGCTGGTTCGAGTAGCCCTGTTTGACATGTTTCCTCTAACCGAGCACTGCGAGCTGCTCGGGCTGCTGCGGAGAGCGGCCTAAGCTTTTACTGCTCCCACTCTGTGTGGTGGCTCGTGCCTGGCGAGTCTTTGCGCTCGTAGGTGTGCGCACCGAAGAAATCACGCTGCGCCTGAGTAAGGTTCTGCGGCAGGTCCGCTGTGCGGAAGCTGTCAAAGTACCCAAGCGAGGCTGCGAAGCCGAGCACCGGCACTCCGCGCTGCACCGCTGCGCCGACCACCGTGCGGAGGTTTGGCACGCAGCGGGTCACTTCCTTCTTCATGAAAGAGTCTAACAACAGGTTAGTCGGAGCGGGCTTATTGGCGAAGGCCCTGCGGATCTCGTCGAGGAACTTGGCACGGATGATACAGCCGCCCTTCCACATCGCCGCGATCTGGTCGAGCTTGAGGTCCCAGTTCCACTGCTGCGAGGCTGTCGCGATGAGCGCCATGCCCTGGGCATACGACATGATCTTTGACGCGTAGAGCGCGTCGTGCACGGCCTGGATAAACTGCTCCCTATCGCCCGTGAAATCGTCTACTGACGGGCCGGTGAATTCCTTGGACGCCGCGACTCTCTGGTCCTTGATGCTGCTCAGTGTGCGCGCATCAACGGCAGCCGAGATGGTGGGGATCGAAACCCCGAGGTCTAGCGCCGTCTGTGCGGTCCACATGCCGGTGCCCTTCTGTCCCGCCTTGTCGAGAATCTTGTCCACGAGGTAGCCGGAGCCCTGCGGGTCCTTCTTGGCGAAGATCTTGGCGGTAATCTCAATCAAGAACGACGAGAGGACCCCCGAGTTCCAACGCTCGAAGATCTTCGCCAATTCATCCGCCTTGCAGCCGACGACGTTGCGCAGGATGTCGTACGCCTCAGCGATGAGCTGCATGTCTCCGTACTCAATGCCGTTGTGGACCATCTTGACGAAGTGCCCTGCCCCGTCAGGACCAACGTAGTTAGTGCAGGGGCCATCGGCCTGGGCTGCAATCTTCTCAAGCATCGGAGCAACGATCTTCCAGGCGTCCTTTGGGCCGCCTGGCATGAGGCTTGGGCCTTTGAGCGCCCCTTCCTCTCCACCTGAGATCCCGATGCCGAGGAAGTTGAGCCCCATGCCCGTAAGCTTCTCTTCACGACGGACCGTGTCCTTGAAGTACGCGTTGCCACCATCAATGACGATGTCGCCTTTCTGCAGGAGCGGGGATAGCTGGTCGATAACAGCGTCCGTTCCAGCGCCTGCCTTAACCATGATGATTATCTGGCGCGGAGCCTGCATGCTCTTGACGAAGTCCTCAAGCGTGTAGGAAGCGGTGAACCCGGCGGGCTTGCCGTCGCGCGTGCCGAACTTCGCCATGAACTCTTTGGTCACTTCGCCCGTGCGGTTGTAGACGGCCACCGGGATGCCCCTGCTCTCAATGTTGCGGGCGAGGTTAGAGCCCATTACGGCGAGGCCGATCATTCCAACGCTTGGTTTCGACATAACGATTATCTCCTATACGGGCTCTCCCGCGGCCGCAGGCACTAGCGGGAGACACGCAGACAATAGGACGCAAAGGTATTCAGATCAACCACCTAAGCGTTCGCGAAGGCTAAAGGTTTTGGCCTTTGCCTCCCCGTGCTCTACCTGGTGTAGCTGCCCATGCACGAGCTCCAGCACCGACAGGCGATTGCCGAAGACCAAGCCCGTATCTACCCCAATTTTATAGGGCAAATCGAGGAACACATCTTCAAACGGGGTGTGCCCAAACACCACCGTCTTTCCGGCGGAGTGCGGCGAGTGCGTAAAGTTCCCGCGAATCCACAGCACGTCGTGCACGCTCTGCTGGTCAAGCGGCATGCTGGGGTTTATCCCCGCGTGCACGAACAGGAACTCTGCGAGCATCACCCCGTGTTCCAAGGACTGTAGAAACTCAACATGCTCTGGCGAAATGGCCGCCAAGATGTCCTCTCGCGTGGCGAACGGGTGCAGACCGTAGCTCTTGAGGAACTCTGCGCCGCCATTCTCAAGGTACACGTCGCCGCACTCTCCGCCGTGCCCCAGGTAGTCGAGGAGCATGTCCTCGTGGTTACCCTTGAGAAAGACTGTGTTGGGGCGCTCGCGCTTGATGGCGAGCATCTGTTCGATCACTTCCTTGGACTTAGGCCCGCGGTCGATGTAGTCGCCCAAGAAGATGAGCAGGTCGTCGGGACTAAGCGATAGCTCGTTGCGCAGGTGGGCCAACATCACCTGCAGCTCGTCGAAGCAGCCGTGCAGGTCGCCCACCACGAACACGCGCGGCGGCCGTTCGGCGATCACCCGCACCTGGGCTAGAGTCTTGCTGTCCGCGCTAGTTTTCATCTCCCAGCTTCAGCACCGCGAGGAAGGCCTCTTGAGGGATAGAGACCTTGACGATCTGCTTCATGCGCTTCTTTCCCTCTTTCTGCTTCTCTAACAGCTTACGCTTTCGGCTGATGTCTCCGCCATAACATTTTGCAGTGACGTTCTTGCGCAGCGCCTTTACGGTGCTGCGGGCGATGATCTTCGCCCCTATCGCCGCCTGGATAGCTATCTCAAACATCTGCCGATCGATGATGTCTTTGAGCTTCTCCGTCAGCTCCTTGCCTCGGTTGAAGGCCTTGTCGCGGTGGACGATGATGCTCAGGGCGTCTACTGGGTCGCCGTTGAGCTTGATGTCGAGCTTGACCAGGTCAGACTCCTGGTAGCCGGTGATCTCGTAGTCGAACGAGGCGTAGCCCTTCGTGAGCGACTTCAGCCTGTCATGGAAGTCGAGCACGATCTCGTTGAGCGGGAGCCGGTACACGATTACTGCCCGCTCCATGCCGTGGAACGAGATGTTCTCCTGCACGCCACGCCTGTCCTCGCACAGCTTGAGAACGTTGCCGACAAACTCGCGTGGGCAGTGAATGGTCGCCTTTACTACAGGCTCCTCGATGCGCAGAATTCTGGCGACATCCGGCATCTTAGTCGGGTTGTCGACCATGAGCTCTGTGCCGTCATCGAGCACCATCTTGTAGACCACAGACGGGGCTGTGGTAATGAGGTTGAGCAGAAACTCTCGCTCCAGGCGCTCCTGCACGATCTCCATGTGGAGCAGCCCCAGGTAGCCGCAGCGGAAGCCGAAGCCGAGAGCGGCCGAAGTCTCCGCCTCGTACGTGAAGGCGCTGTCGTTGAGGCTTAGCTTTTCAAGCGCGCTCTTCAAGGCCACGAAGTCATCAGCCTCAACCGGGAAGAGCCCGCCGAACACCATCGGCCGCACCTCCTTGAAGCCAGGGAGCGGATCCTGCGCAGCCTTGCGCACGTGAGTGACGGTGTCGCCGATGCGAACGTCGCGCAGGTTCTTGATAGCCGCAGAGAAGTAGCCTACCTGGCCGCTCGAAAGCTCCTCGACCTCTTGCGGGTGCGGCGTGAACACGCCGAGCTTGTAGACGTCGTACTCTGCTCCTGTCGAGAAGAACTTAATCTTGTCGCTCGGCCGCAGCGAGCCGTCGATGATGCGCACCTGCGCCACAACGCCCAGGTACGGGTCGAACCATGAGTCGTACACGAGCGCCCTGAGCGGCGCGTCCAGTGAGCCGCGTGACGGCGGCGGGACTCGCTTCACTATCGCCTCAAGCAGCGGCTTGATGCCGATGCCGGTCTTGGCGCTGATTTCGAGGGCTTCTGAGGTGTCGAGCCCGATGACTGACTCGATCTCCTCCTTCACCCGAGCCGGGTCCGCGTTCGGCAGGTCGATCTTGTTGATGACCGGGACAATCTCGAGGTCGTTTTCAATCGCGAGGTACACGTTGGCGAGCGTCTGGGCCTCCACGCCTTGCGATGCGTCAACCACGAGCAGCGCCCCTTCGCATGCCGACAGGCTGCGGGAAACTTCGTAGTTGAAGTCGACGTGGCCCGGAGTGTCGATAAGGTTGAGCTGGTACGTCTCGCCGTCCTCGGCTTTGTACGACAAGCGCACCGTCTGCGCCTTGATGGTAATGCCCCGCTCACGCTCAAGGTCGAGCTTGTCGAGAAACTGCGCCTGCATCTCGCGGGCCTGGAGGGCGCCTGTAGCCTCAAGGATACGGTCCGCACAGGTCGACTTCCCGTGGTCGATGTGCGCAATGATGCTAAAATTCCGGATCTTGTCTTTCTCAGTCACAGCCAAAACACTCACTAGCGGGCGGTTTCGCCGCGACGAAGTCGCTCATCGAAATCTGCAATCGTCTTCTTGAGGCCGGCTTCCAGGTCTACCTTCGGAGCCCAGCCGAGCTCCCGCTTGGCGACACTGATGTCTGGCTGGCGCCGAGTGGGGTCGTCTTTCGGAAGCGGTTTCTGGACGACCTTCGACTTTGAGCCGGTGAGGCTTATCACCTTCTTGGCGAGCTCGGATATCGTCATCTCGTTTGGGTTGCCCAGGTTCACTGGGCCCATGAAGCCGTCCTTGCCCATGGTCGCAGTAATGCCGGCCACGAGGTCATCAACGTAGCAGAACGAGCGCGTCTGGCTGCCGTCTCCGTACACCGTGATGTCCTCTCCCTTGAGCGCCTGCACGATGAAGTTAGACACTACGCGGCCGTCATTGAAGAGCATGCGCGGCCCAAAGGTATTGAAGATGCGGACGATGCGCGTATCGACGTGGCCCTGCTCGTGGTAGTTCACGGTTAAGGTCTCTGCTACGCGCTTTCCCTCGTCGTAGCAGCTACGCGGGCCAATCGGGTTTACGTTGCCCCAGTAGGTTTCTACCTGCGGGTGCTGCAGCGGGTCGCCGTACACCTCTGAGGTCGACGCGAGCAGGAACCTGGCGTGCGTGCGCTTGGCAACGCCGAGCATGTTGATCGTGCCAGTGACGTTGGTCTTGATAGTCTTGATCGGGTTGTACTGGTAGTGCACCGGAGAGGCAGGGCACGCCAGGTGGTACACCTGGTCACACTCCACTAGCAGCGGCTCCGTGACGTCGTGACGGATGAACTCAAAGCCTGGGTTGTCGCGATTGTGGAGCATGTTGCGCTTTGCGCCGGTGAAGAGGTTGTCCACCACCGTCACCTCGTGCCCCTGCGCAAGGAGCACGTCCGTGAGGTGAGAGCCGATAACCCCTGCTCCGCCAGTAACCACAATTCGTGCCATATAACCCTCTCTCCTGCTGCCCTCGGGCGTTTCATTTAGCTACTGCGGCGTAACACTTGGCCGCCCTACGCTGTAGTACAGGAACCCGTACGAGCGCATGTCGTCAATGTCGTAAATGTTGCGGCCATCGAAAATGACTGGCTCGCTGAGCTCCTGCCTAATCTTGGCAAAATTAGGCTGCCGGAACGCGTTCCACTCGGTGCACACGATAAGCGCGTCAGCGCCCTTGAGAGCCTCGTAGTTTGACGCAACGTAGGAGATCTCCTTGCTCTCGCCAAACTTCTCGCGGAAGGTGGCATTCGCCTCTGGGTCAAATGCCCGGATCTTTGCGCCGCGCTTGATCAGCTCCGCGCAGATCGTGAGGGCTGGCGCTTCGCGCACGTCATCTGTCTTGGGCTTGAAGGCGAGTCCCCATACGGCGAAGGTCTTCCCGGCGAGGCTCTCGTTCCGGTAGTGGTCGACTACCTTACGAACCATGAGCATCTTCTGGCTCTTGTTAACGTCCTCTACCGAGCGCGCGATGCGCAGGTCAACGCCGTGGTCCTTGCCGGTACGAATGAGCGCCTGAACATCCTTCGGGAAGCAAGATCCTCCGTAGCCGATGCCAGGGAAGATGAAGCTCATGCCGATGCGCGAGTCCGTGCCGATGCCGACCCGCACCTTGTTGATGTCGGCGCCGGCTTCTTCGCACAGGTTGGCGATCTCGTTCATGAACGATACGCGCAGCGCCAGCATCGTGTTTGCCGCGTACTTGGTCATTTCAGCGGAACGCACGTCCATCACCAAGATCGGGTTGTTGGTGCGAACGAACGGGCGGTACAGCTCTCGCATGGCCTTGGCGGCCGACTCCGATGCCACGCCAACCACCACGCGGTCCGGCCGCAGGAAGTCGTCGATGGCAGCCCCCTCCTTGAGGAACTCTGGATTGCTCACGACATCGACTGGAAACTTCGAGACCTTCTCGATCTCAGCGCGCACCAGGTCGGCTGTTCCGACTGGGACGGTTGACTTGTCGACGACGATCTTCGGCGCGTTCATCGTCTCGCCGATTCCGCGCGCAACTGCCAACACGTGCGTTAAATCAGCCGAGCCGTCCTCGTCTTGAGGCGTGCCGACGGCGATGAAGATGATGTCTGAAGCCTGGACGGCGTCTTTGAGAGACGTAGTGAACGTGAGGCGTCCCGCCTTTGTGTTGCTCTTGACGAGGTCCTCAAGCCCGGGCTCGAAGATCGGAATGTGCCCCGCTCGCAGGGCGTCCACTTTCTTTGCGTTGTTGTCCACGCAGATGACCTCATTGCCCGTTTCCGCGAAGCAGGCGCCTGCCACTAGCCCGACGTATCCAGTTCCAACGACCGCAATGTTCATCTGAGTTATCTCCGTGTAGTTCCGGCGCCAGCCAAGCTGCACCGGGTCTGCGCGACCCTCGCGCCATTCACAACCGGGCGCCGAGACGAGTCGCATCACTGATCTGCCGAGGCGGGATATCCTCCCGAAACGCACCCTCTGGGACTGGCGGCTCTAAGATCTCCGCCGCCTCGGGACCTTGATGCGCAAGGTTATAGCCGAACTGTGTAGCGAGATCAAAGGGTTGCAGCCAGCGAAACGAAGCTGCTCCTGCACCCAGGTAGGCATGTGCGTGGCCATACCGGGCGCCTCAGCGAGCAGCCTCACCTGGCTAAAAAGACCAACGTATCTCGGAAGATACAAGATGAGCCTGGGGCTACCCCTGGCCAAGCCTATGTGCTACTCCCCTGCGAATGAAGAAGACCGTCACAAACCTGAAGGGTGTTTTCGCCGGAGGCATCTCCGCCGGAATTAAGGCTAACGGGAAGAAGGACCTCGCGTACCTCTTCCTCCCAGACTGCTACGGCAGTGCGGGCGTATTCACTAAGAGCGCGTTCATTGCGCCGCCGCTGATCGTGACCAAAGAGGCGCTCAAGCGTGGAACCGTCAAAGCCCTGGTAGTGAACTCAGGCAACGCCAATGCCGCTACGGGCAAAGCCGGCTTGCGTGACGCCAAAGAGATGGCGAAGACGGCCGCGAAGCTGCTCGGCATTAAGCCTCACCAGGTGGCTGTGTCTTCCACGGGCATCATCGGACGGCTCATGCCTATGGATGTTGTGAAAGCCGGTCTCCACAAGCTTCTCAAGAATCCGCTCAAGCGCGACGGCAAGAACGCCGCGCGCGCGATCATGACCACCGACCTGACCCAGAAGGAGGTCTTCATCTCCGGAATGGTCGGCGGCCAGCGTATAAGTGTTGCTGGGTTTGCCAAAGGCTCGGGCATGATTGCGCCGAACATGGCCACGATGCTCGGCTTCCTGGTCACCGATGCCAAGATTGACAGCGCGGGCTTGCGCCCCCTGCTGCGCAAGGCTGTGAACGCCTCGTTCAACATGACTTCGGTAGACACCGACACCTCCACTAACGACATGGTGATGGTGTTCTCCTCGGGCGCTAAGGGGAAGAAGCTCACGAGTGCCAAAGAGAAGCGCGAGTTTCTGGCGCTACTCACCAAGGCCTGCCAACACCTCGCGAAGCTGATTGCTGCTGACGGCGAAGGCGCCACGAAGCTAATCGAGGTTCAGGTCGTCGGAGCGCGCAACGAGCGCGAGGCGCGCGTCATCGCCAAGAATGTTATCAACTCGCCCCTCGTTAAGACCGCCATCCACGGCGCAGACCCGAACTGGGGCCGAGTGCTCGCAGCGGCGGGCAAGGACCCCGCTGTCAAGGTTGACCCGAAGCGTGTTGACCTCACCTTCGCCGG
>OMIG01000219.1 GCA_900299035.1 Pseudomonadota bacterium
TCACTCGGGGTCTCCCTTTTTGCCTCTTAGTAGGCCTTGCCAAAGATAGCGTCTTTCGTGGCCGGGCGTCCGGTCACAATGCAGGTTCCCTGCGTGCCGCTTTGCTCGAAGGGCATGCAGCGCACGGTCACCTTGAGCTCGGCCAGCTTCTCAAGCGCGTCTGCCCCACCGCCCCACTTCGCCAGCACGAATCCGCCGTGGATCTCAGGCTTCTCGGCGTTCTTGGGCGTGAAGTAGCTCTTGAAGTCATCGAAGGTCGAGATGTCGCGGCGAATGTTCTGGTCACGGTAGGCTTTCGCCTGCTCGAAGTAGCTCTGCTGAATGCCAGCCAGCGTCTGCGCGATGCCCTCAACAGCCTCGTTGACTGGTACGAACGCCTTGTCGCGCGGGCCCTTGTCGCGGCGATACAGAACGCACTGCTTCGACTCGATGTCGCGCGGGCCAACTTCGATGCGGACGGGAATTCCCTTCTTGATCCACTCCCAGCTCTTGTCGCCGCCACGGATGTCACGGCGGTCAACGACGACCTCCACCGGGCGCCCGTCGTACTGCTGCGCGCGCAGCGATGCCGCTATCGACTCAGCGTACTCAAGAACCGCAGCCTCGGTCTCTGGCTTCGGCGTGACAGGAATAATGACTACGTGCTTCGGCGCGATGCGCGGCGGGAGCCTCAAGCCGTCGTCATCGGCGTGGGTCATGATTACGCCGCCGATGAGGCGCGTTGAAACACCCCACGAGGTTGTGTAGGCGTGCTCAATCTGCCCCTCGCTGTTGAGGAACTTGATGTCGGACGCTTTGGCGAAGTTTTGGCCCAGGAAGTGCGATGTTCCCGCCTGGAGCGCCTTCCTGTCCTGCATCATCGCTTCGATGCAGTAGGTGTCAACCGCGCCTGGGAAGCGCTCCTCAGGAATCTTCTCGCCGGTGATGACCGGCATCGCGAGCACCTCCTCTGCGAGCACGCGGTAGACCTCAAGCATCTTGAAGGTCTCCTCCACGGCTTCTTTCGAGGTTGCGTGAGCAGTGTGCCCCTCTTGCCAGAGGAACTCTGCGGTGCGCAGGAAGAGGCGCGTGCGCATCTCCCAGCGCACGACGTTCGCCCACTGGTTGATGAGGATCGGAAGGTCTCGGTACGACTGCACCCAGCGCGAGAATGACTCGCCTATGATCGTTTCAGAGGTTGGCCGCACAACGAGCGGCTCTTCAAGCTCACCGACAGGCACGAGCTTGCCATCCTTCGCCTCTAGCCTGTGGTGCGTGACCACAGCGCACTCTTTGGCGAAGCCCTCGACGTGCGACGCTTCTTTTTCGAGGAAGCTGAGCGGGATGAAGAGCGGGAAGTATGCGTTGCTGTGCCCGGTGGCCTTGATCATGCCGTCCAGGTGTCGCTGCAAGTTCTCCCACATGCCGTAGCCCCACGGCTTTATCACCATGCAGCCACGCACGGCTGAGTTCTCGGCCAGGTCTGCGGCTTTCACTACCTGCTGGTACCACTCCGGGTAGTCCTGCTCGCGCCGGGGCGAAATTGCTGTTGTTTCTTTGCTGTTCATCACTGCTTCCTTGAGGCGCGCGCGTCATTCGCGCGGAGCCCGAATAGTACCACCCAGGCTAAGTGCAAGTAAACGCTGGGGTATGCGCCGCTTACGCAATCTCCGTCGGAAAAAACGTCCAATATACTCAAGCTTCTACCCCGCTCCTTTGAGGTGCAGACCCTCAAGATTTCCCGAAAAGTGGCGTCCTTACATGTATCCGGAGCGTGCGGTGAAAGGCGCCGCTCGAGATGGAGACACCGGAGCAGTCGTATGAGCGAAAACGGAGAGAATCAGCAGAAGCCACCCCGCAAGAAGGGGCTCACCTCTCTCACGCTGGAGTGGCTGGCAGAGAAGTTCCGCAGGACCGAGCGCATCAAGGACGCGCTCAACCGCGGCACGTACCAGGTCGACTCAAGCGAGGTGGCGAAGGCGATGCTCAACTCTGAGCAGCAGCAGAAGTAGCTGTAGGCGCACTCGTCTGCGCAAACCTGCGTTTGTAATCGAGCCCTCGCGTACTCCCCTGCCCGCTGCCTCACAACTGACCCCAAGCCGCTCAAGATCCCAACAACTCACCGAAACAGCGCATGTAATCGTGGCGCGCGAGACCTAGCAAAACAGCGGTTGTGCTGATCGCGCAGCTTCTAGGACACAGCTCTCGCTGAAAATGCTCTTCTCCGAGACCGCTCGAGTGTTTTTGTGAAGTGATAAGTGCCAGTATTTTCATCCTATTTAGTGAGCGTATTGTGTCTCCTCAAATGCAAGAGCCTAGCTACTCGCACAAGCTGTCCGCCGGCGGCCTTCTGGTCGCCCTTGGGATCATCTACGGCGACATCGGCACCTCGCCGCTGTACGTGCTGCGGGCTGTCGTAGGAGATCAGCCGATCAGCGAAGCCGTCGTCTTGGGCGCGCTCTCGTGCATCGTGTGGACCCTCACGCTGCTCACCACAGTGAAGTACGTGATGCTGACACTGCGCGCAGACAACCGCGGTGAGGGTGGCATCTTCGCTCTCTACGCGCTGGTGAGAAAAAACGCACGCTGGCTCCTCGTGCCAGCAATCATTGGCGGCAGCGCGCTGCTGGCGGACGGCATCATCCCCCCGCCAATCTCGGTCTCCTCCGCCGTCGAAGGCTTGCGCAAGATCTACCCTGACATTCAGACCGTACCGATCGTGATCGTGATCCTAACGGGGCTCTTCTCAATCCAGCACTTCGGCACAAAGATCGTCGGAAACTCGTTCGGGCCGGTGATGTTCGGCTGGTTTCTCATGCTGGCCACGCTCGGCGTCAGCTGGATACTTCCCAATCCTGGCGTGCTTCGGGCAGTGAACCCGATGTACGCCTTCAACATGCTCTTCATGCTCGACAACGGCTTCTGGATTCTGGGGGCGGTGTTCCTGTGCACCACGGGCGCAGAAGCGCTCTACTCAGACCTCGGTCACTGCGGGAGAAAGAACATTCAGGTCTCGTGGATGTTCGTCAAAGTTGCCCTCCTGCTCAACTACTTCGGCCAAGGCGCATGGCTCCTGAGCCACACCGGAACGGTGCTGACGACTGAGAATCCCTTCTACGAGCTGATGCCGTCTTGGTTCCTCATTCCCGGAATCATCGTGGCAACGCTTGCAACTATTATTGCCAGCCAAGCTCTCATCAGCGGCTCCTTCACGCTTGCAGTCGAGGCGATGCGGCTCTCTGTGCTTCCGAAGGCGAAGATCGTCTACCCGACGATTCTCAAAGGGCAGTCATACGTGCCGGCGGTCAACTTCCTGCTGTTTATCGGGTGCGTGGCAGTAGTGCTGTACTTTAAGGACTCCTCGCACATGGAGGCTGCGTACGGGCTGGCGATCACGCTCACCATGCTCATGACGACTCTGCTCTTCTCGAACTACCTTGCGCGTCGGCGCGTGCCGCGAGTCTTCGTGGCGCTGTACCTTGGGATGTACCTCTCACTTGAAGGCGCGTTCCTTGGAGCCAACCTGCTCAAGCTGCACCACGGCGGATGGTTTACCCTGCTCGTGGGCAGCATCCTCGCTACGGTGATGTACCTTTGGAACGCAGGCTCTCGCCTGAAGGTCGCCTACACCGACTACGA
>OMIG01000220.1 GCA_900299035.1 Pseudomonadota bacterium
AGAGGCCGGACGCAGCTCCTCTGTCGTCTTGTGGGAGGCTTCAAACGGCTTCGAGCCCAAGCATGTCACCGGAGGCCTTTACTTTGGCGGTAGCCCCGCCCTCTCCGACCTAGCCAGCACGATCATCCGCCATCCTTTCGTTCGCGAGACCATGAGCCAAGGTCCGCTCGCCTGCGCTCAAGGGCCGTTCGCAGCGCATGCGGCGCTAGCCAGGCTAAGCACCAGCATAAGCCCTGACGCAAACCTAGTAGTGTGCGGAGAGGGTGATGAGCACACCGTCCTCCATGGCACCTTGGTGGCGCTTCCGAACAGCGCAATCCTAAACGGCTAGGCAGGCTGTTGCCCGGTGTGCAACGAGGCGGCGGTCACTCGTCGGTGCACTTTGGGCTTCCGCGCCCCTGTGCGCCGCGCTACCCTGCCTGCATGAAAAAACTCCTACAAGTGGCGTTGGCGTTTCTGGTGGCGAGCTCTCTCGGCTGTTTGGGCGGAAAAAGCGGTGATGACCCAGTCGATGCGGACCTAACCATCGGTCTGCTGGTCGACCAGTCGAACTCACAGCTCGATCAGTACATCCAGGCAGCGGCTGAGCTTTCAGCGCAGAACGCCAGCGGCCTGGGCGTGACTGTGGCGATCGTCGCCAAGAACACCGAAGGCGACGCAACTATCGCCGCGCAAGCGCTCCAGGAGCTTCTCGACCAGGGCGTAAAGGTCGTGGTCGGGCCCACCACAAGCGGCGAAGCTCAGGGCGCGCTGCCCCTGGCAAACGCCGCCGGGGCACTACTCGTTAGCCCAGCCAGCACGGCACAGACGCTCGCAATCGCAGGAGACGCCCTGTACCGCCTCTCTCCTGCCAATACCCTCTTCTCGCAGGTAACGGTCGACCTCGTAGAGACCCTGGGATTCAGCAGCATCGTTACTGTTAACAATGACGACCTTGGAGACTCAGAGGAAGCCTCCGAGTTCCGTAGGCTTGCGGCGAGCAGCGGCATATCGTTGCAGCCGCCGATCGTATACTCGAATAACTCAGACGCGAATTTCTCCGCAGTATCGGCGCAGGTGGCATCCGCAGTAGCAGCCGCCGGCGGCTCTCCGTCCGCTGTTGCCGTTGCCGTGTTTGGGGGCAGCGAGGTGGCGGACCTTCTCTCCGATTGCGCTACGATCGCTTCACTCGATGGGATTACGTTTTTGGGGTCAGACGGAACAAGCCTCAATAGCGAGATCGTTAACTCCGCTGCCCCGGCCTTCTTCGCTGTCCAGGCCGGTGCGTTTCCCAGCGCTATCCTCTCTGTTCCGCCGGACCAGCAGGCAGCCGCCGATACAATTACCAACGCAGTGGGTGCCCCATATGCAAACGCGTTCGTGCTAAACGGCTACGACGCAGTGTCCATTATGGTCGATGCCTACATCCAAGACTCCAACTTCGCCTCGGGTGGCGCTCAGGCGAGAGCAGCATTCGCCGCACAGGCAGATGGCTACCCCGGCCTCACCGGCTTGATTAACCTAAATCAGGCCGGCGACCGGATTACTGGTCACTACACTTTTTGGGGCGTGTGCTCTCAGCAGGGGCTCATTAACTGGTTCAACGTCGGTGGATGGTCTCCGAGATCTCCGGGTGCAACCTCTGGCACGGCAACCTTTACTGGATGTCCGTCCCAGTGAGGCGGTTCACTCAAGCCGTCCGGTGTCAGCCATTATGTCGGCCGTGCTCCTTCCGCTGGAGCCATTTCCTACAGATCGCGACCCGAAACCCTTACACAACGCGGCCTGGTTGGATATTTCCGCTCTCTCCTGCCTATAGTCCGACCCTAGGGCCCGCCGGGCCTTCCGCTCATTCAAATCGCAGCTTACGGGTAGAGAACTCTGCTCTTTGGTTTTCTCTTTTTTTTCGGAAAGGGGCTTAGCATGGAACGGATCGTAGCAGCCTTCGGGCTTATAGCGATTATCGGGATGGCCTTCGCAATCTCTGCGCACAAGCGGCGCGTTGATTGGCGCCTTGTGTTTTGGGGCACAGCACTCCAGTTTATTCTTGGGGTCGTGGTGCTCAAAACGGAGCCAGGAAGGGCGCTCTTTAGCTACGCTAATGAGGCGTTCAAGGCCGTACTCGGATTCTCCAGGGATGGAGCGTCCTTTGTTTTTGGAAACCTTGTCGACCAGAACGTGCCTGTCGGAACCTCGGAGAGCGGCGGGCCTAACGGCTCCGTCACACTCACAGCAGGCACCTGGGCGCGCACCGGCGCCCTTTTCGCTTTCGGCGTTTTGCCAACGGTGATCTTTTTCTCAAGCGTGATGGCTGTCACGTACCACCTGGGGCTGATGCACCGGGTAGTCTCTGCGCTCGCTTGGGTGATGAAGCGAACCCTCCGCACGAGCGGAGCGGAGTCGCTGTCAGCCGCGGCTAACATCTTCGTCGGACAGACCGAGGCTCCGCTGCTCATTCGGCCATACCTGGCGCGGATGACTAACTCGGAGATCCTTGCGGTCATGGTCGGCGGGATGGCGACGATCGCCGGTGGTGTGTTGGCAGCCTACGTCGGGATGCTCTCTGAGCGCTTTCCCGATATTGCAGGCCACCTCATCGCTGCGAGCGTAATGTCGGCGCCTGCCTCTCTCGTTATCGCAAAGCTCATTCTCCCCGAGACTGAGACTCCAGAAACGAGCGGGGGCACCGAAGTGCCGCACGTCCGCGTCGACTCCAATGTGATCGATGCGGCAACACGTGGGGCTAGCGAGGGGCTTTCCCTGGCCCTGAACATCGCCGCCATGATGGTGGCATTCATAGGGCTGATCGCTTTTGCTAATGGGCTCTGGGGCCTTGGCTGCCGCTGGGCTTCCGAGGTCTCAGGCCTTAACCTATCCTCGATTGACTCCCTGCAGGAGGTGCTTGGGTATGCCTTTGCTCCGCTTGCTTTCCTGATGGGCGTGCCCACTCAGGACTGCGTCATAGCGGGACAGTTTATCGGCGAGAAGACGATCCTGAACGAGTTCGTTGGGTACGCCCACATGGGCGACTACCTCAACGGGCGTCCGCTCATCGCGGGCACTCCGGTGCAGGATCTCACAGAGCGCACGAAGGTGATCCTTTCGTACGCCATGTGCGGCTTTGCCAACTTCGGCTCGATTGGAATACTGGTTGGGGGCCTTAGCTCCCTTGCTCCCGAGCGGCGCAAGGACTTCGCGAACCTCGGCCTTAGAGCCCTCATCGGCGGCAGCTTGGCGTCATTTATGACAGCCGCAATCGCCGGAATGCTCCTGTAAACGTTCGGTCCGCCTGGCCTTCGCCAGTCTTAGACCAGCGAGGGGCGAAAACAGAGCGTTTTACCGCACGAGTTCTCACCCCTCCAATACCAGCTCTCAAAATGGCGAAAACTCTTAGCGCCCTGAAAATTGCTGTATCTGCGGATCCTTACGTGGAGCTTCCAAATTCGACGGATGTCTTCCGCCTAGCTTCCCAACAAAATCCTGTGCGGGCGGCCGTTGCGGCGCTACACTGTCTTTAGCACCGATTGGTGCACTTTGCTCGTTGCAATTTGGGGCGCTTCTTAGCGCCCCGTTTTTTTTTGCGCGGCTACAAACGGTCACACGCGCCTGTCGCGCCCGCCGAATGAGCGCAATGCGCCCCGCAGTAGTACTCACCAGAACTCTCGACCCCGTGACCGATTATTCGGCAGCCGCAGGCCCTGCACCGCGGAGCCAGGTGCTCGATCGCGCACTCAAAGCAGTCGAAGGTGTGGCGCCTTCCTCGCAGAATCACATCGAAGCTTTTATCGTAGCTGTTGCCACAGACAAGACATTTGCCCACAATTCCCCCATCGACTAGGCAAGCGCCCAGCCTAACAGCGGCGCAGCTACGGGCCGCATGACCGCCGTCTTGCTATCGCACGGAGCTCTTAAGGCAGTACGCCCCGCTTGAATTGTATCCGTACGGGCAGGTGCCTACCTTCGGCACCGCCTCCCTGGCCTTGCGGTCGAAGGCGAGGCAGTAAGAGCCGCTCTGCGTGTATCCGTACGGGCAGGAGCCAACACGAGGAAGAGCAGGCTTTGCGTTGCTCATCGGAGCGCAGTAGGCGCCACTTGAGTTGTACCCATACGGGCAGGTGTCGCGCTGGCCCTTTGGAAGCGGCTGCACCGGCTGGTCGCCTAGCGCTCCTAAGGGGAATCCAAACAACACGGTCGCCAATACTAGAGAAAGCTTCCGCCTGAGCATTTACACCACCCTTTTTAATGCCGGCCACTCACAAAGCGTGAGCCCGCTTCAAAGAAGCGCAGCGGCAGCTCGGCGCCGAGCCGAATGCCGATCCGGCCTGTCACACAGATTTTATTTTCCGGCACGCCCGTTCCGCGCTCAAGCCAAATCTTGCGAGACGTCGCGAAGCGCTCGCCTGAGATCTGGCGCTTAATACCGAAAGCCTCACACAGTCGCCCCGGGCCGCGCGCCAGGTCACGAAGTCGAGCCTGTGAGATTCCCCTACGTCGCGCCATTACCTCCAGGCCCTCTCTCGGCTCCACAGCCCGGATCAAGACCGCCGCCCCCACACCCTCCGGGTCGCTGACGACGTTTACGCAGTGGTACATTCCGTAGATCAGGTAGACGTAGCAATGGCCGGGCGACCGGAACATCACTTCGTTCCGCTTGGTGATACCTCTACAAGCGTGGCAAGCCGGGTCGCCTGAACCGAGATAGGCCTCAACCTCGACGATTCGGCCAGATACCCGCTTCCCTGATACCGCTGTCACCAGCAAAGACCCCAGCAGGTCGCGGGCTAGTGACACGGTGTCACTCAAAAAGAACTCGTCCCCAAGCCGACTTGCCGGTTTGCCAAGTTTCCGCATTTTGGAAATATGGGGGCACTCTGCCACTTCCGCAAGGCGTGGGTGTTTACCGTGCCGGCCGTGTCCCGTACTGTGCTGCTAATGTCCCACTCGCTATCCGAAGCCCTCCAGCCCATTCTGGCCGCCCTTCAGAGCCCGGCTGCCCCGGAGCTGCGGCAGCTTAACCTGCCGGACCCCGCAGGTTTGCGGTTTGATCATTTGGAGTCAGCAGCCGAGCTTTTGGCGCACGCGCTTGCTGCTTCAACCAAGCTTTCGATTGTCTCGCCCGGAACACCTTTCCAGCAGAGGGTATGGTCGGCGCTACTCGAGGTCCCGATGGGGAGCGTCGTGTCCTACTCCTCTCTAGCCGAGAGCATCGGCTCTCCTCGGTCAGCTCGAGCCGTTGCCAGAGCTTGCGCCACAAATCCCCTGGCGCTCATCACTCCTTGTCACCGGGTTGTTGCCTCAGACGGCTCTTTGGGCGGCTACCGTTGGGGAGTGCGTTGGAAAGCCGCCCTTCTCAAGGCAGAGAGCAGGATTGCCGCCTTGTCTGACCCCCCTTAGCGCGCTATCAAGTAACTATGGGCCAGCCGGGATTTCATTCGAAACAGAGCGACAAGGAGCAGGAGGAGCGAATTCGGACTGAGGGCACTCCGGCCACCAAGATCGCTTCTCGCGGGCCGCTAGTGCTCCTTATCGTCATGGCTGTGCTTCTGTACTTCGTCTTCACCATAGCCGCCCAGAACTAGCCGCCCAGAACTAGCCGCCTAGAATTAGCTGCTCAGAACTGGAAGCGGCGACGGACCTACTCGCCTATAACCTTCACCAAGACTCTCTTCGGCCGTCGGCCGTCAAACTCCCCGTAGAAAATTCGCTCCCAGGGTCCGAAATCAAGCCTACCCTTCGTTATGGCGACTACGACCTCCCGCCCCATAAGCTGCCTCTTGAGGTGCGCGTCGGCATTGTCCTCACCGGTCCGGTTGTGAGCGTAGCGAGCTGCGCTTGCGTCGAACGGGGCAAGCTGCTCTAGCCAACGAGCGTAGTCCTCATGCAGCCCACTCTCGTCGTCGTTGATGAAGACGCTTGCCGTAATATGCATCGCGTTAACCAGACAGAACCCCTCTTGCACCCTGCTCTCAGCCACGATCTTCTCAACAGATTCGGTAATGTTCACAAACCCGACTCGGCCGGGTGTATTGAACGAGAGGTACTTAGTGGCGCTCTTCATGCCTCGCCTCCTTATGAGACCTGCGTAGGGGCTTTGAGGGTTTACTAAATCGCCCTGGGCGGCTAGAGGATACTTCCATGCCACCTATTTCGGCTATCTCCCTTGTTGTTCTGGCAAGCGTCGGTCCGCTACTCGACTTGCGCGGCAATGAAGCATGGCTAGCGGGCTGCACTTCGCTGTTTGTGCTGGCTGCCGCTTTTGCGGCACCGCGCCTCCTTCCGGGCCTGGTAGGCGCATCCCTGGCGCTGCTCCCTTTTGCGGGGCCGAACACCATATCGTTAATCCTCGGCGCGTACCTGCTCGTCACAGCGAGGAGCTTCTCACCACGCCACCTTCAGTGGGCCGCCCCGGCACTCTTGTTTCTGGCGGGAGCTGTTTGTCTGGAGACCTGTCGAATGCTTCTCGCGCCCGGAGGACCGTTTTTCGAAGGGGTTGCCACAACTGACCTACAGCGCTTAGGAGATCTCGCTCGTTCCGCACTTGGACAGCAGGTAACAACTTTTGGGCTCCTAAGTCGCGCGACGCTCTTTGCGCTTCTTGTGGGGCATCTAAGCAACGACGCGGACGATCGGCGGCGTTTCATTCGCGGTTTGCTGGTCGGCCTAACGATAGCATCTACAATCGCGCTGCTTTACTCGGCTGGGCTCGACTCTGTAGCCCTGCGAACCCAGACTCCCTTCTGGACTAAGCTTAATAGAGTCTCCTCAACTCTTTCTGACCCGAACTCGCTTGGCGTAATGGTTGGATTAGGCCTGTGGCTCGCAGCGCTCGCACCCAGCGCCCTGCCGACGCGGCACCCTATCCGTGTGTTCGTATGCCTCCTTTTAGTGGCCGCTGGGCTTGTCTCTGGGTCACGCACCTTTGTGCTATCACTTCTGCTACTGTTGGGGTCCCTGGCCTGGATAAGAAGCCGTTCCCTCGCCCTAGTAGCTCTTGTGCTGGCTGGCTGCGCCTTCCTGGCAATAAATATCGCCGACTCAACAGTCGCTAGTTGGCGCTCTTGGGTCGTCGAGGGCCCAGGCCCGGAGGCTGCGCGACGGGTTATCCAGTCGTTGACGGTAGCGCAGTGGCCTGAGGCATTTTTCAGCCGCTCTGTTTTTACCCAAATCAGCGCACGCATGGTGAGCGAGCATCCCTGGTACGGAATCGGCGCCGACCGTTACCGCGACTACATTCAGCTTGTATCAAGCCAACTTCGGCTCGGCATCGGGAGCTGGTCTGACAACGCCAACAACTTTTACTTGGGATTACTTGCCGAGCTTGGCGTTGTGGGATTTGTGGTAGCCACAGCAACGGCTCTCTCTCGCCGCTTCGCGCCGGGCTGCGGACCGCTACCGAGATTTGCGGTCTTATCGCTCGCTTTAGTGCTCGCGACCGGGCCGCACGTCGAGTTTTCTGAGGTGGCTGCCGCAACCGCGGTGGTCGTCGCTTGCTGCACTGTCGCGGCGCCACGCAGAGCCCTCACAGCCCCAATTGCAGCCCTCGCAATCTTCGCTTTAGGGATGCCGGCTGCCCTGCACGAGCGAGGCGTATTTGAGTGGCGGGCTCGTTCGACCGAGGTCTCCCGATTGCTATCTCCGAGCGCCGACATTGAGGTTCTCTGCCCAGCAGGGCTCCCTTCTATCGCCGAAATCCCCCTTAGAGTCCCGGTGGGAGTGCCGGGCGGCCCGGTCTCGGTCACCGCCTTCGGTGGCGGCAAACCGATCGCCAGCGGGACCATTCAGGAGCAAGGGGGCCTGGATCTTAAGGTTCCATGCCCGAGGAGTGGCAAGAGCATCGTCTCTTTGCGTTTCTCGCCGCCCTGGAGTCCCCACCTACTTGAGGGCCGAAACTCCGGCGACAGGCGCATCTTCGGCGCTCGCCAAGTTGCAACCGAGTCGCCGTAACCCATTTTTGCGCTTGTACGGTCTTCGCCGGCGGCACATACTCGCTGACAGTGTAATCGTCTGTGCGAGGTCTCTATGAAATTGCGTCTACTCTCTCTTTTCGCAGCTTGCGTCTCGTTACTGCAGGTTGGATGCTCCTCGAATCCAAGCACATCGGCGGGGCGAAACGACCTTGAAACAGAGGCGCATGCCGCGCTCGACCACCTCTACCAGACGACTCCGGGAGCCGCAGTCCTTGCACAGCACGCCTCTGGAATCCTTGTGTTTCCGAACATACTTGAGGGCGGCTTCATTTTCGGCGCATCGTACGGCAACGGAGTTCTCTACCAGGGCGGGGCCGTGACGGGTTACTACAACTCAACAGCCGCATCGTTTGGCTTACAGGCCGGAGTGGACAAGGTGGGGTACGCGATGTTCTTTATGTCCCCGAAGGACATGACCTACCTTCACAAGAGCGAAGGCTGGGAGCTCGGTGTCGGGCCGAATGTTACCCTCGTAGACGAGGGCGTCGCGGCCTCATTCTCTAGCTCCACCGCCCGTACTGGAATATACGCGTTCTTCTTCCAGCAGCGCGGGCTTCTTGCCGGCATCACCCTCAAGGGCACCAAGATAACGCGGGTTCAGGGCTAGCCCTCCTTAAGCTTCCGAATGAGCCGTCGCTGCTGGGTGTTGGGGCGCTCAGGAGGAGAGGTCTCCGCTGCTAAGCGCCTGAGCCGTCCTGTCTCTTCGCGGCGTTCGATGCTCTCGGCTCTCTCCTCGAACAGCTCCGCAGCAATAGAGGCACTGCCTCGTGAGGCTGAAATAGCCCGCACCACCACGTCAAAGCGGCCGCGCGGCGTGATAATCGTCAGCTCCTGCCCCATACGCACCGTACGGCTTGCTTTCGCCGCAACTCCGTCAACAAACACTCGGCCCGCAACCACTGCTCGGTGCGCTAGGGAGCGTGTCTTAAAGAACCGCGCCGCCCAAAGCCATTTATCCAGCCGCACCCCTTCTTGCCCATCGCGGCCATCATCCCGTGCCATCTCTCGGTTACTCCAGCGCTTTAATTATTCCGACGCTTCGCCAAGCAGCGCAGCCTCAACATCACCGTTCGAGAATTCAACGCCCAAAAAATACGCCTCAGCCCCATATCACGCGAGAAAACGAAGAGCTCGGATCTCTGCTCGTGTTCCCGCTTAGCCACCCGGGCCTGGAATTCAAGCTCACCGTTTAGCTTGGAGATAGAGCCTCGCTACCTGTAAGAACCCCCGAGCCGTTCCCCCCGCTGCCAGAACCGACTCGGCCGCAAGCGGCTGCTAACGACAAAGACACCAGGGCTTTCTAAACCTTGTGACAAGCCTACCCGATGCCCCCCCCCCTTACACATGTGCGAAGAGGCGTCTACTGAGTGAACCACTGGCCCCGTATGTGATCAATAATGCCATTCTCACGAAGCAACACGATCCCATAATTAAGCCTCTGAAGCAGCTCAGGCGAGGGCCGGTGCGTTGGGAAGGCGAAGTGTCGGCGCTCAAAGATCTCTCCGACTTCTGTGATCGGAAGGTTTGGGTGGCGAATGTCGTACGACTCAAGCGACGCCGCGTCAGCAACGATTGCAACTACCGACCGAGCCAGCAATGCTGCCACTGCGTCGTCGAGGGACGCCACGCGGAGAACCTGGATGTCGTGCACCGCGCAATACCGCTCACCGGCGCTACCTGAAAGCACGGCCGCCTTCTTCATTGCAAGGTCCTTCGGTCCCGAGATCGCGCCGGAGAGCGAGAGTGTTGTCATTACGCTGCTCACGCTCGAAGTCACGTAAGCGACCGTACCGACGCCGAAGCACAACCATAGGGCTGCAAGAATTCGCCCAATCCACCCGGCACCCAATCCGCCCGTGTAGCGAGTCTTGCCGGTTACACAGATTGAAACTACGTGGTAGAAGGCCTCGGCAAAGCCGTCCCTCCAGTGCCTCGGAAAGTCCTTATCATACAGCCTCAGTAGAACGAGAAGCAGCAGTGAGGCTACAAGAGTTAGGGCCGCACCCCAGGCTAAGGTCACAAGATGCCCGTTATCCCGAAGTCCCGCCCACAGCCGCGAGAACGAGCTGTGCCGCTCCTTTGACACCATCAGCCGAAGCCCTCCATTCAAGATCGGCTGAGAAAAGTCCACTCTTCGAACGTCCTGGCTAGTCACCAGCGTATTCCCTGCTCCCATCTGCACCTCACCCCGACTAACCGCGTCGTAAAGGGCCTCAAGGGACGAGTACTCGCGAAGCTCCAGCACCAGGCCGGTGCGGAGCGCGACCTCGCGCAGCAGGTCGATTGCGTAACCGCGCCAATCCCCGCTATCCTCCCGGATCGCAAAAGGAGCATCATTCACAACTCCGACCGAGACCTTTAGTGGCGCGGGCGTTTCGGCATGCGCGTTGCTGGCCGCAAAGACACCGAATAAAATTAGGAAAATCAGGCCGAGAATCTGATGCGCGGACTTGGTCATCATGCCCGAAACATAGCGGTTACCAAGACTCCTCGCCAAGGGTAAATGCCCCGCCTTTAACTAGGACCCTGGCGGCCGAAGGAAGTTGCGGTCTCGCCGGGAAATATCCTTAATTATCCCTCGAGCCTCGCTTCGAAGCTCCTCTGCCCGAGGATCCCCCACTGCCAGGACGTCGGCGTGGTCTAGAAGCAGCAGTGCGTGCGGGTAGGAGCCGGCAAGTGAATTCTCCTGCAAGACGGAGTGGGCCCGCTCCATCCACTCTCCCGCCTCGCCAAATTCGCCCGCGGCGGCCAGGAGTTTCGCATGCAAGCGACATCGCCGTGCCCTTCCTAGCTCCCTGCTTAGCCCGTGCTTCGCCTCAAATTCCTGGTAGCGCTTGAGGCTTACCTCCACTGCAGCGCGGCGCTCATCTAAAGTGGTGGCGGCAACTCCGCGAACTCGCTCAATGGCCTCAAACGCCGCAGCACTCAAGGCCTCCGGTAGCTCCCCGGCCAGCTCCTCCGCTCGATTAAGCTGCGCGTGGCACGAGGCGCTTTGATGCCCGTTCCGAAGGAGCCGCTTGGCCTCTGATACGCGGGCCCGAACCTCCTTGCTGATCAGGACAAGCCTTTTCCCAACGGACAGCTCTAAGCCGCCCTCCGAGAGCCCCAAGGCGACTTTTCCCTTGAGTGCCCGAGCAGCATCCTTTCGCACCAGCGATGGCAGCGCGGAGCCCGTCGCAGCGCCAAGCGCTGCGCGAGCGGCCGATAGCCTCCTCCCGGCAAGCAGGTAGAGCGACTCGAGGAGCCTGCAGCACCGAACGCTATCCACCCCTCCGCGGCTTCTTGCCGCTAAAGCGGAATTGAGGCGAAGAAGCCTCTCCGCGTCCTGAAAAGCCCCTCTGTGCATCGCGGAGGTAGCCATATGCTCGCGCAGTGCAAAACACACTGCGGAATCGTCGTCCGGCTTCTTCTCTAACTGCCGCAAGAGCCCAGTTTGAATGTCCCATGCCCGCTCGTGCTGTCCACCCTTTGAGGCAATCGAGGCCTCGAACAGGACAGCCGCATTCAGCTCAGGGCTCCCCTGAACCGCTCCGCTGGCCTGAAGGTAATTCGAACCGAGGGCGGAGAGCTCCGCAGCGACGAGGAAGTTCTTTTGGGCGGAGAACATGCGTGCGCCTCGCTGCAGCACCTTGGCCAGACCGCGCAGCGCCTCAGGCTGCACGACCTCCTCAAAGCGCTCTGCCGCGACCATCAGCCTCTCGCCGGATGCCGACTCCTTGCCTTGGGCCAGCAGAACCGACGCCATTCCCAAATTACCAAGAACACCGAGAACCGGGGTCCCGTGCGCGCTTCGAGACCACTCTTCAATCTCGGCGTAGGCTGCCATCGCCTCTGAAAACTTTCTCGACTCGAGCAGGATCTCTGCGCGATGCCCGCGGATAGCGAACACTGATGCGTCGAACCGGTCGCCCATCTTCACCTGCAGCGCGATAGCCTCGTCGTTGAGCTCTAGAGCCTCGCCAAAGCAGCCGCCGCGCCGAGCGATCTTCGCCGCCGCTTCAAGCAGCTCTACCTTGATCGGCGCTTCCGGCGCTTGACGGATGGCAGACTCCATCTCTCGCATAGCGGCGCCGTAGTACCCTAGACGCGAGAGCTTTGCAGCCTTGTCGCGGTGCTCGCGCAGCCGCTCAAGCGCGCCCTGGCTTACAGCCTGCCACTGCGGGGTCGTCGGACCCTCACTTCTCATGTCGTCGTCTGAACGCTTATCTGAAAACATCCGTTCGAAGATATCAAAGACCCGCTCGCTACTACAGCGCCGAGCACGGGCCTAAGTAGTTCATATGCCGCTGCTATTTAAACACCACTCGAGGCTCCCGTCGGAACCGCACCCTCGGTAGCCCTCGAACCCTGCTTGTTAGCCGCACTAGCTAATGAGATACCCGAGACGGTTTGACGCGCCGCGCTGGCCAATAGACACCGATGAGTTTCCATGATCACCTACAATCCAAAAGACTGGTTCCGGCTCATTTTTCGTTTCCACAGCAGTGACACCTTTCGCATTCTGCTTCCGACGATGGTCCTGCTCGGGCTTTTTACAGCCCTCCTTGTTCATCTCGAACAGCGCCACAACTTCGGCCTCAAGAGCGCCATCGTCTTTCACCAGATCCTGGGCTTCGTCCTCTCTATGCTCCTGGTCTTTCGTATCAACACGGCGTACGAGCGCTGGTGGGAGGGACGCAAACTGTGGGGCAGCCTGGTTAACAATTCCAGAAGCCTAGCTGCCAAGTTCTCTGGGTTTCTCCGGACGGATCACGACAGAGACCTTCGTTTCTTAAGCTCATGTTTAGCCGCTTTTCCCTTCGCGCTGCGCGATCATCTTCGCGGAAGACGCATGGACATTTCGGCCCTCCAGCTGCCGCCAGAGATTATAGAAGAGCTTTCCTCGGCGCCCCACCAGCCTTTGTGCCTCTACGCTGCGATTATCACCCGCTTGGGCACATTGCGAACTAGCAAGACTTTTACTGACGAGCATCTATTACTTCTCAATCCAGAGGTCTTCTCCCTCATCGATATCACCGGAGCCTGCGAGCGGATTAAGGCCTCTCCGATTCCGTTCTCCTATAGCTTATTTCTGAAGAAGATTATCTTTGCTTACGTGATCACGATGCCCATCACCTTCTCAATAGAGTACGGCTACTGGGCGATTCCAGCGGTGGTCTTGGTATTCTACGCCTTCGCGTCTCTTGAGATCGTGTCTGAGGAGGTCGAGGAGCCCTTTGGAACAGGCGCCAACGACCTCCCCACCGACGAGCTGTCAGAAAAGATTCGCAGGGACATCCAGCAGGTTGTTCGCATCTAGCGGACCGGTCACGCCTTCAGCGCTACTTACAGACCGTTTCGGTCCGTGGCAGCTGGTTCAGGTTCGCTAGACCCTGAGTTTCTAGCTGCTTGGCCTTCTTTACTAACTGGTCCTTTCGGTTTGTCGCCCCCGTCTCACGGAAGTACGCACGAGCGATTGTGCGCTGAGCCTGATTCCGTGATACGACAAACAGCGCTCGTAGCTGATCAATGGTTTCGCCGCGATCGACGGTCTCGCAGTACTGCGGAGCCGCCGGGCAGTTCTTTATTACGTCCGGAAACTCAATCGTGAGTGCCTTGCTCTGGTCTACGTACGACCTAGCCTTAGCCTTTGCCCGCTCGGCATCCGTCCTGTCTGCCTGCGCTTGGGCCCGCCGTCGCCTTCGCGAACGACGGTCGTCTCCTCGCGACATAGCCTCCTCTGGAGCGGCAGCCGCCAAGATGTTGGCAGCATCGATCGTCAGCTGAGCCAGCTCGACAGCAAGCTCGTCGAGCTCGCCACGAACCTGGCCTACCGGAGTGTCAACGCACTCACCCGCGCAAACCGGCAACGAGCTGGACGCAGTAATCTTCTTGCCATTGAGGTCCCATACCAGCGACGAAGAGTCGCTCGGGAGGGTGACGTCAAAAGACCCTGGATTTAGGCCGCTAGCAAACAGCTCGGGCTGTCCCTGATTCGACGTTCCCGGCGAGAACAGGTTAAGCGGACCGTACTTTATCTTCACCGAGAATTGGTTCGGGTTAGAGTAACCGCCCTTAGCTCGTAGCTCTCCATTTTCGAAGCCCTGGCAGTCGATCAACGGCTCGACCGATGCGCAGCGAGGCGACGAGGAAGATGCGGTTGCGGAGGACGCCGCCGAACCAGCCGCCCGGACTGTCCATGTGACACCAGACCCGGAGAGCGGCACTGAAACCACCCCTCTCACTATCCCTGGCGAGAAGGAGGCTGGTTGCCCTTGGTCAGCGATACCCGGGGAGAAGCTGTTCGTTACCGAACCAGTAGTGCCGACCGGCACCAAGATCGGCTGGGCGGTGGCGTTATGGTAGCTGAAGTAGGCGCTCTTCGAGCCATCACTGTTATCCATCACGCAAGCGACCTCGACCGCTAGCTTTGCCGGATCGTCGCCCTCGTTGTTGTCTTGGCCATTCGAGCAGCCCGGATCGCTCAGGTCCGTCAGCCCGTCCGAGTCGTTATCGACGCCGTCCTGACACTCGCTCTTCGGAAGTAGCTCATCGTTATCCTGCGCGCTCTGGCAGCTGAAATCAGCCGGGAAGTCAGTCGCACCGTCGCTATCGTTGTCGACTGCGTCCTGGCACTG
>OMIG01000221.1 GCA_900299035.1 Pseudomonadota bacterium
CCATGTTCGGCGCCCAATCGCCGGAGCTTGATGAGGCCATGAACACCGAGAACCTGAAGCGATTCGGGCGCGCCACCGGCAGCATCTCCTACTCGGACGGACTGTTCTTGGTGGAGTCAGCAATCGACGCGTCGGGCGCAGTGGCTCGGTAACGGAATCGCTCGCACCCTCTCAAACCGGGGAACCTGGGCAGTTTCCGCAGGGAAGGGGCCTTCTTTAGGGCCCCCAGTTATCGGCCTATCGGCGGCTTACAAGCGTAACACCGCGAAGTTACGGCCACCTACGAAGGGCTTCACAAGAGATCCATGTCGGAAAGCCCCGCATAACATCATCTCGCCCCGTACATACTAGAAGCGCCCCGCCCCGCCCCCTCATCCTACCAGGATAGTTGCTGAGCAGTTATCGAGAGAGGAGAAGCGCATGAGCACGATGGACCAGATTCTTGAGATCGCAAGCAGGCTAGACCATCTCGGGTCGTGCGCCGAGTGGATTGCTCGCGAGACCGTTCACACCGACAACACACTCTCTCAGACCGGCACACTCATGTCGGTGCTCGCTGAAGACATCCGCGAGCGCATCACAGCGCTCGTTGCCGAGCTCGAGCAGAACGTGCAGTTCGACAACTCGCACTAGAACAAGGGGACCAGCCACCTTTTATCCCCACGTGAACGTGCTCGTGCGCGTAAACGTGCACGTACCCCCAAAAGAGCACCCCTCGCCGGTCGCTCCCCCCAATCCTCGCCACCCTACGAAATTCCCCTATCCCTGCCCCAGCCCATCAACCACTTACGCCAGGCCCTGATTCACTTTCCCCCAACCTGCTGATAAGAGTCTGTAGCCCAAAACACGGCTACCAACTTTTGTCAGGGTCTCATGGGCGAAGCAGCACTCAAGCAGGACAACCAGCAGGCATCAGAGACGAGCCACGCCGCAGGTCGCGCGGTTTCGCTGTCGCTCGTTCAGGGTGGCCTCGATTCAATTCAGCGTGAGGTCCTCACCCTCGGATTTTTGCTGGCGCTGCTCCAGATCCTCGACGGCATTCTGACCGGCATCGGCGTTGCGACCTACGGAACCGCCATGGAGGGAAACTCACTCCTGCGGTCTCTCATGCACGCTATCGGCTACCTGCCTGCGCTTCTGCTGGTTAAGGGCGCCTCAATTGGCGTGATCGCCTTCCTCTGCACACAAGCGCCCAGGGTTCGCTGGCTTATCCTCGCTATGCGCGCAGTTATTGTGGTCTACCTAGCCCTGGCGGTCGTTCCCTGGACCTACATCCTGCTCACCGAGTACCTGGCTTAAGTGCCCCTCCCCCCGCTGTTGAAGAACCGCGGTGCTGCGGCTATGATCCTGCTGCGCGGCTTTAGCGCTCATTTTCAGAGAGCACCATGAGAGTCACAAAGTGGGGAGAGTGCGGAATCTTGTGCTCGCTGCACCTGGCGCAGCGCCACGGCGGCGCCCCAGTTGGCGCGGCTGAGATCGCCGCCGCACAGGGGCTAGACCTCCAGTACACACAGCAGGTGCTACAGCGGCTCCGAAAAGGGGGAGTAATCGATAGCTCGCGCGGCCCCCACGGTGGATACAGCCTGGTAAAGGCACCCGCCGAGGTTACACTGAAGGAGATCCTCTACGCCGCTGAAGGCGACACCTTCGAGATCATCTGCGACTACGCGCCGATTCATCCGGATGCTTCGTCTCCTAGCCACTGCGCAGACAAGACCACCTGCGGCCTACACGCTGTGTGGCAGGACCTGCGCTCAGCGATCGACTCGCTGCTAGAGGCTCGTACCTTGGCCGATGTAATGAAGCTCCACGTGACACCAGAGCCCCTCGTAAAGCTCGGACGTGCGCCTAGCCCAAGCTAGCCCACAAGCGGGCTGCTGCCCTCAACACACTCTCTCGTAACTAATCGTCGCGTGAGACAGCCGCGCTAGGCCGCCATTTTCTTGCGAAACCTGCCCGGCCCGAGCAACTCGGCGCTAAGCCCGCGTGCCAAAAGGTCCGCAGGGACCTGCCCATCGAGAAGCAGCTGAGCGGCAGCCCTCGCCGCGGCCGGAGCGGTCATGATGCCCACACCACCCTGGCCAACGAGCCACAGGAAGCTCGGAACATCCTGGTCGAAGCCAACCACCAGGTCTCGGTCAGGCGAGAAGACCCTGAGCCCAGCCCAGTTGCCCCGAATGCGAGACACCGGCAGGTCTGCCACCTGTTGAATGCGGTCAATGCCGATAGCGATGTCCATGTCATCAGCCACCGCATCACCAGCGTCTTGCAGCGTCTCATCCGAGGGAGACGCCAGGATCGTTGAATGCTCGAGCTTGAAGTAGAAGCGCTCCTCAATGTCGTAGACAAACGGCCACGTGCTCCCGTGAAACTGGGCTGGGGCGTCAAATGTCGCCACCGTGCGGCGCATCGCCTTGAGCCCTAGCGGCTGAACGCCACACGCAGAAGCAACGGCATCTCCCCAGGCACCCGCTGCGTTCACCAGGCGCGAAGCTGTCATGGTCTCGCCTCCTAGGCGCAAGGTCCACGCCCCCTGTGACCACTCAGCCGACGTAAGCGGCATGTCGAGCAGCACTGGACATCCGAGGGCCTTCAAGCCTCGCAGGTACCCTTGGTGCAGGGCGTTCACGTCCATGTCGTAGCCATCGAGCTCAAGCAAGCCGCCGTGCAGCGCCTCTGGCTTGAGTGCCGGGCAGGCCGCCACTGTCTCGGAAACCGCCAAGGTTCGCACCTTGTAGCCCCGCTCCCGCACCTCGCGCGCCATCGAGTCGAAGGCGCTTGCCTGCCCAGGGGTGGCCACCCACAGCACCTCGCGCGGAGAAACGAGCGGGACATCAGAGAAGCCGGCCGGTGGATTGAGAAGGAAATCGAGGCTGCCCAGCGCTAAGGCGTAGGTAGAAGGCGAGGCGAAATTCGCCGAGAAGAGCGCGGCTGAGCGCCCAGTCGAGTGGTATCCTGCCACCGACTCCATCTCCACCAATGCGACAGAAGAGGTCTTAGCTGCCTCGAAGGCAACCGAGCTGCCCGCTATGCCGGCGCCGATCACCACCACATCAAAGTGCTTCATGTAATCTCCTCAAGCGTGTGCTCCGGTTCTGCCGACGCTGCGCCAGCGAACGAACGGGCCTGCGTGTCGACTGGCGACGGCGCTAAAATAACGATCCTGTTTCCCTCGGCCCGTCAAACGGCCCAAGCACAATAGCCTTGCGGATGCCCTGGGTCGTGTTGCGCAAGCCTGTGAGAAGCCCCTCAGGCTGCACGAGCACGTTGGCTATCTGCGAGCTGTAACGGCCGTTGGTCTCGAATGTACGATAGTAGTTCGGCCATGCAAACACTGACGCAATCCGAACCCCGTTTCGCTCAAACATCGGCGCTCCGAGGAAGGTGCACGTGTCAACCGGCTCAACTGGGCTTCTGTCAGTTGGGCTGCCTCCGATCAGGTCGATCAGCACCGTGCCCGGGCGCATTACCCGGTCTACGTGCTGATTGGAGACCACGAACTCGATCCCGGCCAGCTCGTCAGGAATGAACGCGCCGTTGATCACAAGCTTCGAGCGCGAGAGCCAGCGCTCAATACGCCCACCCTGAGTGTTGTGCCGGCCCAGAACGAAGACCGCCTGGCCCTGGCGCACGCACTGGTCAATTGCGCCCATGGCAACGTTGCCGTAGCCAAGAACTAGCGCGATGTCTTTTTGCGACCAGGTGTTGCGCGGGTCAGAGTCGAGCACCTCAATTCCAAACTGCGCACCCGCCCGGCCTGTCTCATGCAGGCACTGGATGCCGCGCTTGCCAAACTGAGGCAGTTTACCATCGGGGAAGAGGTCCTCAAGCGGCAGCCTGCGCTCATTCGGCTTCGAAAACTTTGAGAAGTCTACCGTAACGATACCCTCTTGAGCCGACGCGTTGACGAAGGTGCGCAGGCTGTCTGGGTTTCCGACCACATCGCTTACCACAACCGTCCCCTTGCGGGCAGCGCTGACCCAATCGGTGCCGCCCGAAGCCGGAACAACCAACAGGCTCGCCAGCTGCTTGCGGCCTAGGTACCGAATCATGCCATCGGTAGCTTCCGAGTACCCGACTACCACCACGTGGCGCTCTGCGGCTGGGCGGCTCTTGAGGTAGCTGTCGAAGACCTGCTTGGCAAAGAGGTTAGGCGCGAGCTCCTTACTGTCGAGCCGAAACTTCCCTTCCGAGACCGCCTCCATGGCAACGACGCTGACCCGCTGCTCCTCAAGAGCGGCCTTCCGGTCGGGATACATCGGCAGGTGCGCCATGCAGAACAGGGTGCTGCCTGGGTCCATCTCCCGGATAGCCTCGTTGGTCGGGCCCTTGATTTTGACCACCAGGTCCTTGCCCCGGTAGACGCTCTCGCGCGGCTCAACCTGCACCCCAAAACGGGCGTACTCCTGGTTTGAGAAGCCCATGCGGCGGCCGGCACCGTCCTCAATCGAGACCTGGCACCCGGCGTCGACTAGCTTCCGGGCATCCGCCGGAAAGAGCGACACCTGGCGGTCTGCCCCATGCGGGTCCTCAGCACAGACGCCTTCGCTCACGATCGCAACTTTCTTCAACATACTGCTTCAATCCCAATAAACATGCGGGTTTGCACAACCTTGCTCCCCCTAACACAACGATCTGCCCGGCCTTCCTGGCGGGCACTCATGCGACCGTCGGTCCTCCGGCTAGGCCTCCGCTACACCTTCAGGTGCGCGCTTCTCAGTGGCCGCCCCACTGCGCTTATTTCACTCAAGCGACACGGAACGAACTAGCGTTCTAAACGGCGATGGATTCTTAGTCAAGCATTCGGGCAGCGTGCGAACAGCGGATGCGCGCGCTCTCTCGGCGAGCTAGCGCTTGAGCTGCGGAATGAAGGAGTACTTGAGCAGCTTCCCCTCACCGCCTCGACGGATCTCGATCGAGGCGTCGTTCTCGCCGCGCAGCAGCTGCACGAACTGGTAGAACTGCTCAGGGCGCTTAATCAGGTAGCGGTTTGCCGCAACGATGATGTCAGAGTTCTGCAGGCCGAGCAGCGCGTACGGGCTCTCAGGCTTGAGGTCAAAGATGCGGTACTCGTAGCTCTCGCGCGACGACACAGACGCAAACACCGGAACGAGGCGCGGCGGCGCCTCGCCTTCACGCTCAAGCGCGCCCTCGAAGTCGCGGCGCTGGATGGCGAAAGAGACCTCCTTGAGCGCCGGCGGTATGGGGCGAATATCTTCAATAAACTTAGGCTGCGGAGCCGCAGCCGGCCCACAGCCGAGGGCCCCAAACGAAGCGGCGGCCAGAACGAGAGCGATGGCGTATTTCATGACAGGCACCTTTCCTAGCTGGGGATCTCACAGAACTGCTCGACCGAGGCGCGATCGATCCGCAGGTAGCGCGAGCGCTCCGCCAGAACAATCGCCCGCACCGTCTTGTAGGCCTCGTCCAGGTCGTTATTGACGATCAGGTAGTCTACCTTGCCGGGGTCGCCGTTGAGCTGAAGCAGAGCCTCGTACTCATCGCGCGCTGTGGTGAAACGGCGCTGCAGCTCCTCCGGGTCGACCGTGCCGCGCCCCTTCAAGCGAACCTTAAGCTCATCGAAGCTGGGCGGGATGATGAAGAGGGTCACCGTGTTGTTGGGGAAGTGGCGCTTAAAGTTGAGCGCCCCACGGATGTCGATCTGGAATACCAGATCTTTGCCAGCATTGATTCCGTTCTCCAGGCTCGAGCGCAGGGTGCCGTACAGGTATCCGTGCGTCTCTTCGGTCTCAAAGAACTCGCCGCTGGCCCGTCGGCGCTCGAACTCATCTCGCTCCATGAAGTGGTAGCTCTTTCCCGGGATCTCACCAGGGCGCGGCGGGCGCGTCGTGGCAGAGGTGGAGTACTGAAGGGTGTCGGGATTCTCCGCAATAAGCCGGGTGCAGAAGGTAGACTTCCCAGAGCCCGTTGGGCCCACCAGCACAAAAAGAATTCCCTTTCGAACAAGCTTCCGATCCATACCCGCTACTCTACGTTCTGAACCTGCTCCCGGATGCGCTCAAGCTCTGCCTTAGCGTCGACCACCAAGCCCTGCACCCGGGCATCCTGAGCTTTCGACCCGATCGTGTTTAGCTCGCGGCCGATCTCCTGCGTCATGAAGTCAAGCTTCCGTCCCACGCCGTCAGCGTGCCCGCTGAGCGCCTGGCGGAACTGCGAAAGGTGGATGTCTAGGCGGGCTAGCTCTTCGGTCACGTCAACACGGTCTGACATCAGGGCAACCTCGAGCGCCAGCCTCTCAGGGTCAGCCTTAACCTCCGGAGCGAGCGCCTTGAGCCTCTCCTCGAGCCGCTCTCGCAGCCGCTTAGGAGCGCCGTCCATCACTTTCCCGATCTCAGACTTAATCGACTCAATCGAGGAGAGCCGCTGGCCTATCTCTGTGGCAAGCCCCGCCCCTTCCGACTCTCGCATAGCCGCCAGGGCCTCGCTCGCCTCTGACACAACCCGCAAGAGGTGAGCCGCCTCGTCCTCGCTAACCGGAGCGCCATCGCCGTCTGCAGCGCCCTCGGTCAACACAAGCTGCCCGATGAACTCCGCGAGCGAGTCGCCGCGCGCCCCGTAGCGCTTGCACGCTGAGCTGAAGCGCTTCACTGCCGCGTCGAATGTCGGAGAGAAATCTTCGGAAGCCCCCTGGGCACCTTCGCGCACCCGGCGCTGCACTGAGAGCTCGATTCGGCCACGCTTGTGGAGCTGCTGCACGACAGACTTTACGTCACGCTCAAGGGCCGCGTAGCACTTGGGCGCCTTGAAGGCTACTTCTAGGAAGCGGTGGTTGACCGACTTAATCTCAACGTCGAGCTCAATCAGCGGATCGCCGAACGACACCCGGGCGAACCCTGTCATGCTCCTGATACCCGGGCCTTGCGGCGCTTTTGCCATGAGCCTCTCCCTACGCTGCTGCGCCGAAGTGCTGCACTTCAGCACGCAGCCGCTCGACATCAACAGCAACAGTTCCCACTTCAGAAACCACGATCCCTGCCGCGATGTTGGCGAGCACTCCCGCCACGATCGGCGTTGCGCCAGTGGCGAGCGCCGCACAGAACACTGCTGTGACAGTGTCGCCGGCTCCACTCACGTCGAAGACCTCGCGGGCCATCGTTTCGAGGTGCACCCCGCCCTTGCCGTTCGCCTGCTGAACAACCATGCCGCCCTCTCCGAGCGTCACCACCATCATCTCTGAGTTCCAGCGCTTCATCAGCGCCTCTGCGGCCTTGAAGGCATCCTCAACTCCCCCGATTGGGCAGCCAGAGGCTATCTCAGCCTCCTTGCGGTTGGGCTTGGCTACGCTCATGAAGCGGTAGTTGTCGTAGTTTCTCGGGTGCGGGTCAACGAACAGCGGACGGCTGCCGAGGCCTAGGCGACCCTGCTCACGCGCGCGCAGCAGCGTGTCGAGAACCTTCTGAGAAACAGCTCCCTTGCCGTAGTCCGAGAGGATCACGGCCTTCGATGCGTCTATCGCTCCCTCAAGAGCCTGTGCGACTTTCTGCGAAACCTCGGCTGCCTCCCCGCTGCGTTTCTCGCGATCGATGCGGACAACCTGCTGCGTGTGGGCGATGACTCGCGTCTTGAGCGTTGTAGGGCGGGACGCGTCGACAACGATCCCTCCGGTATCGGCCCCTATCTCCTCAAACAGCCTCATCATGGCGCTCGCTTCTTCATCGGTGCCCACGGTGCCGACGACGCTCGGCTTAGCCCCGATGGTTGCCAGGTTGCGAACCACGTTGCCCGCGCCACCCAGGCGATCCTCCATGCGCTGCACCTCAACTACCGGCACAGGCGCCTCAGGTGAGATTCTCTCGACCTTCCCCCACACGTAGCGGTCCAGGATCAGGTCGCCCGCCACTAAGATAGGAGTCGACACGATGCGGTCGAGCGTGGCCAGCAGGTCTTTCTTATTTCCGAGTACCATGGCGGGTTTATAGCAAGTCCCAGGGGGTGACGCTACACGCCGAAAACGGAGCCGTCACGCCGCCTTGATACGCTCCAGCACCGCCTCGGGGCTGATAAGACGCATACAGAGCTTTCCCAAACCAGGACAGGCCCGGCGCTTACAGGGGGAGCAGCCGACCGCCGAAACGATAGCCAAGTCCTCGCTGCCACGCGGGGCGTTGCGGACCGCTGGGGTCGGGCCGAAGAGCGTCACGTGCCTGGTGCCCAGCGCGCCACAGATGTGGGCCGGTCCAGAGTCTGGCCCAACGCACACCGAGGCGTCCCGCAACACCGCCACCAGCTGCTCTAAGCTGGTCTTCCCAGCCAGGTTTATGACCTTCACCGAGCTGGGAGCGCCGGCCGCCAGCCGCTCGCCCATCTCCCGCCGGCTCGAATCGCCGATCAGGACCGCCGTGCGGTGCCCAGAGGTGTGGAGCTGCTCAAGCAGAGCTCGGTAGCCGTCCTCAGGCCAGTCTTTGGTGTCCCAGGAAGAGCCCAGCACAACACCCACGTACGGCCCAACGAGCTCAGCTCGCCAATCGGCCGAAACACGCGCAAGCGTTATCCCCTCAAGGCCAGTCGTGAGCCGCTCTGGGCGCGAGATCCCGAGGGGCTTCAAGAACTCCAGGTAGTGGTCGACCTTCGATATCCGCTCGCCGTGCTCGGCGACACGCTCTGTGTTGAAGAGCCAGTTGAGCTCCTTTGCGTCGCGGCGATGGAACCCGATCCTGCGCGGAGCGCGGGAGAAGCGAGAGAACAGTCCGCTCTTGAGGTGACGCTGCAAGTCCAGCGTGACGTCGTAGCTCTCGCGCCGCAGCTCGCGCCGAAGCGCCAGCACGCCCGCGAGCCCACGCTTTCGGTCAAACACTACCACCCGATCGATGCGCGGGTGGAGCTTGACCAGCCCTGAGCAGGCTGGCTCAACTACCCACGTGATGCGGCAGTCCGGCCAGGCAGACTTGATTGCGTCCACCAAGCACAGCCCGCGCACGACGTCACCAAGCGCGCCCATCAGTATGATTAGAACGCGCTTGCCGCCAGCGCTACTCATCGTAGCTCCGAAGCGTGAGCGACATAAGCTCAGTGAGCAGCGGCGAGAGGCCGTGCTTTATCACTGCGCGGCGCCAGCGCCTGAGGTAGAGGTCTCTGAGCTTTGCGCTCGAGCCCTTGAAGATGTGAGCCTTGTCGAAGTCAACAATGAAGACCTTGCCTGACTGGTCAACCAGGACGTTGCCCGGGTGCAGGTCCACGTGCAGCACCCTGCCCTTCACCAGCAGCATGAGCTGCTCCGAGAGCGCCTTCATGGCATCGATGACCGCATCGGGGTCGCGCTTGCTCAGCTCGACCAGCGACGAGGTGCCAGTGATCTCTTCCATCAGGAGCCACGTGCTGTAGACCATCGAGCCACAGGTCACAAACAGGTGCGGCTTCGGGGCGTTTACGCCCATGCCGCGCACCAGCTCAAGCATCTCGAACTCAGCCTGCGAACGAACCGGCCCGATCGCCAGAAACCTGCCGCCGGTCAGCGCGCGAAGAAGCCCACCGTGGGCGTAGCGCTTGACGAACACCCTGCCCAGCTCCGGGATCTCGTGCACCGTCGTGGTGCCCCGGCCCGCCAGCACGCCGCGAGGCTGCGCAACCTCCGGGCTGCTGCGCACCAGGTGAACGATGCGGGTTGCCAGCTCATCAGGCAGCCCGTCACGGCTCACAACACAGTACGGTCCGCGGATCGCCCGCTCGAATGGACGGCTCGAATTCTCCACTCCTAACTCCAACGCGCACGATGCGCTACTCAATGACATGCAGCCTCCCTGCCCCCCCGGATGCCTCTCGCACCGAGATGAGCGACTGCACACCGGCAAAGACCTCCTCCGCCGAGACGCCCGTCATGCAGGCCCTCGTTCCAGTCGGGCACCTGCGCGACCCGTGCCTGCGGCACGGCTTGCAGAAGAGCCCCTGCTTCTCAACCACGACAGCGCGGTTCTTCCAGGGCCCAAAGCCAAACGATGGGGACGTCGCACAGAACACTACAACAGTTGGAACCCCCAAGGCAGACGCGATGTGCATCGTCATGCTGTCGTTGCACACAACCGCCTTGGACCATCGAACGAGGGCGGTCAGGTCCTCCAGCGAGGTCTCCCCGCACAGGTTGGCCACGTTGAGCCCTGAGGCCACCTCAACGCAGGCCTCCGCGTCGGAGGGCGCTCCCGTGATTACCACCCTGAAGCCCTCCTGCATAAGCCGCTTCGCAAGGGCGTGGAACCCGGCCGCATGCCAGCGCTTGGTCTCCCACTGGCTCCCAGGGGCAAGCAGCACAAACGGCTTCTGCTCCTCACAGATCTGACGCACGCGGTCTGAGATCTGCAGCGCATCTTCAGCCGGGATGCGCAGCCGCCCGAACGCCGCCGCGTGAGTCGGGCCAGAGCGGGCCAATAGGTCAACCTGCGCCCCAACCTCTTCGCTCAAGTCGTCTCTCACCAGCTCAAGGTTCCTGACAACTTCGTGCAGCCGCTCCGTCTTGGCCACTGTACGGGTGTAGAGGAAGCTCAGGAGGCCCCCGCTGTACCCGACTCTGACAGGGATGCCGGCTTTCTTGAGCAGCAGCGCCGTGCGTGGAGACTGGTGGAATGCGTACGCGCGGTCGAAGCCACGCTCAGCGAGCGTGCCGGCAAAGCGGCGAATAGCGCCCCAGCCCGAGAGGTCTCGCTTGCGGTCGATCTCTATCACGTCATCAACGAGCGGGTCGCGCCCGACGAACTCCGCGACCTGCGGCGGGCAGAGCACAGTGATGCGCCCCTCAGGGTCGCTCGCCTTGAGCGCCTCAATCGCGGGCGACATCAGCAGGATGTCGCCGAGGAAGCCTTTTGGGACTACCAGGACGTTCGCCACAGCATCCCCTTCCTACACCGCAGCCTGCGGCTCATTTCCCAACACCGGCAAGCGCGAAGGCGCCGCAGCGCGCTTCTGGCGCGACTCCGTGGCGAGCTGCCCACACGCCGCAGCGATGTCAGCCCCCTTGGACCAGCGGATGAAGGCCTGAATGCCGTGGTCATTGAGGTGCTTCTGCCAGGTGAAAACCCACTCACGAGCGGGCGTCTTGAAGCCCAGGCCGGCGTTGTCGTTGTAGGGGATGAGGTTGACCTTGACCGGCAGCCCACGCATGAGCGACACGAGCCGCTTCATGTCGTCCTGGGTGTCGTTGAGGCCGCCCAGCATCACGTACTCCATCGTGACCTTCTTGCGCGGGCCGTCTGGAAACTGCCTGACTGCCTCGAGCAGCTCCTTGATCGGCCACCTCTTGTTGACCGGCATGACCTGCGTGCGAACCTCGTCCGTGGTGGCGTTGAGCGACACAGCGAGGCTCACCGGAACTTTGCTCTCGGCGAGCTTGCGGATCTGCGGCACGAGCCCGGAAGTCGAAACAGTCACCTTGCGCGGAGAGAGCGCGTAGCCGATCGGGTTGGTGAGGTTGCGCACGGCCCTAGTGACGCCGTCAAAGTTGTGCAGCGGCTCGCCCATTCCCATGAACACGATGTTAGAGAAGCTGTCGCCAAAGTTCTTGGCGTCCTCAATCACGCCGTTCACCTGGCGCAGGATCTCGGAGGTCGAGAGGCTGCGCTTGAGCCCCATGGTGCCGGTGCGGCAGAAAGCGCACGCCATGGCGCACCCAACCTGCGACGACACGCACAGCGTCATGCGGCTCACCTGCTTAATCATGACCGCCTCGACCAGGTCGCCGCCGTCTACCTCGAAGAGGTACTTGCGAGTCCCGTCAACGCTCACCTGACGGTCGTGCATGCGCGCCTTCGGGAAGACGAATGAAGCGGCAAGCTGCTCACGCAGCTCACGCCCGAGGTTGGTCATCAGGTCGAAGTCAGTGACGCCCTTGCGGTACACCCACTCGAACAGCTGCGTGGCGCGAAACTTCGTGAGCCCGAAATCCTTCTGCAGGGTCTCTACCAGCTCGTCGTAGCTATAGTTGTAGAAATCCCTCGAAAGCTCCGTCACGCGGCACCTATCAGGCTACAGCTCAAAGGTTGGCTCTGTTCGGCGCGCTTGCGGCCTAGCGGAGCTCGGGGAAGAACAATGCAATCTCAGTGGCGGCATTCTCAGCGCTGTCTGAGCCGTGCACTGCGTTAGCGGCGATGCTCTCGGCGTAGAGGTTGCGGATCGTGCCCGCGTCAGCCTTCTTGGGGTCAGTGGCACCCATCAGCTTGCGGTTCAGGTTGACTGCGTCATCGCCCTCAAGCACCGACACCAACACGCGCCCCGAAACCATGTAGTCGATAAGCTCGCCGTAGAACGGGCGGTCCTTGTGGATGATGTAGAACTGCCCTGCCTGCTCAGGCGTGAGGGTCATCATCTTGGCAGCGACGATAGTCAGCCCTGCATCCTCGAAGTGGCTAAGGATCTTGCCACACAGGTTGCGGGCCGTTGCGTCTGGCTTAATGATCGAGAGGGTGCGTTGCTTTGACATAGTGCCTTTCCTAGTGCCTTACAGTTGTTCGGGCAGAGCCCTGAGTTTTTCAGGTCGGCGGGTCGCGAGCCTCTCGCGCACACCTGCGCGGCGCGCCCTACCACCCAGCGGTTCGTCGAAGGCCGTCGTGTTTCAGCCTCGCTAGACTCCCCGTGCTTCAACGCCGGAAGAGCCCAGCCGAAGCCCCGGTACTATAAGTGTTTCAATGGGTTAACTCAAGTTAGCCACCGCCCGAGCGCGAAATGGCAACGAATACAGCTACATGCGGGCGAGCCGGATGGGTAAGACTACAGCGGCCGACGACGCAGCCTCTGACGCTCCTGCCACTTCTTGGAGAGCGCCTGCTCGACGACCTTGGGCACCATCTTAGAGACATCGCCCCCCAGTAGTGCCACCTGCTTCACCACAGTTGAGCTGATGTAGGAGTGCTCCTCGCGCGCCGTAAGAAAGAAAGTCTCGATCTTGGGCGCGAGCTTGCGATTTATGAGGGCCATCTGGGCCTCGTAGTCGAAATCCGAGATAGCTCGCAGGCCGCGAATAACCACCCGGCTCTTGGTGCTCTGCACGAAGTCGACCAGCAGCCCTGAGAAGCTCACCACCGAGACCCTGCCCTTGTAGCGGGCGAACTGCTTCGAGATGAGCGCCACGCGCTCAGCTTGGCTAAAGAGCGACTCCTTTGATGGGTTAAAGAGCACCGCCACGATGACCTGTGGAAAGATCTCGCTGGCGCGCTCGATGATGTCGACGTGGCCATTGGTGAGCGGGTCAAACGAGCCCGGGAACACTGCCATCGACGCCGGACTGGACTTCTTTGCTGTTGCGCGTGCCATACCTTCTGGAGCCGCTTTTGGCTGGGGTTTTCCCCCGCCCTTTCTTTGACTATCATCCCCCGTAAGAACCTTTTCCCGGGAGATCGACCTAGATGGAGTTACCACGGCTTGCGGCTAAACAGAAGCGCTACATGGATATTCTTCACTTCGCCCAGAACGAGGTGCATGATCTCGGAGTAAAACCGAACCTGCTCAAGGTGTTGGCTCAATACAAGAGCGCGCTCGCCAAGTGCTGGAGCGAGGGCGCAGTGAGCGCCGAGAGCCAGAGCGCGATTGAGGGCATCGAGCGCGAGCTTGAGGCTCTGCACAACCAGGCCCGCCTCCGCTCCAACGCTGCCTAGCCGCGCCGCCTAGCCGACAGCAACACCTCAACCCCAGGAGATGGACGACATGGAAGAGAGAGCCGAGATGAGCGAGAGCCCAATCAAGCAGAACTGGGTTGCGGTCGTTTTCATGATTTCGCTGCTGGTGATCTCAGGCGCCACAGCCACCATCGTCGGCTACAAGGTGAAGAGCGCCGACCGCCAGCGCAAGGCCGAGCTGCTGCACGCCTACGAGACACTCGGCGGCTCGTACGAGAAGTCCCTCGCCCTAGGCCAGACGATAATCGCCCCTGGCTTGAACGACGACCAGAAGCTCTTCGTGGCCACGTACGAGCTCAACGAGCGCGCCCGTAAGATCGGCCTGTACCAGGTGATCGAGTCGAGCCCACCGGAGGCGCTCGACCTTGCCCAGCAAGGGCTCATGACGATCGACGCCAGTGAGGGCGGCCTCTCGCTGCGTGACGCCGTGGTGGCATTCCGGGAGTCTCCCACCCCACCCAAGACCCTCAACCCCATGGCGGCCCGATTCGCGAAACAGTACGACCGCAGCCTCGCGCGAGACACCGAGGTGAAGCTCTTCAAGTACCTGACCGACCACCGGTCGGAGATTGAGCGGTAAAAACCCCTCTTCCGCTGGATGGCGGCTCATCAACACGTGAGCGTGCACGTGAACGTGAACGTTCCCGCTCGCTAACTGGACGATTCACCGCATCGAAGTAGTCTACCCCGCAGGGTTACCCCTCCGGCCGAGCCGCCCTTCGGAAGCTCCTGCTCTTGGGGGAAGGCCTTCCGAGCGCAATTTTGCTGGTCGGGTACGGGTACGTTCACGTTCACGAGCACGTGCACGTTCACGCTCAAAAAAAGGGGGACAGACACCCTTATCTGAGCGGCGGAGCCGCAGATAAAGGTGTCTGTCCCCTTTTTTATGCGCCTATCGGCTTACTACTTCGAAGCCTTCTTAGCCGGAGCCTTCTTGGCTGGCGCGCTGGTCGTCTTCGATGTCACCGGCTTAGTCGTCTTCGTCTTGCGCTTGCGAGTGTTGCCGAACGAGCCCGCAAAAATCTTTCCTCGCTTCGTGCGCTTATCACCACGTCCCATAGAGTCTCCTGAAGGTGTAAAAGTAGCCGTTATCATCTCTTTGCGCGAAACTGCGCCAGAGGTTGAAGCCCGTATCCTAAATGACTACTATCCATAAATACACAGGTATTTTTTCAACGACATGAACAACCCCTCCTGCACCCCCACCGAGATCCGCCGCAACGGAACAGACGGGCTCTCGATCAGGTGGCTAGACGGCGCCACCTCTACCCTCCCGAGCAAAGTGCTGCGCTACGGCTGCCCCTGCGCCTCGTGCAAAGAGAAGCGCGGCGACACAACGCACTCCAAGCCCCTCACAGGCAAGAAACGCTCGCTGACGATCGTAGAGAGCACCGTCGACCAAGAAACCTCGCTGCAAGAGATATGGGGTATCGGTCAGTACGCGATCGGCATCCGCTGGGGAGA
>OMIG01000222.1 GCA_900299035.1 Pseudomonadota bacterium
GACATTCAGACTAACCAGCTTCTCTGGTCTGTGTTGCTCCGGCGCAAGAGCCCCTACTGGCGCTACGGCCTGCCCTACGGCCTGCCGCGGCAGGTTCCGGACGCAGAGCGCGGGATCGCTCGAGGGATAACGCAGCTCACCAACGCCTACGGCATTAAGGGGTACAGCGGCCCGTGCCCTCCAAACGGCAGCGAACACCGCTACAGGTTTGAGCTCTACGCGTTGCGCCGGGCGCAGCTCGCTTTAAGCACGACCAGCACAGCCAAGCTCCGGGCCCGCCTGTCAAAGGTACAGATTCAGAAGGCATCCTTTGTCGGGCGCTTCAGGGGGTACGGCGGAAGCATCTTCCCGACGCCCACCAACACGCCAACGCCTGCAGCGAGCGCCACGGCGACAGAGACTCCGACGGCGACATCAACGCCAACGGACACACCGACTGCTTCGCCGACCTCATCGCCCTCGGGCACGCCAACCGGCACTCCGTCGGCCACTCCGACAGACTCGCCGACAGTGACTCCTACTTCGACACCAAGCACGACGCCGCTCAATTCACCTACTGCTTCACCGACTCATTCGCCGACAAGCTCTTCGACTAGCACTCCGTCGGCCACTCCGACCGATACTCCGAGCAGCTCGCCGACAGACACGCCGACGCTCACCCCTACCAGCACCGATACTCCGACGGCTACTTCGACCAGCACACCCTCGAACACTCCAACGGCATCACCGACTGCCACACCGACAGCTTCTCCGAGCGACACCGCAACGGTGACGCCCACGCACACGCCGACAGCGACGCACACTCCGACTGCAAGTCCGACGCGAACTCCGACAGCGACAGCTACTCCGACAGCAACGCCTGTACAGACAGCGTGGGTGCGCTCGTCCACTTCAATCGCGGCAGACGGCATGCCAGCAGCAACCTCGTACACCATCACCAAGCCAAACCAGCTCCAGGAAGGGGACCTGATGGTAGCTGTCATCATGCACCGAGTTGAGTCGCCAACTCCGCCATCAGGCTGGACCCTCTTTGCGCAGAGCAGCGTCTACAATGCTGGCGGCGTTGACCAGCAGAACTCTGTGTACACGAAGTTTGCCACGAGCTTCGAGCCAGCCGACTACACCTGGACGTACCCGACCCAGACGCAGCGTATCGCAGGAACGATTATGGCAGTCGTCTCGAGCGGGCTGCGAGACTTCAGCAACGGCGCGGCTGCGGCGTCGGACTCGACAGCGGCTATGCCGGCGGCGTCACCGGCCTCTGGGGAGGTGATCATCTACGGCGCATCGGCCGTCTACCTCTTCGGCGGCTCAAGCAATACCTTCTCGTACTCGGGCACGCAGGGAGACCTGACCGTGCTGTCAAGCAACGCCTTCGTCGGCAACCGCCAATCGATCGCCTACGGGCGTTCGGCATCGATTAGCGGTGTGACAGCTTCCGCCGGCAGCTCGAATGCTGACTCGATGATCGGCTTTAGGTTTATTGCGGCGAATCCGTAGGGAGATTGGGAGAGATCTGCTTGCTTGGGGAGCATGAAGCCCTCAGCGTTAAGTGGTGTTTGGTGCTGAACCTGTATCACGGAGTGACACACCCTATCGCGGTAGACGAGCGGTGAATGGTAGCTGCTGAATAGTGTAATGAGGGGGGCGATCTCTCCTCAGGGAGATCCTTGAAGGATGATTCAGTTGCTTCGTGCGCTCTGTGCACACGGATTTGTGTGCCTCGCGCTGGTGGGTGTTGCTTCCGGAGTATGGTGCTTAGAGTGGGCGCCGGGTTCACTCGGATTGGGATATTCTCTTCTCTTCGTGAGCGCTGCGGTACTAGTTGTTCTTCCCCGCAGTTTTAGTCTCGCAAACATATCGCGGGCCGAGTGGCAGCTTCTAGGCTCTGCAGCGCTGCTACTCCTGCTAGTGTTTGCCCTGAAGGAGCTAAGCATCCTCCGGATAGAAGCAAACCCGGGCCCTAGTCCACTGCTTCCTGTTTGGGGAGGAGCCGCCTTAGCGGTTCTTGTGCTGAGCTTCTGCATTGATAGAGCAAAGGGCCTCTCCTTCACGTTTCATCCTATCGACGCCGGCCTCGCAGCTATCTTCTTCTTGCTCGCTCTAGCGGTCCGAGCGGTAGGCCCAGACACCTTGGTGGGAGATGAATTTATTCATACCCATAATGTCCTTATGATATCCGAGATCGAGAAACCCTGGGTTCTTGGAGCAATGGGGGACGATGGGTATCCGTACGTCCTTCTGTACCTTCAGATGCTCCTTTTTCGAGTATTCGCGTCTGTCACCGATGTAGTTACGTTTCAAAAGTGGCTTTCACTCGTGAGCGGTGCGCTGTCAGTGGGATTCTGGTACCTAGCAGTGAGACTGTATTCAGGGCGGTTTGTGGCGCTGTGTGCCTCGACCCTTTTGGTTTGTTTCGGGTGGCACTGGGTAAATTCAAGGTTTATTTATGCCTACCCTCTAGACCTCGCTGTTATAGCTTTCGGCTTTCTTTCGCTGACAGTGGCGCTTCGCCGAGGCAGCGCTCTCTTCGCTGCGTTGGCAGGGTTCTGTGTATCCGCCGCTTTTATCCTCCAGAAAGGCGGTGTAATTCTGGTGCCTGTCTTCGGGCTGCTCTTCGTGGAGCGGCTTGTTAATGCCGGCGGCCGAGAACGCCGGTCTCTATTAGCGCTGCTAGTCGTAGCGGGTGTTGCGTGGTTGATTGGATACCAGCCTTTTCTCATCCAGCATCTTCAGGGGCATTACTCTATGCCGCTGCAGGCAGAGGCCGCTCGAATAAAAGCGGAGCTTCTGCCGAAGCTAGGATTTAGCCCATATTCGGCGGTTGCATACATGTTCTGGGATGCGGCAAAGCAGATACACGTCTCTATCAACGACTTTCCTCGGCACATGTTTCGGCCCCGGGCGCCGATACTAGACCCGGTGTTCTCGGTGATCTTCGCTGTGGGTGTCGTCCAGTGCCTGCGTCAAATCAGGAGATCTCAGGTGGCACGGCTTTGCCTGGCCGGTCTTGTGCTGTTTATTTTGCCAATGGCCATTAGCTTTCCACTAAATGACCCGGACCGGGGGGTAGGGCGGCGCATGATAGGCATGTCGTTCTTTCTAGCGTGGGTCGGAGCGCTGGGGGCTGAGCGCTTGGCCCGCCGCGTTATCACGGAACGAGGCGTTCCGGGTGCAGCGATTGCCTTCTGCGGCATCTCAGCCATCTCCAACATTTGGATGTACTTCTCACACTACAGGTCAGTCGGGGGCGTAGAGTGGTATGCGCCTGCTGGTCGAGGATTGCAGTCTAAAGCGATGATTAACCTGGCCCTTGAGGCCGAAGCTAGCAGGATTCCAACAATCGTGCTTGAGGGCTACGAGGCTACTATGCTCGATATGCCTGATGCTGCGGTGCGCCATTCGTCTTCCTTGACGCGAGTCTCATCGATACCCGACCTCAGGAACGTGCTGCTGACACGGCCACAGGCTCTTCAGCTGGTCGTCATGCCTTGGGACACAGCTACGATACCCCGAGATTCCCAAGGAGCCGTGCAAGAACTCTCGGATATCATTCCTCCCTTCCTATGGATAGCCGGACCACCTGATCAGGATGGCATACCGATGGTTCGGTATGCGTACGTGAGGCTGAAAAAGTAGTCGCCTGTCTGGTAGCCGCTGGAGCCAGGTCTTAAGCAGCAGTGGTTTTTCAGAGCAGCGGATAAATTACCCTTGTGATTTCGCCGGCGGGACCGGCGGAAAGTCCACATCATCGCTATCAAGCATCACGCTCTCCTGAGCGTAGAGATCCTTAAACGTGCCAGCGAGGATCGCCTCACGCATGCGCGCCATGAGGCGGCGGTAGAAGGTGAGGTTGTGCTGGCTCACGAGCTGCGCGGCCACGGGCTCTTTGGCTTTCACGAGGTGGCTGACGTACGACCTGCTGAAACGTGCGCAGGTGGAACACGGGCAGCTCGGGTCGATCGGCTGCTGCTGGAGGCGGTACACGCCGCGGCGCAGGTCGATCTTGCCGCGAGAGGTAAAGCACACCCCCTGAGACGCAAGGGTTGTCGGCAGGATGCAGTCGAACATGTCCACGCCTCGGCGCACTGCTTCGAGCAGGTCGCTCGGGGTGCCAACGCCCATGAGGTAGCGCGGCTGGCTGGCCGGGAGGAGCTTCGCGGCTGCTTCGGTCGTGTCCTCTCGCTCTGCCTTCGTTTCGCCGACGGCGAGTCCGCCCAGCGCGTAGCCGTCGAAGCCGAGTGCCGTGATCTGCTCAGCGCTCTCGCGCCGCAGCTCAGGAAAGCATCCGCCTTGCACGATGCCAAACAGGGCTTGGCGCGAGTCCCCGCGCGCAGCGAGGCTTCGCTTCGCCCAGCGAGTTGTGAGCTCCAGGGCGCGGCGGGTTGTCGGCAGGTCAGAGGTTGAGCTCACGCAGTGGTCGAGCACCATCATGATGTCGCTTCCGATGATGCGCTGCACCTCGATGCTGCGCTCGGGCGAGAGGTCGATCCAGGTGCCGTCCACGTAGCTGCGGAAGCGCGCTCCGTCCTCGCTCAGGGAGACGTGGTTCGGGAGCGAGAAGATCTGAAAGCCGCCTGAGTCAGTCAGCACGGCACGGTCCCACTGCATGAAGCGGTGCACTCCGCCGAAGGCTTGCAGGACCTCGGTGCCGGGCCGCAGCAGCAGGTGGTAGGTGTTTGCCAGGAGCACCTGGTAGTCGAGCTGGCTTGCCACCTCTAGCCCTGAGTGCCGGAGCACGGCCTGGGTGGCGACCGGCATGAAGATGGGCGTCTCAACCCTGCCGTGGAGCGTCTGGATGGTGACCGCTCGCGCTCCTGACCACGGGTCGACAGCGTCAATGGTGCAGGGGAGTCGTTGTGTGCCCGTCATACAGCAGCCGAGCCTACTGCAAGGGGATGGCGAGGTAAATCGCCGCCGATGTATCCTCTCTCGCCATGGAGCAGGAAAACCCGGACCAGCAGAAAAGCGAAGCCCAGCAGGCAACACAGCAGGCAGCACCGCCCAGCGAGCGGGCGGTGCTCGAGCGATTCCTCGCCAGCTTGCGGTCTGACAAGAGCTTCGAGGGCGAGCGGCAGCTCATCCGTGTCGTGCCGCGCGGGCTCTTCGTAGACGAGCGGGGGCTCTCCTCGGTTGTCGAGCGCTACCAAGCCTGGATTCTCAAGGAGAGCGCGGGTGCAGCGCAGAAGAGTGTCGAGAAGTGCCAGCAGTGGCTGCTCGACAGCACCGCTCCAGAGCGTCTGTACCTGGTGGAGGGAAAGAACGTGCTCGCCGGGTTCCTCGTGCCGTTCCCGCTCAAGACGCCGCAGCAGTATGGGCTGCCGTACTACCTCGGGTCGCTCTTGTCGACGAAGAACTACATACACCCTGCGGACCCACAGCTTCAAAACTTAAAGAGCGCAGAGCTTAAGACGGGCCCGAAGGGGCTTGAAGTTATTATCAGCCGTCGCGCTGCGTCTGTGGTGCTCCCAGAGTCGGTGCTGCGGCACTTCATGGAGCTTGCGGGAGAGTCGAGGTTCTTGCAGCGACGGTACCCAGGGATCGAGCAGAACCTCTCTGTGTGCCTGAAGGCCCTGATCGGAATCGCGCGCAGGGCGCGCGAGATCCCGCGCGCGTTTCCGATGGTTGTGCCCTTTCAGACCAAGAGCTCGAAGACGACCCACGTGCGGGCCGCCGGGAAATTCCTGTTCATCGAGGACCGCGGGCAGATCTTTAGGATCCTTGAGCTCAATGGCAGGAACTTGAGCACGTTGCTGCGTCACGAGCTCAACAACGCGCCGCGCGAGAAGCTAGGGTCTTTTCGCCTCACCCCGAAGCACCGTGACCTCATGGGCTTCTACGAGACTGGGGGCCGGCGCCAGTCGGTGCATGCTCGCGCATTCTGTGAGTTCAGCGAGCTGATACGCCGCACCCGTGAGCCGCGGGAGAAGATGAACGGGTGGTTCACTCCGGTGGAGTGCTTTGAGAAGTTCTCTTCCATCTACCAGCTCTCGCAGCCGATAGAGAAGTTTAAGATTGCAGGAGCGCTCGAGCGCTTCGGAGTGCAGGGCGAGCGCTTTCGCATCAATGGCGGCTGGATCTTCGTGCTCTCGAAAGAGGGAACCGTGATGCGCACGGTGGCCAAGCACGTTCGCGGGCGCTAGGAGAGTAGCGCGGGACGCAGCAACTTCAAGAAACGACCCGAGAGTAGAGCCTCGAGCACCCCGTAGCGCCGGCTTTCTAGCCGGCAGTGAAGGGGTTTGAGGGTTTATGATTTCTCGTGAGGCGGAGCACCTTCAAGAAACGACCCGGCAGTAGAGGCTCGATTACTCCGTAGCGCCGGCTTTCTAGCCGGCAGTGAAGGGGTTTGAGGGCTTATGATTTCTCGTGGGGCGGGTCAGCTGGCGAGCTGAGTAGGTAGAAGAGGGTGCATCGACACTCGTGCCCTTTCACTGCCGGCTGGAAAGCCGGCGGTACGGGAGATGGGGCGGTGCAGTA
>OMIG01000223.1 GCA_900299035.1 Pseudomonadota bacterium
GAATGTCTGCCCGGAGAATGACCTGATCTGCCAACTCAGAGAAGAGCGGCTTAGCCTGCTGCTCAGGAGAGAACTCTACCACCGCCACTCCTAGCTCCGCAGCCACCTGACAGAAGCCTCTAGGGTCGAAAGCTGTGTAGAGCCGCTGCTGAAGCTCTGCCCTGCGAGAGAAACGAAAGCTCAGTCCGCGCAGGTGCGGAATCGTGCCTGCGAGGTCGGTGTTGTCGAGGTAGTACACACGTCGGCCAGCCATGAGTACCTCTCGGGGGCTAGTGGTCGCAATCACGTCGTTCGGCCTGGTCTTCTCGCGAATGCCGTCAATCAGCGGCGATGGGTAATCCACAAGAAATTCCTGCTTCCCCACTTGCATAAAGGGGATCGCCTCAGCGATGCCCGAAACGCTCAAGACCACCACGAGCGTTAAGGCCAGCACTACGCGCGGCACGGAGCCGCGCACAAGCAGCGCTGCTACAGGGCCAGCAGCAGCAATCTGCAAAAAGCCCTGCCACGGCTTCACCCACTTGTGGTTCTCGTAGACGCTCTGCGGTAACGCCTGAACCGTGTTAATGAGCACGAATGTTCCAACCAACACTGGCACTAAGAGCGTAAAGTCTCTCCTTGAGCGCCGCCACATGAGGGCGAGGCCGATAGCCGCACACAGCAGCATCGGGCCGATCGCGAAGCCGTAGTACTCAAGGAAGCGCTGGAGGGTAATTGACCGAGAGACGTCTTCTGTGGCGAAGCCGAGATTAATGCGAGGCTGAAGCTCTTCCGCCCTAAACCATTCACTGCCCATTACAGCTTCTTTCACCACTGCTGCCTGCATCCCCCCTACCCCCACTACTGTAAGCATGGCTGCCAAAGTCCCCATCACGCTGCCTCTCCGTAACAGTCCGGGCAGGAGCAGCAGCAGCAGCATCGGCAAAATGAATACGTTCCACTGGGAAAACAACGTGAACAAACCGCCGACAAGAATTCCTCTCGCCACGCCTTGTAACGCAAAAGCCCTGAGCAACAGGGCAGCTATCAACACCAGGACACTAGAGAAGAGCAGGTGTCGCTCCTCTAGGAAGTAGAACATGTTGAACATCGACACGTTAAAGTTGCCGAACGGACAATGCACGATGCTGTGCTTCATGGGGTGAATGAAGCCCAGGAAAGGCCTGATGAAGGGCTCTTTGCAGGGCGCTCCAACGAGATCGAAGAGCCAACGCACATCGCTCGACGTAATCGCAAAGATAGCCGCCGCCCAGCCTGCGGCCTCGCTCGCAAACAGAGCGCGCGCAAACTCGCGCATCAGCACAAGCAGGCTCACCAGAGAGAGCACCGAGACCCAGAGAAATGCGCCCGAGAGGGAGCCGCCGAGGGCACACACGATCGCTACCTGCAAATCACTGAAGAAGTGGTAGAGGAGCGGAAGCTCCCCGGCAGTCTCGTCTTTCGCCGGAAAGTTATCGCCAAAAACAAAGTTCTGCACGATCGGGTAGTGCGCGGTGAAATCCCAGTACGCGCTGCTGCGGTAGATAGCGCCGGGCTCTTCAATCACGTGTGGCACGTAGAAGAAGTACGAGAAGCTCACTGCTGCCGCCAGGAATGCAGCGTCAATGATACAGCCCTTCGCTCCTCTGGTCTGGAACGCCTGGCGCATCGCCCTGAATGGCTTCGGCCTTAACACGATGGCGGTCACCGCCAGCGCCGCTACCTGCATCACGAGCAGCAGCTTACTGGCAGCTGCCAGCGTTGGAGACACACTCCCAACGAGCCAGCACGCCAGGAGGTACGTGAGCGGAACGACTAGAACCTGGCCGAGAGCCCACGCGACTGCGAATACACCCAGGAGCGACCATCCAGTTGAGAGCCTGCGCAGGAACACCACCAGGAGCAGCGTTGGGAGTATGTTTGAGAGAGCTGCAAGCAAAGACATGGACAGAGAGAGGGTAGCACCTAAGAGAGGCTGCTCATAGCTAGGTCCGCCGATCTCGTCGACGACCTGCGCGTCTACCAGGCTCGCATCTGGCAGCCGACCCTGCCTCTCGGCTGTTAGAGCAGCTCATGCCGAGAACGCAACAGCAGCGCCACAAAGACTGGGCCGCCTAGAACCGCCGTGAAGACCCCCGCCGGCACCTCAAAGGGCGGCGTCACAACCCGCCCCATCAGGTCGCACGATACTACGAGCAGCGCCCCCACAAGGAAGCTCAAGGGCACAACACGCCGATGGTGAAGGCCAACCATGAGCCGAACTGCGGCCGGCACGATAATCCCCACGAAGCCAATTACGCCACACTGGGCAACAAACCACCCAACTGCAACCGAGGTCACTACAAACACGCTTCGGGACAGCCCCTCTGGGTCTACTCCCCGGGCCGAAGCAAAATCGTCACCAAAGAGCATCAAGTCAAGCTTATGGTGGCTCCTCCACAGCCAGCCAGCGCTTCCAACCGCTAGTAGTCCGGCGACTACTGCCGCGCTCCACGAGGCGGGAGGCACAGCGCCAAGCATCCAGCGGGTGGCCCGGAAGATCTGCGAGTAGTCGCTCAGGTACTGAATCAACGTCAGCACGCTGGAACAGAACAGGCTAAAGACCACTCCGATGAGAAGCAGCGACTCCTGCGAGGCCGCTGCGCGAGTCTGGTTGAGCCCTAGAATGAGCACAATGCTCACACCTGCGGCAACAATTGCGCTGGCGCTGACTCCAACCGGCCACCCTGGACCGATGAAGATCGCCAGCGACGCCCCAAGAGCAGCGCCAGAAGAAACACCGAGGGAAAACGGGCTCGCTAAGGCGTTTCTAAAGATGGCTTGGTACGCTGCCCCAATCACGGCTAGAGCCCCGCCGAGAAACAGGCCAAACAACACGCGCGGCAGCCGCAGCTGAAAGATAACCTGGGAAGCTTCCGGGTTGCCGATAGCCTCAGAGAACGAGTACTGGCGCGCGCCACAGAGCGTTGCGGCGCAAGCAACTGCTCCGAGAAGGCCCATCAATAATAGCGCCAGCAGCTTGCTCCTCATCCCTCTCGTTGCTCCGCCATCTCTACACCGGCACCACAAGTCCGGGGCCCCTCGTGTCACCCGCGAGCTGCACAAACTCGCACCCGTAGGCATCCGATAGCTGTGAAACGAGGCTCGAATCCTGCGGATTCCCCGTCCACACCAGCGCCCCGTCGCGCATGATCGTAATAGAATCAGCCGCGCGCGCAGCTAACGCCACGTCATGCGTGACCATAATGTAGGAGAGCCCCATAGATTCCCGGCACGCCCGGAGCACACCCTCTACCTCTTTTCGGCCAACTGGATCGAGGCTTGCCGTTGGCTCGTCGAGCAACAGCAGCGCTGCTCCTTGTGCAACGGCGCCCGCTATCAGCACTCGCTGGAGCTCCCCTCCGCTTATCTCAGTGAGCAATCGCCTCTCAAGGTGCCGAACAAGGGAGAGGCTCCCCTCGCCACGCTCAAGGCCGCTCAGCTCAAGGAACTCCCGCACGGTGAACGGCGGGACATGGGCCAGGCGCTGAGGAACCAGCCCGACAACTCTCGCCCTACGCTCTGGCTTGAGGCTAGCCGCCTCGTTTCCGAGCAGCCGCACCGAGCCCGATGACGGAGGTATCAGCCCAGCTACTGCTCTTAGAAGGGTCGTCTTGCCCGCTCCGTTTGGGCCAACAACGGCAAGACACTTACCTGCTCCCAGGGTGAGCGAGATCTCGCGCAAGAGGTGCGCGCCCTTCTGCCTTACCGACAACGAAGAGACCTGAAGCAGGAGATCGGCTGTCATGAAGCTGCTCCCTCTTCGCTCTCGCCAGCTTTGGGGTGCAGCAGGCCTGCCAGCTTCTCTACGAGCTGTATGTAGCGCGGCCCAGGGATGCTCGCGAAGTCGTCATTGAGTATGTACACCTTGCCGCGCTTGACCGCTGGAATTGCATCGAAGCGCTGCCACAGCTGCTCTGCGTCCTTAGCCGAGATTCCATCATCCGCATTTATCACCTCTACGATAGCCTCTGGCTTTAGCACGAGGAGCCCCTCTGGAGAGAGGATCGGAACTGCTGTGGTGCGTCGCTCGTTGACGTTTCTAGCGCCCGCAAGAGAGAGCACCTCACTATAAAAGCCGTCGTTGCCAGAGACGTACAGGGACGGCGCTTCGCTTGCCTGCTGCGCTCTCCCAACGACGACCAGGGTGCGAAGCGTTTCCTGGCCTGCTACTTTTTGCGCCACGGCACGCTCCCGCGCTTCGTACTGCGCCAATAGCTCCGCTGCACGAGCAGAAGCTCCGCACCGCTCGGCGATTTGACGCAGGCTCTGCTTGATGCCCTCAACGCTGGAGTGATCGACAGCTATCGTCTCAACCCCGAAACGGCTGGCCTGCTCCGCCACATCGAAGCTCTCTGGCAGCGCGATTACGTGCGTTGGCCGCCGGGCAAGGATGGCCTCCAGGCTTGCATCGTAGAAGCCGCCCACGGCGGGAATGTCAGATGCAGCCTCCGGAAAGCGGCAGAATCGGGTGCGCCCAACGAGCTTGTCACCAAGGCCGAGCTCGTAGACGCTCTCGGTGACGCTGGGTGCAAGCGACACGATTCGCTCACACGGGGCCTCGGCACGCGCAACAAGAGTCGGCCGCAAGCCGACAACAAGCAGCAGCAGAGCAGTAGCTCGCTGAATCGATCGCCGCGTCACAGCGACACCTTGATGCCGCCAAAGGCTGTTGTCCCCATAGTGCCGAATCCGAACACCTCTTCGTACGACTTGTCAAAGAGATTATCGACTCGGGATATCAGCTCGAACCGGGAGGTGATCTGGTACGACAGGGCGATGTCAACTATGCCGTAGCCACCAAGGGTAATCCTAGAGGGTGGATACGCACCGTAGTCGTAGTCCGCGCGAGAGCTGTAGAGCCGCCACTGCACCTGGCTGCGAATGCGGGGAGTAGGCGAGTAGACGGCCGTAATCGCCGCTTTATTGCGGGGACGACGCAGCAGCGCCTCTCCTGTCAGGTCGTTTTTTGTGTCGGTGTAGGTGTAGGCTACCCTCACGGAGAGGTCCTTGACTGGCGCGACGTTGGTTCCTACTTCGAGGCCTTCGGTCTGGGCAGAGTCGATATTCTCGAGGAGGTAATTGGAAGGGTCGAAGGTAATCAGGTTGTCGAACGTGTTGCGAAAGTAGGTGAGAGACACAGACGCCTTATCCTTGACGATGTCCTGGTCAATACCGAGGTCCCACCCGACGCTGTCTTCGGCCTTTAGGTCAGGATTGCCGTAGCTTGAGTAGAGCTGCACGAGCGATGGCGCCTTAAATCCTGTTCCCATCGAGCCGTGAAGCTTGGTGCTCGAGGTGACGAGCCACGCTGGGGCAACTTTGAAGGTGGTATGGTTTCCGAAGATCGAGTGCTGGTCGTTTCTGACACCCGCATCAATGTAGAGGCTTTCGTCGTACGACAGTCTGCCTTCTAGGTAGTACGCGTCGTCCTGGGCGGAGCGGCCGTAGAGATCATCCTCAAACGGTCCGTAGGGGCCGTCTGAAAAGTAGTAGGAGTCTGCCCGCTCGCGCTGCACCTCGGCTCCTCCAACAAGCGACAGGATCTTTCCAGGGCTCCAGTTGACTCGTCCGCCGTACGTGAAGACATCTCCGTTGTACGAAGAGTCTAGGGTGTCGAAGCTTATTTCATCCGGAAAATTCGTGTCGCTTAGCGTCTGTCGCGTGTAGGTGACGTAGGCGGTCGGGCTGAGCGTGTCGGCCAGGAAATGGCCTGATAGGTCTCCGCGAGTGAAGAATTCATCTGAGTCTAGGTTGTGGTTGGGGTCATCGCCGCCGGCGCCCCCGACGTTGTCGAGGCCGTTGGAGGTCGTGTTGTATCGGACTGTTGATGACATGTCGACCAATTCAGATGGCCTAGCCTTAATTCGGCTCGAGAGCGAGGTGTTGTGGTACCGGTCCGGCTCACCGTTTCCGTACTGCTGACTCGCTGCCGACACGCTGCCGAGATCCTGCTGGGTAATTGCCGTGGAGACATCAATCGGGTCGCTTCCGTACGAGAGGTTTGCGATCTGGTTAAACGAGCTAAACGAGCCCGCCTCGGATGTGGCGCTGAGGTGCACGCCTCTCTCTGCTTTCTTAGAGATCAAGTTGATGACTCCGCCCATCGCGTCAGATCCGTAGATGGTGCTCTGCGGGCCGCGAATTACCTCGACGCGCTCGACGTTCTCAAGCGTAAGGTTTGCCATGTTGAAGCCCCTGTTCGTCGACGCGGGGTTGTTCAGCTCAATTCCGTCGAGCATGACGAGCGTCTGGCCACTGTCAGCGCCGCGGATAAAGATAGCGGTGTTTCCGCCAGGGCCGCCGCTCTGCACGACGTCTAAGCCTGGCACCTGCTGGAGCGCGTCTTTGGCGCTGCGGTACTGACCATCCTCTAGCTGCTGCTGCGTTACCACCGTCGTGGCGCTGCCATCTGTTCGCTGAGTTGTTTCTATGCGCGTGCCAGTCACAATGATCTGGTCGACCTGAGACGAATCCTCGCTTGGGGTATCATCAGGCGCTGGGGTAGCGATCGCTGCTTCTTGGGCAGATGCGCTCCATAGCGGAACGGCTGCAGGCAAGCAGGCAGCTAGGATCGCGGCGAATACACCACGGCACAATGAACGCACTCGTGCAATCACACGCTGCTCCAAAGGGTATGTCTATGCGTTACGCGAAAGATGGCCCCAATCCACGAGGGCGGCTTCCGGGTGAGGCGGCCGTTACGCTGGCCTTTCCTGCGACCGTTGCGAGAAGGTCTTCTGGCTCCCGGACATTTGCTCGTCTCGCCTTCCCGCCCTAAGCCCGCTTGCGCGCGGCTCATGCAGTGGCTTGGTTGAGACGAATGACTCCGGTTACAGCGGCGGGACCGCGACGGAATTTCACCGTTCTTCCCTGGCGCTCGCAATCAACGAGAGAGCTATCAGCTTGTGCTTCGTGCTGTCAATCAACAGGTTCCCATCATTCCGCTGAAACCGCAGTCCCGCCCTATGCCTGGTGGGCATGGCATGTCGTGCAAGCCGGAGATGCGCCGGGGCTCATTTTTGCTTTTTCGAGACAGCCGACCTAAACTTTTCGCTTATTACCGCTAAGGACAACCTCTGGATGCAGTAACCAACCAGGATCGTTCATGAAAAGCACTCACCCTCGCATCACCCTCTTGGGCAACAACTCCGGCCGAAACTTAGGCGACATGGCCATCATGTCTAGCATCATGGAGAGCCTTTCAAAGAGGCTGCCAGACGCAGAGTTCTTCGTGCCGACCATCAAGCCATCGTGGGTCAAGGAGCACTACGGCTCGAAGTACAACGTAAAGGCCGTTAACGTGATGCCCTGGACCTTGAGCATCCGACTCCTGGGGCTCCCGACGCTGCGCTGTCTTGCAAAGAGCGACTGCGCCCTGATCTGCGACGGCATCATCTTTGGCAAGAAGCTCTTCAACCCGGCGTTCAATTACCTCATCACGCTGGTGTTCCTCGTGCCGCTCGCCCGGCTGCTCGGATGCAAGATGGTTTGCTACAGCACGGGCATCGGGCCATTCCCGAGCTGGATTAGCCGGCTTCTTGCGAAGTGGACGATCAACGGCTGCGACCTCGTCATGATGCGCGAGCGTGACAGCGAGAAGCTGACGAAAGAGATCGGCGTGACGCAGCCGGTGGAGCTGACTGGAGATGCAGCCTTCATCAACCCTGTCTCTTCAGACGCGGTCGCCGTTTCAATCATGCGCGAAATCGGGCTTGATCCTGAAAAGCCGGTACTCGCGATTAACGCGACGAGCTACCTCGATACCTGGCTGACCAGCAAGGAGCGGCTCGCAGATCCTAAATCGTTCCTCAAGCTAGTAGCTGACGGAGTTAGCCGCGCCCAGGCTGCGGTTCGAGAGAAGTTTCAGCCGCTGGTAGTCTGTACCCACCCAATGGATGAAGCCACGTGCAGGGAGCTTACTGAGCTTCTGGGCGGAAGGCTCATCACCAACACCAAGTACCTCAGCCACGACATCCAGGCCGTCATGCGCCGCTGTGGGCTCTTGGTGGGGATGCGTTTTCACTCGATCGTGCTGGCGAGCTCTGTGGTCACCCCCGTTGTCGGGCTCATCTACGCCCCAAAGGTCCGCGGATACCTCAGGCTGCTCAACTGCGAGGACTACGGCCTAGAGCTCGCCTCGCTGACTGAGGAGAGCCTTGGAGCCCGCCTGGCGGATGCTTGGGATAACCGGGCAGCGTTAAGGGCCAGGCAGGAGCCGATCATTTTGAGCCTCAAGGCGGGTGCTGAGCACGCCGCAGACCTGTTGGTTCACCGTTACTTTAAGCAGCAAGACGAGGCTCTTCCTTCGAACCCTCTCGCGAAGGCGGTCTAGTTGCCCTCTGCTCTCTGCGCCTGCGGCTTGGCCAGCCCGTCGACCGCAGCAGAGACCGTCATGTCGCTCAGCACGTTCGTCACGGAGCGCATCCGAGCAACGATCCAGTCTACCGTCAGGAGCAGAGGCACTACCTCCAGCGGGAGCCCCACAGCCGTGAGTACCAGAGAGAGCGACACAACGCCTGCTTCCGGCACTCCGGCCACCCCTACTGCCGCCACGAGGCTCATTATCGCTGCCAACACTTGCTGCCCCAACGAGAGTTCGATTCCGTAAGCCTGGGCAACGAAGAGCACCGCCATCGCCTCGTAGAGCAGGATCCCGTCGTTGTTGAAGTTAGTGCCGATGCACGTTCCGAGCCTTGAAGCGCTCTTTGAGACGCCTAGGGAGTCGAGCGCGTTGAGGGTCAGCGGGACAGTCGCGAGGCTGGAGTTAGTACCGAAAGCGCAAGCAACCGGCCGTTTTGCAGCCTCCCAGAAGCGCCCCAGAGGGATCTTCGCAATTCCCCGAATCCAAAAGGGGTAGACCAAAAAGATCTGCAGCATCATTCCAGCGATGCCGAGCGCGACGTACTGCGTCAGGGAAACAAACGGAGCTAGTCCATGCTCCGCGACTGTCCGTGCCGTGACGCAAAAAACCGCGAGCGGAACGACCTGCACGAGCCACATCAGCGCAATCGTCCAGACGGACAGGATGCCTTGGGTGAGGTGCTGTGCGTCGTGGGCGCCTTTTCCGTGAAGGGCCAGGTGACGCCTGACGGCCGCACCGACAAGCAGCGAGAGTAGCACAATCGAGAGCACGTTGTTGTCGGCGAAGGGCTCTACGATGCTGCTCGGCACGATGCTCTCTAAGATCGACGCGACTGTAGGCGGCTTCACGACTACGGCCGCGCTCGCGCTGCCCTCGCCCGCTGCAGCGACAGGAAAGCCCCGCCCCGGCTGAAAGAAGTTAGAGATGCCTAGGCCCAGAGCTAGGGCGCAGGCTGTGTTGCACACGATGACCGACGCCCAGCGCCCGGCAAGCCTCCAGGATATAGAGGTCGAAATCACGGCGTCCACGATGCTCATGAAGACCAGCGGAATGGCCATCATCTTTATAAGCTCGATGTAGACTTTTCCGACCGGCCCTAGCCCAATCAGGGCAGACTTTAGATCGAGGCCGAGTGGCTCCCGCACAGCATCCGCCGCTGCTCCAACGAGGAGCCCCAGCAGCATGGCTAAGACGATGTAGGCTGGGAGGGAACGCCTGGGCTCTATCATTGGGAAAAGCGAAAAGTTCAGCCCTTTCGATACACGAGCTGTTGCTGGGGAGAAAGCCTCGGCCTTGCCCTCAAATGGCACTTGAAGGCTTCGATAACAACAAATTCACCAAAAAGCCCGCAAAGTTGAGTAATTACGGCGCTCAGGCTACCATGCTCCCCCATGGGACAGACAAATAAAGTAATTAACAACAATATCCGCAACATCGCCATCATCGCGCACGTAGACCACGGCAAGACGACCCTGGTCGACCACCTCTTCCGCCAGAGCGGGCTCTTCCGTGCTAACCAGGAAGTGGCAGACCGCGTCATGGACAGCATGGATCTCGAGCGCGAGCGCGGAATCACCATCGCTGCCAAGAACTGCTCAGTAAAGTGGGGCGACACCAAGATCAACATCCTCGACACGCCAGGTCACGCAGACTTCGGAGGCGAGGTCGAGCGCGCCCTGGGCATGGTAGACGGAGTGGTGCTCCTCGTTGACTCTTCCGAAGGGCCCCTGCCCCAAACTCGCTTCGTACTGCGCAAGGCTCTTGAAAACCGCCTCTCGATCATTGTCGTGATCAACAAGATTGATCGTCATGACGCCCGCCCCCAGGAGGTTCTCAATGAGGTGTACGACCTCTTCATCGACCTCGATGCAACGGAGGACCAGCTCGACTTCCCGCTGCTGTACGCGATCGGCCGTGATGGCATCGCGCAGACGAAGCTAGACGAGCGCGGCACCAACTTAGCCCCGCTCTTTGATGCGATCGTCAAGAACATCCCTGGCCCTTCGTACGACCCGTCGAAGCCCTTTCAGATGCTCGTGTCTAACCTTTCGTATTCAGACTACCTGGGCCGCCTGGCCATCGGTCGCGTCTTCAACGGCTCCGCCAAGAAGAACGAGCGCCTTGCTCGCATCACCGAGAATGGGAAGCCCGAGCCGCTGCGTGTCACCAAGCTGCAGGTGTACCAAGGTATTTCTTTTGAGGAGGTCGACGATGCCCAGCCTGGAGAGATCATTATCCTCTCCGGAATTGAAGATGTCTCGATCGGCGACACGATCTGCACCCTAGAGAAGCCGGAAGCCCTCCCGCGCATCGTCGTGGATGAGCCGACTATCTCGATGAAGTTCATGGCCAACACCTCCCCTTTCTCGGGCAAAGAAGGGAAGCTCGTTCA
>OMIG01000224.1 GCA_900299035.1 Pseudomonadota bacterium
AAGTACTCAAACTTTTGCGCTGCACAAGTCGCTGCGCTAGCAGCCGCCCTGGGTTTGTCAGCACCTCACTGGACTAAGGTTGCCCTGCCGATCGGCATCTCATTCTTCACGTTCCACAAGATTAGCTACGTGGTCGACGTGTTCCGTCGCAAGTCCGCGCCAACGAGCAGCTTCGGAGAGTACCTACTCTACATAACGTTCTTCCCTCAGCTCATCGCCGGGCCGATCGTGAGGTACCACGAGATAGACCAGCAGATTCGAAGCAGGCGGGTGACCTTTGATGGCTTCTCCGAGGGCATTTGGAGGTTCTCAATAGGATTAGCTTCTAAGCTCCTCATCGCGGATCCCCTCGGCACCGTTGCAGACCACGTGTTTCGCGGAAGCCCGTGGAGCGTGTCGACTGCCTACACCTGGCTCGGCACTGTTGCCTATACCATGCAGATCTACTTCGACTTCGCCGGGTACTCCTCGATGGCAATTGGCCTTGCGCTGCTGGTCGGGTTTCGGTTTCCAGAGAACTTCAACCGGCCGTACCTCGCAGAGTCTATGACCGATTTCTGGAGGAGGTGGCATATGTCACTCTCGCGCTGGATGCGGGATTACCTCTACATCCCGCTCGGAGGAAACCGCGTCAGCAGCGGCCGACAGGTCTTTAACCTCTGGACAGTTTTTTTGCTCTCCGGCCTCTGGCACGGCGCAAACTGGAGCTTCATCGTTTGGGGGGCGTACCACGGCGCATTTCTGGCTTTTGAGCGATCTCGCTTCGGAAGCTCGTTCTTTGCGCTGCCAGCCCTGATCCGGCGGGGAGTGACTTTTATCTCAGTCATGTTTGGCTGGGTGCTGTTCCGCTCCGAGACGCTCCACGACGGCGTGTCGCGCTGGGCCCGACTGCTCGGGTTTGGCCCAGAGCTTAAGTCCAAGTTCCTGGTTGCTCGGGCCACTATCATCAGCGACGTAGGCATCACGGTTCTGCTGTGCGCAGTAGTTTGGTGCCTGCTGATCGAGCCGCTACTAGAGAATCGCGAGGCACGAGACGCAGAGCCAACGCCGATCTGGCGCGATTTCCCGGCACTCTACCCTGCTGCACTAGCCCTCTTTGCCCTGAGCGTGTTGGCACTTGAGGCTGGACAGTACTCACCATTTATATACTTCCAGTTCTAGCATGAGAGCAGCACGAGCAATTCAAGCGACAGTGATCGGAGCAGTGATGGCGATCTGCCTCATTCCGCTCGCGAGCCTGTTGCTGCCGCTCCCCACGACGAAGCTGCACGGGGTCGAGATGTCTTACCGCTTGCCTAGCTGGTCGCTCCGGGGCGCCTTAAAGGGCGAAGTTCAGCGAAAGGCCGACCTGTGGGCGACCCGAGCGCAGCCGTTGTGGGGCTGGAGCGTGCGTGCCACAAATCAGCTCACGTACTCGCTTTTCGGCGAGGTGTCGCTCGACTACCGCACATCCGTCCAAGGCGGCAACGATGGGTTTCTGTGGCAGCCGATGTACGCCAAAGCATTCAACCGCATCAAGCAACCTCCAAAGAGGGTTATTCAAGCTGCGTTCCGAGACCTCAAAAAGCTTCAGGACCACCTCGCTCCGCGAAACATTCCAGTCGTCGCTGTCCTCAATCCAAACCTGATAAGCCTCTACCCGGAGCTGCTGCCAGAGAAGTACAAAGCAGTTCAGCCCAGACAGAGCTCCTACGAGGTAGCCTTAAGAGAGATTAGCAGTAGCGGCGCCCGAGTGATCGACGCGTTCGAGCTCTTGAAGAGAAAACAGCCGGAGTTTCCATTCCGCTTCTTTGAGCCGACTGGCTCGCACTGGAACGATGTAGGCTCTTGCCTCGCTGCTCGGGAAGTCGCCGCTGAACTGGCCCAAGCCTGGGGCGAAGAGATCCCAGCCCCTCGCTGCGAACAGTACGCGCCCGAGTACCCTCCCCGACCGGCGGAGCTGGATCTGGTTGAGATCGCAAACCTGGCATGGCCCGAGAGGCTCTCCCGTCCGGCACCGTACCTGACTGAGCACCCCCGCCCAACTCACCGCAAGCCACGGAAGGTCCTTCTCATCGGCACCAGCTTCCTGTTCGGGCTTGAGAAGCAGCTCCTCAAGCACGGCATCGCAGACTCAACAACACTCCTCTTCTACTTCCGCCAGAGCCGCCGAAACGGTGAGGGGCACTTCGGATCCTTCAGCAAGAAGAGGCTCACAGCTGAAGATATCCTATCGTACGACGCAATTATTGTAGACGCTAACTCGGCCGGACCTGGGGTTTTAGGGTACGGATTCCTGCCGTTCGCCCGAGAGGCCCTCGGAATCAGCGAGCCTGTTAAGAAGAAACCGGCGCGTTAAGATCTGCGGCTCAGCGAGATGTTCTCATGCCGCCCTTGTGCCGGCAGCGGCTACTGCTTTCGGCAAGCGCGCGATAAACGTGGTGTGCGGCGCGCTCGCTTCGTACACCAGCTCTCCCCCATTAGCCTGCATCAGCCGTCGAGAAATGCTCAGCCCAAGCCCGGTGCCCTTGCCCGGTGGCTTGGTGGTGAAGAAAGGCTCCATCATCTTTTCCCGAACGTCCGGCGGGATGCCAGCTCCTGAATCGCTTACCGCTATCGCGATGGTGCTTCCCTCGTCGGCTACAGAGACCCTTACCCACGGCCTCTCGCTCTCGATCACGGCGTCATAGGCGTTGTTTATCAAGTTGAGCAACACCTGCGAAACCTGTGGCGCACGACACCTCACCATCCACTCCGGGGGCACATCCTCGATCTTCATCTCGACGCGCTTTTGCATGAATTTAGCCGAGCAGAGTCGAAACGTGCCCCGAATAAGATCTGCGACTTTGCAGTCCGAAGGCGGGTCACCAGTCGCGTCACGCGAAAAATTCTGAAGATCAGACACTACTGACGCAATGTGGGCCACGCAGTCTTGAATTCGGACAGCTTGGGGAATAATGGCGGCTGGCTCGAACTCACCAGCTGCCGCCTTGCGCTTGAGCACCTCGGTCACGGCTGCGATGGCCGAGAGAGGGCTCTTAATGTCGTGGGCACCCCCCGCCGCTAGCGCGCCAAGCGTTGCCATCTTGGCCGAATTGAACAGGAGCGCCTGCTGCTCCCGCTCTCGCTTCGC
>OMIG01000225.1 GCA_900299035.1 Pseudomonadota bacterium
CGATGATGTCGAGCTCTCGATCGGATAACGCCACAGCTTCCCCTCTCAGGCGGTTCGCTCGTCAGCGTACAGGAGTGCTCGGTGGGGTGGCTCATTCGGAGCTTGCAGAGAGAGAGCTGCTAGGGAAAAAGGGATAAGCATCATTTTTTGTCCCGAGCTGATTCTGTCGGAAAGAGTCGGTATCGCTGCGATGTAGCCCCAGCAGCTTGCATTTTATGCCCCCGAAGGGCAGTCGAATCGAAGGGTTGCGTTGCGAACGCGCTTTACTGCCCCCCGAGCACTCCTGTACGCTGACGAGCGAACCGCCTGAGAGGGGAAGCTGTGGCGTTATCCGATCGAGAGCTCGACATCATCGCGTGTATGGCATTCGATGCCTCGATGAGCATTGCGCAGGTCAGCGCAGAAACTGGCCTCAGAGACCACGTCGTGCGCCACGCCCTTAAGGGGTTAGTAGAGAGCGGCACGATCCGGCTGCGTCCGTACGTGAGCCCGTACTCCCTCGGCCTGATGGAGTTTCACGCAGAAGTCGTCGTTGAGAGTCCGGGGCAAGCTGCGCTCTCAGCACTCGCGAAGGCGTTTGTTGAGTCGCCGACGTCGACGTTTGTTGGTGAAGTAGCTGGCGACTACCACTTGAGCGTGATGTTTCTTGCGCGCTCCCTCGCAGGGATCCCCCGCTTCTTCAACGATATCTGCGCCAAGCTTCCGGAAGTCAAGTTCAGGAAGTCGGTGTCCGCAGTTCTGGGCGTGACGGTGACGCATCCTAAGCGCGGCCCTAAGCCGCTGCCGAACAGTTCCATAACCTACAGCGCGGCCGACAAGCCGCAGAAGTTTGACGAGATCGACGAGAAGATCCTCGTCCTGCTAGGCTCAGGAGCCTTCTCATCTCGCAGGGAGCTGGCAGCGCAGTGCGGCGTGCCACAATCAACCCTCGACTACCGGATTCAGGGCTTGCAGCAGCGAGGAGTGTTGCTCTCCATCGGCTACACCATGCCTGACTACAGCGACGGGCTCTCCCGGTACGCACTTCGAATTACAGCATCGAGCCCGGGCTCGGAGCTGCGGGAGCGGCTTCAGGGGCTCACAGTCTCACACCAGGCAGTCCGCTGGATGCTGCAGCTCGCAGGAAGCTGTGACTACGTGCTTGGAGTGCGACTCTCGCAGCCTGGCATGGTATCGGCTTTCACGCACGAGCTGCGTCGCCACCTCGACCCATTCGTGTCAAAAGTCGACGTGCTCCCGGAGCTCTTCACCCACAAGACCTACATCAACCCAGAAGACCTCGATGTGCTCCGCCGCCTCGGCACCGCAGATGATGAGGCAGCAGCCGCTCCGCGAATAGCCGTGTAGAGCGACTAGCCTAGATCGAGCTGGGCGGAAGCCAGCGGAAGATCCTCTGTGCTCGCAGCAAGCGGTTTAGTGGCTGCCCGTGAGGTGAGGGCAGAGAGGTACTGCTTAATCGGCGCGCCGCTTGAGAGATTGAGGGCAAAGACGTCCTGGCGGCTGCCAGCGTACTCAAGAGTAAAGCCGGTATTCTCGAAACCGAGGTGCTCGTAGAAGCGCTGCACCCGCTCGTTGTCATCCCGCTGCGTGAAGGCAAGCAACACCGGCGCGTGACCGAAGCTTGCGATCTGTCTTTCAGCAGCAGTGATTACGTGCGCAATGACGTGGCGAATGATATTCGGCGACGCGGCAGACACGGAGTCAATTGCGAGGCGGCCTCCCCAGACGAACTGCTGGATGCCGTATCGGTGACCCTTGAGAAACGCAACGCTCTGCGGCGGCGCCGAGCGCAGGGTGTCGAGGAGATCGTGAGTCATGGTTGATTCGTCGAGCAGCCTGTAGATCCCGCTGCAGCCGACGACTCGCTCGTCTGCTGGTGTGCCGACGGTGTAGATGAAGTACTCAAGCAGCTCGCAGTCATCCATGCGACCATCCCCGGAGATGAGAATATCGTAGGCTCGGCCAAGGCTGTCTGCTGCGGTGGGCTCGTGCGGGAAACGAGCTTTGGTGAGTCGCAGGCTGTTGCGAACGAGAGCGGGGTCGATAGACCGGCAGAGCGTGTGCGCGGTGAGAGAGTTTCGTGCGTTTAGCAGCTTTGAGTTGGCTGGCTCGGTGCTCATACAGGAACCGAATCGTAGCAAAGCCAGATCGGCTAGTCAGGGCGAAAGAGCAGATATTCCCCTGGTGGTTTCAGGGGGTTGGGAAAAAATAGCGAGATGCCAAGAGCAGCCCCGTAGACGGCATCCACCACGACGAACGCAGTCACCAGGCTCTGGGCGAAGCACTGGCTGCTGACGCAGCGAGGATTCTCGCTCTGTGAGCGATTGCGCACTAACGGTGGCGGGGCCCTAGCCAGCTGTCGAACTCGTTGCGGTGACGCGCGTAGAGATCGGACAGCGAGAGGTTCACGGCTTCAAACCTGTTGACCTCGCGCGCGGCGCCGATTGTGGAGATGTCTCTGTCTGTTGAAAGGTTCCGCAGCTCTGATAGGTAGTACCGGAGGTAGGGGATAGGGGATCCTGGCGTGGCTATTTCGTGATTGCGCACGATGCTGTCGAGAATCTCGAAGACATGCATCATGCTGCCCACGCGCTCGTGGTCAACCCTGAGGGTTCCCTGCAAATCTGGCTTGAGAGCCTCGGCCATCTCTTTTGCGATCTGTCGAGGGTCAGGATCTACATCAGCGAGAGCTGCGAGGCGAGTGCATAGAGCAGAGGCAGAGCTGCGGATCTTCTCGGCGAAGAAGACGCGCACCGCGTAAAGGTCTCTCAAGAGATCCGGCGAGAGTGAGTTGCGGCTCGGGCTGCCGTCGTGCCGCTGTCTTTGCTCCATCATAAGGGCTCCACTCTTCGATCTTGCAAGGCCGGACTGACTCCATGCGGCCACTCACAAAGCTTCGTACAGGAGAGCTCCTTAAGAAAGAGCGGGGCAGAAATTTTTAGTGACCAGCGCGACCAGGCTCAAGTAATCCGCGGGTAAAGAGCTAGCCGCTACTAGTATTTTAGGGCACTTGCTGAAAGGTAACTGTCTGGGAGTCCGGGTTAATGACCCCGAGGCTCTTAGAGCCCCTGTCGAGAGCAATCGCCCCTGCACCCGTGCCGATGCTGGTGAGGGCCCGCGGCGCAAGCAGCGCGCCTGCGCGCACCGGGAAGCGAATGACGCCAGCCTGCTGCGACCCAACGGTCAGCGGCTCAGTTGACGACGCAAAGACGCTGGTGCTTGAGGTCTCGACGTCGAAGCTCGGAGCTTGCGAGCCCGCGACGGAGAGCCTTCGCGACTGCAGCCGTGTTCCGCGCCGGGCGTCGAGCACTTCGAGCGTTCGGCGCGTGGACCCGTCGGCAAGGGTACGAGCGACGATAGCGTAGAGCTGCCTGCCGTTGGGCGAAATTGCGAGCTTCGAAATCGGGCCGCTAGCTTCAAACTGATCAACGATGGCGCGGCTTGATAACCGCACCTTCACAATCGAGCGGCCTGAGGCCCCTGTTGCCACAAAAGCGAACTTGCTGTTTGGAGACGCCACAATGGAGCGAGGAATCCCTGAGAGCGAAGCAGCGCCGAAGTCTTGGTAGGTAGCAGAGCTCGTGACGAGCATGGTGTTGTTGCTCAGGCCCGTGAGAATAGTCCTCTCATCTGGCGTAAGCACGAAGTCTGTTGTGGAGCTGCTGTAGCTGCGCACGCTGAGCTGGTCTGGCCCGAGGTCAACCAAGAACATGTTGCTCGATACCGTGCCGCGCATTCGAGCCGTCAAGCCGTCTCGTGTGAGCGTGAGCGCCACACAGTCGTCCGGGGTGAACGCCACATTTCGCGCGTTTCCATTCTCGTCGCGAACCCAGAGGAGGCTTGCGCCGCTCGTGGTGACGACAGCCACCCCGGATGCCGACATGGCGATGTCGAGTCCCGGCGCTGGCAATGGGAATGACGTTGTGCCCTGGGCAAGCGAGGCCGGCTGAGCGGCGAGCAGCCAGAAGGCGAGTGCAGCGAGGGGCTTGTAGGTGGCTCTTACGAAATTGGTCAGCATTCCTCGACAGTGACGGTTCTCAAGGGTTTGTGTCAATCAAATTCCCTTTCGATGGAGACTTCTCTGGAGAGAATCCCCACAGCCAGGCATGGGGAGACAAGGGTCGCTGCCAGCGTTGCTGCAATAGGAGCCCTCGTCACTCGCAGCGGGTAGAAAAGGAGCCCACAGAGAGAAACGAGCATCGAATTGTGCTCGATTGGAGCGTTCGCGAGCCGAGAATCGCTGCCCCAAGAGAAGGCCGCCCGCGCGCCCGTTGTGCTGTGGGAGAGGCTTGGCAGCTGTAGCCGCAGGTTGGGCTCGCCACGGGTCTTGCAGCGCGTCGCGCAATGCGACGGTCCGTCGGAGAGCCGCTAACCTGCCAAATTCGCACCTCTTTCTGCCGGCCTTGGCAGCGCTGCTTAGGCTCCTCCGTGGGCTGTGTCGCTTCGTTCGAGTAGCTGCTCCTTTTGCGCTACATTGTGCCCTATGAACGTTGACCCACAGCGACAAAAGAAAGATCTGCCGCACCTGGTTGATGCGC
>OMIG01000226.1 GCA_900299035.1 Pseudomonadota bacterium
ATCGGCAAGGCCCGGATCGACTGCTCCTGAGTGGTTAAGCCTGTTGCGACGCAGAGCATAGTGTCCGGCCGGCAAACCGCGAGGATCTCTTGCAGTAGCCGCTGGTTGCGGTACGGGGTCTCCATCACGATCTGGGTCTCGTTGCGGCGCAGCGCATCTGCCTCAAGCGCTCGAAGCTCCGCCCGGCGCGGCTCGTCTTCCACCGGCAGGTAGCCTACGAAGCGCCAGCGCTGACCGCTTAGCCCAGAGCCCATGAGAGCGAGCACCATCGAGCACGGGCCTACCAGCGGCAAAACGCGGATGCCGAGCTGATGAGCCCGGCGGACCACTTCAGAGCCTGGGTCTGCAATAGCGGGGCAGCCGGCTTCAGAGATAACCCCTACGTCGTGCCCGGCCATGAGGGGCGCCATCAGGCGCGGCAGCTCGTCAGCGGCGGTGTGCTCGCTCAGGCGCTCAAGCGAAAGCTCTCGCAGGTTGCAGTCGGGGAGGATCTTCTTGATGAAGTGCCGGGCGCTCTTCTCGTCTTCGACCAGGAAGTGCCTGAGGCGCGAGACAGCGCCCGCAACGGCGCTAGGCAGCGAGGCGTCGACCGGCGACTCTCCGAGCAGGCTTGGTATGAGTATGAGGCTGCCGAGCGTTGGGGCGTCTTGGGGTGCCACAGCTACTTTCGGATCTCGACGTCGGCGGTGTGCTTCCAGGCGTGGTAGGAGCTGCGAACGAACGGGCCTGACTCAATGAACTTGAAGCCGCGCTTCATTCCTTCAAGCTCGTAGTCCTTGAACTCTTCTGGCGTGATGAACGCGCGCACCGGGAGCTGCTTCTGGGTTGGGCGCAGGTACTGGCCGATGGTCATCACGTCGATGCCCACTGCACGCATGTCGTCCATCACGGCCAACACCTCGTCGCGAGTCTCTCCGAGCCCCACCATGATGCCGGACTTGGTGACTACGCCAGGGTCGATCTCTTTCGCCCAACGGTGAATCGAGAGCGATCGCACGAAGCCAGCACCTGGGCGGACCTTCTTGTAGAGGCGGGGAACGGTCTCGATGTTGTGGTTGAGGACGTCGATCTTGGAGGCCAGGATCGTCTCTAGGTCTCTCCGAGATCCCTTTAAGTCAGGTATCAGCAGCTCTACCTTGCAGCCAGGAGCGTGCTTTCGCACCGCGGCGACCGTCTTGTTGAAGTGGCCCGCGCCGTTGTCGGCAACGTCGTCACGGTCGACTGAGGTGATGACTGCGTGCTTTAGGCCGAGCGACTTAACTGCGAGCCCAACCCGCTCAGGCTCGTTGGGGTCGAGCGCGACGAGCGTCTCGGAATTGCCCTTCTTCACTGAGCAGAAGTGGCACTTCCGGGTGCACAGCTCGCCCATAATCATGAAGGTTGCCGTGTGGTGCGACCAGCACTCGCCGATGTTGGGGCACTGGGCCTCTTCGCACACCGTGTGAAGGTTTAGGTCCTTCACTATCTTGCGGGTCTCCAGGTACTCGGGCGAGCCGGGTGCACGAACCTTGAGCCACGAGGGCTTCACGATGGTGGGCGTGTTCCTGGGGACCTCAACTGCCATAGCGTCTCGCTCCGGAGTGACCTTAGGCCATCAGCAGGGCAGGGACCTCAAGCGCTTCCTTGAAGTGCTTGAGGAATATGCTCGCCATGACGCCGTCGATGATGCGGTGGTCGACCGACACGGTGGCCTTCATGAGAGAGCCCACAACGATCTGGCCCTTGTGCACGATCGGCTGCTCCTTGACGGCGCTTACCGCAAGGATGCCGCCCTGGCCAGGATTGATGATGGCGGTGAAGTTTTCGACGTCAAACATCCCCATGTTGGAGATACTAAACGTTCCGCCCGAGAGATCGCTTGAGCTTGGGCGGCCGGCGCGGGCGCGCTCGATGGCGGCACGGGCCTCGAACACCACGTCGCGCAGCGTCATCGAGTCGACTTCCTTGAGCACCGGGATGATTAGGCCGTCATCGAGAGCGGTGATGATGCCGACGTTAATCTGGCCCGGCTGGTAGACCTGCCCGTCCTTCATTGCGGCGTTGACGCGCGGCTCGTGCTTCAGGCCGTACGCTACAGCCTTGATGACGAGGTGGTTGACGCTGATGCCCTTGAACTCGGCCTTCTCCTTGAGCACTTCGCGCAGCCTGAGGGCCTCGCCCATGTTGACTGACGTGGTGCAGTAGAAGTGGGGAGCGGTTGTGACGCTCTCCTGCATGCGCCGGGCGATCGTCTCGCGCATGCGCGAAAGCGGCGTGAGGGTGCCCGTGGCCGGGCCAACTGTGCGCGGCTGGGCCTGATTAGCAGGGGCGGTTGAGAAAGCTTGCGGCGCAGCGTGCGTCTGAAGAACTGGCGCGGCGGAGCCGCCTGCTGCTGCCTCGACGTCGCGGCGGACGATGCGGCCATTTGGGCCCGTGCCCCGCACCGAGGCGAGGTTAACGTGTAGGTCCTCTGCGACTTTTTTGGCGAGGGGGCTAGCCTTGATACGGTCTGAGCCCGACACAACTGCCATCGGGGCGGCAGCCGGGCGGCTAGGAGCGGGAGCAGCAGCAGGTGCAGCTGCTGGCGCGGCCTGAACAGCGGCGGCTGGAGCTGGCGCAGCAGCCTTAGGAGCCGGGCTAGCCGCAACGCTCTCGCCGGCAGCGCCGATCACGGCGATAATCTCTCCAACCTTGGCGTTAGTGCCTGCCGGGACGGCGATTTTTAGCAGTGTGCCGTTAAAGAAAGACTCGATCTCAAGGTTTGCCTTGTCGGTCTCAACCTCGGCCAGGATATCCCCTCGGGTGACCTTGTCGCCCTCATTCTTCTTCCAGGCGAGGATCTTTCCCGAGCTCATGGTGTCACTCAGTTGGGGCATCTTCACTTCTGTGGCCATAGTGGACTCTTTGAAAAAAGTTGACCTTTGTAAAACTTTTTGAGGCTCAAAAAATTGCTCGATTCCCCAGAGGGGAGCCGCGTGTTTATAGTCCGAAACAGCGCTCACTGACAAACCGTCTCGAATGAGCACAACACGGGTTGAAACTTCGCTTCGATGTAGGGTACAAACCTGTTCCCGCTGTCGAGGAGTAGCTTCCCGGCGGCCCATCTTACAACCCTAAGCTTTAGGAATAAACCGCACCGCAACTACCTGATTTTAATGGGCAACGCGACTTGAAGTAGGCTCTCGCGGTTGCAATCGGTGTGCGGTTTAGCAAGGGGGCAAAGGGCGTGGGGAGCACGCGGCTAGCGAGCGTGGTCCGGAGCAGTTTTTTTTGAAGTGAGTTTCCCTGTAGTCAGGTCGTTCCCGAGATGAGCGTTGTTGAGAAAGAGGTCCCGCTTTCTGAGGGACCCGAGAGTATTCAGGCAGAGTCGGCGTCACCCCTCAAGGTCACCCGCACATCGATCGCCGCGATGAGCAACGGCAAAGCCGGCAAGCCCGTCTTGTACCGCGAGACGCGCGGCGCGACGCCAGCAGAGATTAAGGCATTCGTTGCATCACGCTCAGAGGCGCTGCAGCAGTTTGTGGCTCCGCTCGAAGAGGCGCTGCGAAAAGCGGCCAAGCTGCGAGTGCGGCCACTCTGCACCTCGCGCAGGGCGGTGCTCAAGACGGCAGAGCTGGTGCTCGGCATCATCCGGCGCATAGCACACCGCGAGACGGGGCTGTACTCGATGGAGCCAAACGTCCCGCTCGTGCTGAGCGCCCTGTACGCGGGCTCGGTTGAGGGAACGATCGTTTCTGGCCTCGTGCGCCGCGCGCAGCAGGTGCAAGACGCTGCTGGGCTTGAGCCGGCAGACCCGCAAGGCGCAGGGGCTCATTCGATGACGGGCGCGCTCGCAGAGTACGACGTCAATCGCGAGCTCGATGAGCTGACGATGCTCCTCAAGTGGTACGTCAAGCGCAAGACGAGCCTCACCGGACTCGAAGTGCACCACTCACGCCGCGTTGACATCTCCGGAGATTCAGCCGCGATCACGGGCGAGGAGGACGACGCCATCTTTGCCTTTGAGGTCATGCACGACCATCAGGTGTTCGCCACCAAGGGCTGCTTCGTTTCTTGTGGCCTGCGGCTGGTAGGGCACGACGGCCAGCCGCTGTGGCTCAGGGTCTCGGTGAAAGCCGAAGGAGAGCCCGTTGCAGCGCGCCCGGCTTGGTCGAGCTGGACTGACCCAGAGGGAGACGGCGCTGTTGAGGTGCTCTCCGACAAGCCGCAGTTCTGTTCTCTAGTCCCAATACGCCCGAATGCGCAGCGACTGGTCATTGACGACATCCGAGCCTTCCTTCCGTATGCCGCGCTCGATCTTCCCGCTGGCCGGAGCGACATTCAGCTCCACGTTGCGGTGGTCGACGGCTCTGGCAAGGAGCTGCTCGCGGCATCCAAACCAGAGAGCATCTGTATCCCAGCGGCCGAGGCATCTTCTGCCAACGTGCCGTCGCCGCATTCAGTCGGCATGTGGCCGCACGACGTTGTGTCGGGCGACCGAATCTCAGACCTCAGGGTCTCGTGCGGGCACAAGGTTGTCGCGGGCTGGGAGCGCCACACGGTTTCTGCTCAGTTTGACCTCTCGCTCTTCATGCACGCCGGAGAGAGCGTCCTGCTGGAGTGCCGCTTCATTGACTCGAAGGGCAATGTCGTTGAGCTCTCGTCACTCGGGATTCCGTACGTTGCGGGCGAGCTAGGCGGCTCGCTCGAGTCGGTTTCGTCGTATCGCTACAGGCGGGTGCTCCATCCGCGCGGCGCCTGGTCGGTGTACCGCGGCTTGTGCGTCGACATTCCAGTTGAGTTTCTGCTGCTCGACCCGGGCTCGCACAGCTTGAGCTGCGAGGTAGTGATCGTGTCTTCGGATGACCGTGTGCTGTGTGGAGACATCGGGCTGGTCACCGTTGATGTGCCGGGCCGCGCTGTGCAAGGCACAGAGGGTGAGGCACACGACCAAGACTCGGACGTTGGCATCGAGCTTCAGACCCTTGAGATTGACCCTGCCTGGTCTTTTGCGGGGGAGGAGAGCGTGCGGATCGAGGCGATCTTCGCCCCGACCAACGCGTCGCGGCACATCGCCGACCTCGCGTCGGGCCGGGTTGGCGAGCTCTTCAAGCCGTACCGCGCCGAGATCTCGATAGAGCGCGAGGACGGGCACCTGCTGTTGCAGGCGTTCTCTGACTCGCTCGGCATGGGCTTTAAGCCAGTGACGCGCGAAGTGTGTGTCGAGGGCGCGTCGGGATTCTCAACGCAGCCCGTGGTTGCCAACTTCTCGAAGGACGAGATCCTCGGCTGGTCGCTTGGGCCTGATGGAAGCCGCGGCCTCTCGAAGGTCGCCCTCGTGGCGAGGGTGCGCGCCCTCTCGCTGTCTGGCGAGGAGCTTCTCACACAGAGCCGTGACTTCTTTATCAAGCCGCCGAGCGGCTCTGAGCCAAAGGTAGTAGAGCTTGGGCCGACGCTGCCGTGCATTGCAGACGCCACAGCGTCGCTCATTCCGCAGACGAGCCGCGTTGCTTGTCGTGCCGTAGTCAACGTGCCGCGTGGGCGCATCCTTGAGCAGGGGCTGCAGGTCGTGTGCTCGCTGCACTCCTCCGGCAAGAAGCCGGCTGAGGTGTTCCGCCGCAGGCTGGGCGCAAATCAGCGCTCGGCGTGGGCGCGCCAGCAGGTTGGGCTCAGCCACACGGCGTGTGAGTTTGAGTGTGACTCTGGCGGCGAGGCTGCCGAGGCGCTGACGCTCGTTGTGAGCCTCGTTTCGTCAGCCAACGAGACGCTTCAGAGCGTGCGTCAGCCCGTTCGGCTGGCCAGTGTGCTGCTTGACTCTTCAGCAGGCGATGAGGCGCACGGGGACGGAAGCGACCCGCACGGAACGGAAGCCTCATCGAGCGGAAGCCGCAAGGGCAGCCGCGGGCTCTTCTCCTGGTTTAAGGGATAGTTCGCCGCTAGCACCCGGCTCATCTCGTAGCGGTTGTATTTTTTTCTTCGCCCTGCGGCGGCTCGCCTAAGCGTTCAATCTCAAGGTGCGGATTCATCGCCTGCACGTACGATTGCAGAAGCTTCTGGTCGCAGCGCAAGCAAGACCCCAAGTCCACAAACACAATCGGCACGCTGAGTCGGCACCGTTTGCAGTGTCCAAGGAAGAGCCGCTTGTCGGGGCGCAGCATGGCGAGGAACGCTAGGCACGTGATGAAGTAGGGCAAGCGCGAGGCCAGGTCGCCCGGCGGCACGTCGAGCAGCACGCCACAGAGTCCGATCGCGCGCGCGGCGAGCATCGGCAGCAGCCCGAAGGTGATGAGCTGGGCCTCCCAGCGCTCTACCTGCGCCCAGGGATTGTCAGTAAGGAGCTTCTTCTCGGCCCGCTGTTGCTTGACGGTTTTCTGGAAGCCCCGTGCGAGCACCACTGCAAAGAGGCACAGCAGCGAGATGAACACTGTTGGGCTAAACACGGCAGCCGCAAAGAGCTTCGGCAGCAAGCTGGCCGAGAAGGCGAAGAGAATGAGAGCGGACAGAGCCTTCGAGGGCTTCTCAAGCGATGCCTGGTTGAAGACCCGCAGGCGAGACACCATCTTCTGGAGGCGTCCTTGGGCAAGACACGGCAGGAGCAGGACTCCCAGCGCGGCGGCTGCGGCCAGGGTAGCGCCCTGGGGGGCGCGCGGCTCTACTACGTAGGGCAAGACGGGATCCACGAGCGCAGAGGCGAAGATGACCGCCCAGTACCGGCTCAGGCGGCCGTATGGGCCGAGCCGGCGAGGCTGCGTCCTTCTCCTTGAGTTAATCCGTGATCGTAGTAGTGTCGCCACTGTGGAAGCCAACCCCAAAAAGCTCTCGGCACTCGTCGACTCGCCGAAGGAAGAGACGGCATACCTCTCAGTGTCGGAGGTAACCCGCCTCTTTAACGATATACTTGAGCAGAGCTTCCCGCAGCTTCTTTTTCGTGGCGAAATCTCGCAGCTCACCGCCGCCCAGAGTGGGCACCTGTACTTTACGCTCAAAGACGAAGGGGCTCAGGTCTCGTGCGTGATGTGGGCTGGCACGGCCAGAACGCTGCGCTTCCGTCCGGCCGCCGGCATGGCAGTGCGCTGCCACGGGCGCCCCAACGTCTACCCCGGAAACGGGCGCTTGCAGGTGATCGTCAGCCGAATGGTGGAGGATGGGGCAGGAGACTTGCAGCGCAAGTTTCTGGAGCTGAAGGCCCGGCTTGAGAAAGACGGCTTCTTCTCCGTCGAGCGCAAGCGGCCGCTGCCGTTCCTGCCAAAGGCAGTAGGCATAGTGACCTCCAAGACGGGCGCCGTAATTCACGACATGATGGTGAAGATTCGTGAGCGCTTCCCCTCGATGCCAGTGTACTTGGCAGAGACGCGCGTCCAGGGCGAAGGCGCGGCCGCCGAAGTGGCTGAGGCGCTGCGAAAGCTCGACGCCTCAGGGCTGGTTGACGTGATTATCGTCGCGCGTGGCGGCGGGTCGCTTGAGGACCTCTGGGCGTTCAACGAAGAAGAGGTCGTGAAGGCGGTCTTCGCCTGCCGCACACCGGTCATCTCAGGCGTTGGGCACGAAGTGGACACAACCCTGTGTGACTATGCAGCCGACGTGCGCGCTCCGACCCCGACAGCGGCGGCTGAGATGTGCGTGCCCAAGGTGAGCGACCTCTTAACCCGCGTGGCGGAGCTTGAGCGCCGGCTTAAAGACACAGACCGCTGGCTTCAGCCCCGCGCGCAGCGCGTTGATGAGCTGGCAGGACGGCTCGGGGCCCGCATCACGGGCGCGCTCACTGAGGCTCGCCTGCACGTTAAGTCAGCCGAGTCAGCGCTTGCGAGGATTAGGCCCGACCGAGTGATTGAGATGCTGTCGGCTAGGGTCAAGGGGCTGCACGAGAAGCTCCTTCAGTCAGGGAGAACCTCGGCGCAGCTCGCTTCCCGGAGCGTTGACACATTGGCAGCGCGCCTTGGCACCGCAAGCAGCAGGCGCGTTGAGGCCGTTGCCCAGAAGGTTGAGCACCTCGGCCTTAGGCTTGAGTCGCTCAGCCCGCAGCGTGTGCTTGAGCGCGGCTACAGCATCGTTTCTTCTGGCGGCCGCCACATTCGCTCAGTCGTTGAGGTGAGCCCGGGAGGGCCAATAGAAGTTTCGCTCGCAGACGGAGTCATTTCAGGAGAAGTGAAAAAAGTTTCAAAGGAGTCAAAATGGCAAAGACAGTAGGAGCAGCAAAAGAGGTTTCGCTTGAGGCGGTGCTTGCAGGCGATGTGACAGACGAGCAGCTGAAGGCCCTCACGTTTGAGCAGTCGCTCAAGCTGCTTGAGCAGGTCGTAGCCGCAGTCGAGAACGGCACCCTCCCGCTCGACGGCGCGATCGGCGCGTACGAGAAGGGGAGTGTGCTCGTGCAGCACCTGAGGAAGCTGCTCTCAGGCGCAGAGGAGAAACTGCGGATGCTTAGTCAGGCGGAGTAGCCTCGAGCACCCCGGGGCTATGTGTTGAAGGCTTGAAGCATGACCGTGCTGATACTTGTGAATGGCTGTGGAGGCGCGGGCAAAGACACCGCGGGCAGGGGGCTTTTGCAGGCGATTGAGAGCTCTGCGCTGCTTGACATCAAAGCTCTCAGCATGACCAATCCTTGGGATTTTCAGGACTTTGAACTCGGCATTCAAAATGCGGCAGCGCTCATCTTAAACTATGCCGCAGCAGGCTTCTCGCACATCATCCTTTCAGGGGGCGTCAACAGCCAGGAGCGGCTCGATGCGCTGCTTGCCCGGTTGCCGTCAGGCATACAGGTTTGTTGCTTCTGGCTCGAGGTGCCAAAGTCCGTGCGCGACGATCGTCGAGTCGCGCGACGCCGGGATGAAGCTGACAAGCCCCAGCACCTAGACGCGATTGATCGAGTGTTCACAGATCCA
>OMIG01000227.1 GCA_900299035.1 Pseudomonadota bacterium
GGGTACTTTGAGTTCGTTCGGCGGCGTTCTAGCAGCCCACTTCGCTGCCGGGTGCGTGACTCTGAAGGCGCCCGCTCGGCGGTTCGCACGCTCCGCTAGCTAAGCGAGGGCAGCCACACTCAAGAGCGAGTAGCCTTATTCCTCGTGCGGACCCTTAATCGGCGAGCCATCCTTAAACTGCGGCGCAACGAGAACCTCGCGGTACCGATAGGAGCCTGTAATAGGGCACTGGTATCCGACAGCTGAGGGGCTCAGGACGATTTCGGGCAGAGACAGGTACTCAATTCCAGACTCCCCGTGCACTCGCCTAGCGTCGGGGTGCGCGGCAAGCTTCTGCATCTCGTCACTCTTAGCGTGGTATACCATGGGCGGCCTCCTGTTTTTAGCGGCATGCTATCACGCCCCATCCGCTAATCCAGCTTTTTCGCGCCAGTCCAGAAGGCCCCTACAGCGGGAGCGATATCCAGCGAGCTAGCCCTTGCACTCGCGGAACATCTCCTCGGCGATGACCTTCTGCGTTCCGTGCTCGACCACTGGCTCCGGGTAGTCTACCGAGCGGGTCATGTCCGGCTCGTGCATGGTGTGGATGTACTTCGGCGAGAGTTGCTTAAGCTCAGGAACCCAGCGCTTGATGTACTCGCAGCCTGGGTCGAAGCGCGCCTGCTGGAGCCACGGGTTAAAGATTCTGAAGTACGGCTGGGCGTCACACCCCGTAGACGCCGCCCACTGCCAGCTGCCGTTGTTGACGGCTGGATCGTAGTCGGTGAGGTGCTGGGCAAAGAACTGCTCTCCCTTCTGCCAGTTAATGTGGAGGTCCTTTACGAGGAACGAGGCAACAATCATGCGCACGCGGTTGTGCATGAAGCCGGTTTGGACGAGTTCCCTCATTCCGGCGTCCACTATTGGAAATCCGGTCTTTCCCGCGCACCACGCCTTAAAGAGGCGCTGGTCCTTGCTCCACTCAAGCGCGTCGTACATGCGGTGAAAAGCGCCCTTGAAGACATGCGGAAAGTGAAAGGCGATGTGGGTGAAGAAGTCGCGCCAGTACAATTCACGAATGAGCGTATGGCTAGGACCGAATGTCGCCGCGACCGAATGGTACGATTCGCGGATGGATACCGTGCCGAACTTATGGTGCGAGGCAAGGAGAGTTGTCCCTCGCACGGCGGGCAGGTTGCGCTGCTCTTCGTACTGGGCGAAATCGGAGATAGACTTAAGAATCGCGGCGCCCTGCGAGCGGCCTCCACGGCTCATGCGGAGCGGCGCCGCCGTTTCGGGCCAGAAGTCACGAGGAGCCACCGTCTTTCCTGAGAATTTTGCTGCGGTGGAGAAGGTGCCGCGAGGCGCGCCGGAGGGCTTTGCGACTTCAAGCTTGGAGGCCTTCTTGAAGAAAGGAGTGTAGACTGTGTACGGCTTGCCGTCGTCCTTGGCGAAGGTTTCTGGCTGCACCAAGAGCGCGTCACCGAAGGTGCTGCATGGTACTTCGAGCTTCTTGCACGCCTGGGCAATAGCCTCATCGCGGGCACGGCTGAAGGGCGTGTAGTCCCGGTTGAAGAATACCGCGTCGATTTCGAGCTGCTGTATGAGCTTGGAAATGACCGCCGCATGCTCGCCATGCAGCACGAGCAGCTTGCCTCCGCGCTTCTCTATCGCTTGCGCTAGCTCCTCTAGGCTTTCGATCATGAATGCAAGGCCATTCACGGAGCGGAAGGGGTGGGGGCCAGCCTGAGCGTCGTTGAAGATGAAGCAGGTGACGACCTCCGCCGCTGATGACAGGGCAGCCTGCAAAGCTGTGTTGTCGTGCAGCCGCAGGTCGCGGCGGAAGATGTGCAGTGCTCGCTTGTGCTGGCTCATCTGGCTTACAGGTTCTCCAGGTTTTTTAGGTGTTCAGCGGCTTGCCGCTCTATCTCCCTTACCTCGGCTGCAGGCATCTTGTCGAGGAGGCGGTAGCCCATCCCGATGCGAGGGTTCTTTTCAAGCTTCTTGCGGTGGGTGATGAGGAAGTTCCAGTAGAGGCTGTTGAACGGGCACGAACCAGGGCCGGTTCGCTGCTTTGAGCTGTAGGCACAGCCGGAGCAGTAGTTGGACATCTTGGAGATGTAGTTCGCGCTGGCGATGTAGGGCTTCGTTCCGACGATGCCGCCGTCTGCGAATTGGCTCATGCCCCTGGTGTTTGGCAGCTGCACCCACTCAAGTGCATCTGCGTACACTCCGAGGTACCAGCTGTCTACGTCGTCAGGGTTGATGCCAGCCAGGAGCGTAAAGTTGCCGGTGACCATGAGGCGCTGGATGTGGTGGGCGTAGGAGTCTTCGAGAGACTGCGTGACGGCATGCCGGACGCAGCTCATTTTTGTGTCGCCGTCCCAGAAATAGTGGGGCAGGGGGCGGCTCGCCTTGAAGAAGTTGAGCGTCTTGTAGGACGGCATGTGGGCCCAGTACACGCCGCGCATGAACTCTCTCCATCCGGCGATCTGGCGCACGAACCCTTCAATCTGTGCGATCGATATCTTGCCGCTGTTCTTCTGCCAGGCCCGGACTGCGGCATCAACCACTTCCTTTGGAGAGATGAGCTTCACGTTCATCGAGAAGGAGAGCTTAGAGTGAAACAGCAGCCGGTGGCTGGTGTGCATCGCGTCTTGGTATGTCCCGAACGACGGCAGGAGCTTGTCACAGAAGTGCTTGAGCAGCTTCAGGGAGTCTTCCCGTGTGACGGGCCAGGTAAAGCGCGCTGCGTCGATGCTTCCAAACGTGGCGACTTTTTGCTTCTCAAGCAGTCGCACTATGTCTTTGGCGTCTCGCACAAACTCCAGGGGCTCTGGAGGAGAAGCGTTGTCGGGCAGGCGCTTGCGATTTTCGCTGTCGAAATTCCAGCGTCCGCCGATAGGCTTTCCGTTCTCCAACAGTATGTCGTGGGTTCGTCGCACCTCGCGGTAGAAGTTCTCCATGACGTAGCGCTTGTGCCCTTTGAAGACCTGCGCAAAGAACTCTCTCGGCACAAAGAAGTGGGCAGAGCCGCAGCGTGAGGTTGGAACAGGCAGCGATTTGCAGAGCTTCTGGAGGTCTTCTTCAACCCGGTACTCGTCTGCCTCCTGGCAGTCGAAGCCTGAGTAGCGGCCGGTAGCGATGAGTGCCTCCACATTAGCCGCAAAGGAGTGCCGATTGTCAGGGTCGTCGAGGCGGAAGTATCGCACGGAGAACCCTTTCTCGCGCAGCGCGTCCGCGAACGAACGCATCGCAAGGAAGAAGGCGACTACTTTTTGGGTGTGGTGCCGAACGTAGGTAGCCTCTTCCCGGACCTCCATCAGCACGTACTCGGCCGCAGACGTGGGCTCGGAAAACCATGGGTGGGAGATATTAAGCTGGTCGCCGAGGATGAGGCGCAGGCGGGGCTTTGTCATGCTCAGTCCTTTTTAGTGACACCTGCCCTGCGGCAGCGCTCACTGCAGTACATAACCCGCTCCCAAGTGCGCCGCCACTTCTTCCTCCAACAAAACGCAAGCCCACAAACTGGGCATGTCTTGGTCGGAAGCCGCTCCTTGAATCCTCTAAGCTGTGGTTTCTTGTCAGGCATGGGTTTGCACGAGCGGTGTGCGGAAGGCCTATCCGAAGAGAGAGATGACCGCGACTCCAGCAAACATGAGGCTTGCTCCTAGGAGCCTTCCCCGCAAGCTATCCTCTCCGAATACGAGCTTCCCGACTAGCAGCGAGAAGAAGATATTTGAGCGCTTGAGGCATATAACGTACAGGGCGTGCGTCGATGAGAGCGCCAGCAGGTAGGGCCCAAATGAAAGCGCATTGGCGAGCCCAATCAGGGGCAGCGTGCGCCATCCGGCAGTTGGCATCGCCCGAAAGGCTCCTCTCCAGAGTAAGACCGGGAGGAAGAGCAAGGCGATAGCGGCAAGCTCTGAGGCGGCCCAGAATGGAAGGCCGTAGGCCCGCACGGCACGCAGGTCGATCGCTGCCGTTACGCTCCAAAATGCAGACAGCAGGAGCATCATGCGCACGCCACGCTCGCGTGCGAGCGCGCGCACGGGGCCTAGGATGCCCGAACGGAGGTCAGAAATGTTGAGCAGGTAGCATCCAGCGGTCACCAGCGCAGTTCCGCCGATGCCTGCTGGGGTGGGGGAGTGCCCGTTGAGGAGCGGCCCGACGACCAGCAGGAACACCGGAGTGAAGGCAGTCATGGGAACGCACAGGGAGAGGTCGGAGCGAGCGAGAGCGTAAACTACCCCCAAGCTGCCAAAGACATGAGCTGCTCCCACCGTTATGGCAAGCAGCCAAAACGCCGGAGGCAGCTCTGATGGTGCCGAAAGAAAGAGAGTCGGCAGGAAGAACGGCAGAGAGAAAGCCGAGTACGACCACGAGATCATGACGTGCGGCAGAGTCCCAGTGCTTCGCTTTGAGAGTGCGTCGCGAATTGCGTCACTGAGGCCTGACAGGAGAGAGAAAAAAATCCACATACGGAATTCGAGCACGAAGAAAGCGCCTTGAGTTCGGCGCTGGTGTGCGCTCGCCTAGCGCATTGCAGGACGCGTTGGTTTCACTCTAGCCGATGGCCATTAGCCGAGAAAGGTATGGAAACGACCGGTATACCAAGCAATCGCGGCGTACGGTTAGATTTCGCTGCACAGGGTGGTGTACTCTAGCCGCATGTTTGCGCGAGAACCGCTGCTGCGAGTGACCCCACAAGGGCTGTACTGTCCTCGGGCGGACGTCCACATTGACCCGTGGCAGCCGGTCAAGAGGGCGCTCATTACGCATGCCCACTCGGACCATGCGCGTCCGGACTGCGGGAGCTACCTCGCGCAGCGAGAGACCCTGCCGATTCTGCGCCTTCGCCTCGGCGCTCAGCCAAGCCAGCTACAAGGCGTCGATTACGGGGAAGAGCTTTTCATCAACGGAGTGAGGTTCTCCTTTCACCCCGCTGGCCATGTGCCTGGCTCCGCTCAGATACTTGCAGAGGCCGACGGTGAACGGTGGGTATTTAGCGGCGACTACAAAACAGAGAGCGATGGAGTCTCTCGGCCCTTTGAGCCGGTTCGTTGCGACGTCTTCATCTCGGAGTGCACGTTTGGGCTGCCGGTGTTTTCTTGGAGGCCGCAAGCAGAGGTCTTTGCCGAGCTGCACGAGTGGTGGCGCCGTAATCAGGCTGCGGGGGTAAGCTCCGTAGTTTGCGCGTACGCGCTCGGGAAGGCCCAGAGGCTCTTAGCGCACCTGGACCGCTCTGTTGGCAGGGTAATTGTGCACTCCTCTGTGTGGGAGGTCTGTGAAGCTTTGGGGCACGACCTATCGGGCTTCGAGAGAGCCAACTCCGACATCCGTGCTCAGGGTGCTCTCGTTGTGGCGCCGCCGGCCGCGGCAGGCGGCGCCTGGCTGAACCGGTTTTCGCCGTACTCTCTGGCATCGCTCTCGGGCTGGATGGCGATCCGCGGCATGCGAAGGCGCCGCGGTGTCGAGCGGGGCTTCGTGCTCTCTGACCACGCGGATTTCCGCGGCCTGACCGACGCAGTTGCGGCGACTGGGGCAAGCCGGGTGCTGCTGACCCATGGCTACACCGCGCCGTTCTCTCGCTGGCTGTGCGAAAAGGGCATTGATGCGCGAGAGCTCGACACGGCGTTCGGCTCCGAAGACGGGGAGGAATCTCCGTGACAGACTTCGTCTCTCTCTACTTCGCCTTGAGTGAAACATCGAGCACCTCGCAGAAGGTCCGGCTTCTCACAGAGTTCTTTGGGGCAGCGCCCCAGGGCGAGCTTGGCTGGGCCGTGCACCTCTTGCGTGGAGAGAAGCTGGAGCGAGGCCTCTCGTCGTCGCAGCTACGACAGCTCTGCGCCGAGGTGTCAGGAATACCTCCGTGGCTTCTCGAAGAGTCGTACCAGGTTGTGGGGGACCTAGCGGAAACGATCTCGAAGCTTGCCGCCGGGAAAGCATCGGGCGAGCGCGTGTCCCTTCAGAAATGGGTCGAGCTGGTGCGGTCCCTGAGGGAAGCTCCGCTCGACGAGCGCATGGCGAAGGTCGCCGAAGCTTGGCGGCACATGTCAGAGGCCGAGAGCCTCGTATTCAACAAGCTCCTGACTGGAGGGCTGCGCATCGGAGTTTCTCGCGGGCTGGTGGTGAAGGCGTTAGCCGCCGCTGCTGGGGCCGACGAGGCGCAGGTGTCGCAGCGGCTCCTGTCACTTCGCGATGTCCGTGAGATCTCACTACCAGCGCTTGCTGAACAGGGCTCGGGGAGCGAGAACATGGCTCCGTACCCTTTCTGCCTCGCGCACCCGCTTGAAGCTGAGCCGCAACAACTCGGAGAGCCCGAGGAGTGGATCGCAGAGTGGAAGTGGGATGGAATTCGGGCCCAGATTGTCCGCAGGGGAGGGCGAGTGGCGGTGTGGTCGCGCGGAGAGGAGCTAGTCACGGAGAGCTTCCCTGAGCTGGAGCTGCTTTCCCAGAAGCTTCCGGAGGGCTGCGTGCTGGACGGTGAGATAGTTGCGCTCGATGGAGATGAGCCAGCAGCCTTCTCCAGGCTACAGCAGCGACTCAACCGCAAGAGGATTTCGATCACCCTGCTCAAGCAGATTCCCGTTGGCTTTATTGCGTACGACCTGCTGGAGCTTAACTCGGAAGACCTGCGAAACGTTCCGCTCGGTGTTAGGCGACAGAAGCTCGCTGCCATCCTTGAGAAGGCCGGCATCTCGAAGCGCGACCTCAGGCTCTCCCCGGAAGTAGAGTTCTGTCAATGGCAGCAACTCGACCGAATGAGGGAGGGAGCGCGCGAGAACGGGGCGGAAGGGTTCATGCTCAAGTCGCGCGATTCCCTCTACATTGGAGGGCGCAAGCGAGGCTCTTGGTGGAAGTGGAAGGCCAACCCCTATAGCGTTGACGGGGTGCTCGTCTACGCGCAGCGAGGCCATGGGCGTCGAGCAGGACTCTTCACCGACTACACCTTCGCCGTGTGGAAGGACGGAGAGCTCGTGCCATTCGCTAAAGCCTATTCAGGGCTAACCGACAGCGAGATTCGGGAGGTAGACGCGTTTGTGAAAGCCCACACAAAAGAGCGCTTCGGCCCGGTCCGCCCCGTGGAGCCACAGCTTGTCTTTGAGATCGGGTTTGAGGGCATTCAGGCTTCTCGGCGACACAAGTCGGGAGTCGCTGTGCGATTCCCGCGTATCCTGCGCTGGCGAAAAGACAAGCCCGCCAGCGAAGCAGACACAGTCGAGACGTTGCGGCAGCTTACTAGCTGACGCTCGCGCAGCTGTCGCGGTAGCAGAGGGCGATAGCGAGCAGGGCGTAGCAGCTAATGAGGAACGCGGCGATCATGACCGCCAGTCCGCCAACGACGGGGATCCACCCGAGAGTAAAGGAGAGCAGGAGGTTTACCAGCAGCGTCGCGACTCCTACTCCGAGCAGCAGAAGCGACATTGCAGCCCAACGGCGCCAGTCTTTCGACATGAGGCTCCATCCCCGAGAAAGCGCAGCCATCGGCCCGGATTCCGGAGCGTCAAAGTAGCTCAAAGACGAGCATGCCACAAAGCAGATCAGAACCGGGTACGCCAAGATCAGCGGAAGACCCAGGAGAAAAAAGAGCACCATCGAGAGGACCATCACGGCAATCATCGCGAGGCCGACGGCCAACATCTGCAGAAATAGCAGCCCAAGGTAGCCCCAGAAGGTTGAGTCGTACCTCCAGAGCGAGCCAAAAGAGAAAGAGTCGGTAGTATTCCTGCTCGCCTTGCACACAAATCGGCTGAAGCAGAAGCCGTAGTATGCTGAAATCGGAGTGAGCAGGATGACAGAGAGCACTAAACCGATGGCCATGCTGCCCAAAACAGCGCCGACAGCCTCCTCCTCGGTTGAGGCGGTTGAGGCTAGTCCTGCCCCTGCCATAGCGAACCCTCCCAGGAGGACCAGCATCACGCCAGAGATCACCACATTGAAGGGCACAACGAGCATCAGGCAGCTTGAGATGCGCGGCTTAAAGTAATCAATCGCCGACCTGAAGTTATTCACTCCTGATGAGAACATGCTGCTGAACGAGACCGGTGTTGTTGTCATGGTTGCATCCTTAAGAGCGGGTCGTGATCCCCCGTCACTTGCGGAAGCTTAATAGCAGACAACGAGGGCTCTACGGAAGTACAATCACGGACCCTTCTCTTGGCTTGGACTGGGTATGGCGAGAGGCTTCGTCTCGCTCAGGTATCCTAGCGAACGCAACTCTTTGACTTGCACGTTCGTTAACGGCGCCTTGGGGGCAGGCTGCAGCCCTATGAAACGTTCCAGCTCCTTGGTCGAGGAGGCAAGTTCCTCCTTAAAAGGCGAGGAGAGAGCGTCGTTAGCTATTAGATTGTTACTCTCCCCGGGGTCAGCTCGTAGATCGAAGAGCCCCGATGTTTTCTCTCTGTGGTTGACGACGAGTTTGAGCGGCTCACGCAGCACGGCGTCTATAGAGCGTTGTGGATCCTGCGAATTGTCGCCGACCTCCGAGTAGATCCAGCGACCTTCCGGAGCTGGCGCTTTGAAGAGAGACTGCCCGAAGAACCTTTCTTCGCTCGCCAGATTTCGAACGTCGACTAAGGTGGGCACGATGTCCATGAGGGAGACCCAGCGGTCTATGACTTGAGGCTTCAGTTTTGAGGGAGCCCATACCATGAGCGGCACACGGATGACCTCGTCGTACATAGAGTGTCCGTGCCACAGGCCTCCGTGCTCGTGAAACTCCTCGCCATGATCGGCTGCCACGATGACGATGGTGTTGTCCGCAAACGGAGAGGCCTCAAGCGCCTTAAAGAGTCGATCGACATGCTGCTCGGTGAAAGACACCTCTTCTAGGTGACGGTCGCGCAGGAATGAGAAGTCAGGGGCAGAGAAGCTTTCGTAGCTCTGGCTAATCTCTTGGTACGAAAACATCTGGTGCACCTTCCCCTTGTACCATGAAGACTTGTCGTACTCGGGGTGATGGATGTAGGTGAAGTGGGGATCGAAGAAGTGCGCGAACAGGAAGAAATGCTCACTTCTTGCGCCCTCAGCCTGGCCAAGAAGAAATTCGATTGCGGCATCTGCCACGGCTGGGGAAGAAACGACAGTATGGGGATCTGCGTCTGGGTTCATTAACTGGTAGCTGTCGAACCCACGCTTGAAGGTCGTTTCTTGAGAGAGGATCCAGTGGCTCACGAAGCCAGCCGTGTCGTAGCCGTGCAGCCGCAGCATCTGCCCAAGGGTAACGATTCCTGGATTGTACCACGCCGTGAACTCGCGAACTCCATGCACTTTTGGGTGGTACCCGGTGAGGATTGATGCAATCGAAGGCCTGGTCCAGGGCGCCGCGGCATATGCTTTCGAGAAGACAACGCCCTCTCTCGCATACTTCGAGAGCAGTGGCGCGCTCTTCGGGTCGAGAAGATCGAGGCTTTTGCCTGGCGTGGTGTCAAGCACGACGAGGAGAATGTTCATTCCTTGGGCAAGGCTCGTCAGCTCGTAGCCCGAGGTCGACTCCACAGGCTCGAGTGCTCGTAGCATGCTTTGGCGCAACAACACGAATGCGCCTACGACTGTCACCACCGCGGCTAGAAATCGCATAGGAGAGAATTTCACAGTCAGTAGTCTATGAGTGCCAAGTTCTATGTGTCAAAGGTGATCCAAGAAAGTGCGCTCCGTCGCTTCGCGGTCGAGCCTAGCTCGAAGCCTGGGCAGCTACAGTCCGGGGATGCCAAGCCACTTGCCGTCCGGCCGAAGGCGTAACGCGACCCCTTCAAGCCCTAAATTTGCTGCCGACGAGACCGCGCGTTATTGCCAAGGGGGCTGGTCCTATCGGGCTTAGGACGCCCGGTGGCTGCGGCGATTCGAAATAGGGAGGCTTTTAGGCTATGCTGCCTCCGAAACTCTCTTAGTGAAGGTAGTCGTGCTTCAAGTCAGCAACCTCGAAAAACAGTTCGGTGACAGGGTCTTATTCTCGCAGGCATCGCTCACGGTGGCGCCTGGTGAGCGTGTGGCGCTCTTTGGAAGAAACGGGTCGGGCAAGTCGACGCTGTTAAAGATCATCGCCGATGAGGAGAGCGCCGATGACGGCGACGTCAGCGTCCCCAAAGGCTACCGCATCGGCTACCTGAAGCAGCACCTCTCGTTCTCAGCCCCCACGGTGCTCGAAGAGGCTTGCTTGGCGCTTCGCGGAGATCCGGTCGCCGAGCAGTACAAGGCAGAGATCGTCCTGGGTGGACTGGGGTTCTCAGAAGCCGAGCTGGCGCTCTCTCCGACCGCGCTCTCAGGAGGCTTTCAGATCCGGATCAACTTAGCCAAGCTCATTCTCGATGAGCCAAACATGCTGCTGCTCGACGAGCCGACCAACTACCTCGACATCGTGTCGCTGCGCTGGCTTGAGCGATACCTCCAGGAGTGGCCTGGCGAGATGATCGTCATCTCGCATGACCGAGCCTTCTGTGATGCCGTCAGCACGCACTCTGCGCTGCTGTACCGAAGCGGATTCCGAAAGCTTGAGGGCGACTCCATGAAGCTCTTCGAGCGCATCGCTGAAGATGAGGCTCTCTACGAGCGCACTCGCGTCAACCGCGAGAAAGAGATCAAGCGCATGGAGTCCTTCATCAATCGCTTCAAGGCCAAGGCGAGCAAAGCCACCCTGGTTCAGTCCCGCGTGAAGGCCCTGGCCAAGATGGGCCGAATGGAAGAGCTCTCGAGTGACGCCACGCTCGACTTCTCGTTCGTGCACAAGGAATTTCCGGGCAGATTCCCGATCGAGGTTCGGGATCTTTCGTTTGGCTTCGATGGCATGGAGCGGCCGCTCGTGAATGGGCTCAGCTTCTCGCTCAAGAAAGACGACCGTGTCGCTGTCATAGGCAAGAACGGCCGAGGCAAGTCGACGCTCCTGAAGCTGCTCGCTGGAGAGCTCCAGCCTAAAGGGGGCGAGATTGCGCTCAGCCCAAACACGAGCCTGTCATTCTTCGCCCAGACCAACACAAGCCGGCTCAATGCCTCGAACACCGTCGAGGCGGAGGTGCAGCAAGTCAACGAGAAGCTCGGGCGGACGGCTGTGCGCGCCATCTGCGGCTGCATGATGTTTGAGGGGGACGACGCGCTCAAAAAGATCTCGGTGCTGTCTGGAGGCGAGCGCAGCCGCGTGCTGCTCGGAAAGATCCTTGCCACCCCGAGCAACGTGTTGCTGCTCGACGAGCCAACGAACCACCTGGACGTTGAGTCAGTGATGGCACTCACCGATGCTCTTGAGGACTTCGAGGGCGCGGCTGTGATCGTTACGCACAACGAAGATATTCTGCGCCGAACGGCGAGTCGCCTCATTGTCTTTCAGGGAGAGCGCCCCTTCGTATTCGAGGGCACGTACGACGAGTTCCTGGACAGCATCGGATGGGAAGAGGAAGCGGACTTGATCCCAGCGGGCAAGAAAAAATCTAAGCCATCGGCGGCGAAGGGCCGCTCTCAGAAGCGCGAAAAGGCTGAGGTGCTCCAGGAGCGGTCTAGGCAGCTTTCGCCCCTCAAGGAGGAGCTGTCTGCCATCGAGCGGACAGTTGCAACCCTAGAGAAGGAGGTTGCGGCCTCCCAAGGCGCGCTCGCAGCGGCATCCGCCTCCGGGGACACTCAAACAATAAAGACGGCCTCACAGGAGCTTGCCAGGGCGCAGAAGGAGCTTGAGCAGCGGCTATCTGCTTGGGAAGCTGCGGTGCGCAAGGTCGAGGAGGTTGAGCGAGGCTTCGCTGAGCAGCTCGAACAGCTCGATGGGGCAGGCACTAACCAGGCGTGAGGGTTCGTTCTCAAGGGTGGGACCGTTTCTCCGAGGCTAAAATTCCGCTTCTGCATGCCAGAGCTGGCGTGCTACAAACAGGAAACGCTCAAACAGCATTCGGGATCCACATGCGCAACCGCTTTGCAGCCACCTGTATCATTTTCTCAGCCCTCTGGGCTGCTGCCTGCGGCCCGGGCCCAGCCACCGTCTCGCAGCTCTCACTCAGGCTCGACGGTCGGGGTCCGGTCCTGCTTGCCGACGGCAACGACTACCTTCCTGCAGACGCGTTTCTGAAGGAGCAGAGAGCGAGCAGTCCAGAGCTTTCGGACTTTGTGGAGCGTCACGGAGAGCCTACGGCGATTAGCCTTGAACGGAAGCTCTACCGCGCGTCGAGGCTCTCTCTGTTCTACCCGAGCGAGAACAAGCGCTACGTGTTCTCGCGTTGGAGTTCTGACTGGGGGTTAGTTGGGCCTGAGCCGATCGACTCTGAAGATCGAGCAAGCTTGGATGCGCAGATGGCGCAAGCCGGACAGACGGTGGGCAAGCAGGCCAGCGCCATTTCGCCGCAGAGAGCTGAGCGTGTCCCGGCTGCGCCCGTGACGGCCAACGAGCCGCCTCGGATCGCGCAGGCGCCTCTAGGCCACCAAGAGTTGCGAGGGCGCCTCAAGGCGCCGCAGGAGGCTCAAGAAGCGCGGCTTCAGCGCCTGCCAAATGGCGACTATCGCCACAGAGTCACGTTTCGCGGAGAGACCCTGAAGCTGCTGGCAGAGTGGTACACTGAAGACGCAAAGAACGCGGCGGCGCTCGCGAAGGCTAGCCAACGGGCACTCACCGCGCCTCTGCGAGTTGGAGACGAAATCACCATCCCGCGACGGCTGATGCGCAATGTCCAAGCCCTGCCTGAAGCAGGAGTCGGCTCCTAGAGAACCGCCCGCATCAGGAAGCTCTCGACGCAGCTCGCGCAAGCAACGGCTCAGTACCTCTCGATTTCGAGCACGACTGCCCAGCCGTGCCAGGTTAAGACTGCCGGAAAGCCGCTGGAAAGAGCGTGAACCGTCGGTCTTAGGTTGGGAAAAAAGGGGCTTTCCTGGTATTGTCCGCCTGTCTTCGAGACAGGATCCCAGCCGAGAGAATGGCCATGACGTTACAAAGCGCTCACGAGTACCGCAGCAGCCCAAGGCGGCTATCGATATACAACACCCTCACTGGCGCCAAAGAGACGTTTAGCCCGCTCGATTCGTCTCCGACCAGCCCAGAAGTGAAGATGTACGTGTGTGGGCTGACCCCTCAGGACCAGAGCCACCTGGGTCACGGCCTGAACAGCACCCGCTTCGACATGGTGCGGCGTTACCTCGCGTACCGGCGCCTCTCTGTCAACTTCGTCCAGAACGTCACTGACATCGACGACAAGATCATCGCCAAGGTGCTTACGACCGGACAGGACCCACTGAAGATGACCCGTGGGTACACCGATGAGTTCTACGCATGCATGGCGCAGCTGCATGCCCTGCCGGTAGAGAGGCTCACGCGAGTTACAGAGTTCGTCCCGCAGATCGTGGCCTTCATTCAGGCGCTCATCGACAAGGGGTTCGCCTACGTCACGCCAGAGGGTAACGTGTACTTCGACGTCTCAAAGAAAGCTGACTACGGAAAGCTCTCGAACCAGAACACCTCAATGCTGTACGAGAGCGTGCGCAAGGAGCTCGACAAAGAGAAGCGCTCGCCCCTCGACTTCGCGTTGTGGAAGCGCGACGAGAGCACGTCTCTCTCTCAGCCCTCTCCGTGGGGCGTTGGCCGCCCGGGCTGGCACATTGAGTGCTCTGCCATGATCCACGAGACGCTGGGCGACCGCATCGATATCCACGGCGGCGGCCTTGACCTCAAGTTTCCGCACCACGAAAACGAGATAGCCCAGTCAGAGGCCTACTCAGGCGATGGCTTCGCAAACGTCTGGATGCACGGCGGACTGCTCAACATCGAAGGGCAGAAGATGTCCAAGTCGCTCAACAACTTTACAACTCTCGTGGAAGGGCTTACAGATTACGGAAGCGCGCCGTTTCGCTTCGTCGTTGCGCGCCACCACTACCGCTCTGCGATCGATCTGGGCAACAAGCTGTTTCGGGACAACCTGAACGCGCTGCTCGATTTCCACCGGCTCTTTGCGAGGTTTCCTTCGATGGATTCCACAAAGCCGGACACGGCATCGCCTGAAGCCCTGGCGCTGATTGAGGCGTTTGAGGCTGCCATGGACAACGACTTCAACTCGCCAGAGGCGCTGGTCGGGCTTGATAAAGCGCGCTCCAGCGTCGCGCAGCAGCTCGACTCTGGGAAAGTTACGCCCGAACAGGTTGCGGGCATGGCGAAGCTGGTCCAAGAGCTAGGACAGGTGCTCGGGCTATTCTTTGACTCGCTGGAGACAGTTGAGGACCAGGGCCTGCGCCTCATAGCGAAGATCCTCGAGGCAGCGCCGCTCTCACGAGCCGATATCGCGGGGCTGCTGCGAGAGCGTGCTGAGGCGCGAGCCTCGAAGAACTTTGCCCGCAGCGATGAGATTCGCAAAGAGGCGGCTCTGCGTGGCGTGGAGATCCTTGACTCTAAGGGCGGCTCGACTTTCCGTTTCGCATGAGCGCACCACAGCAATCTTCCAAGCCGCTTCGCATCGTCCTGCTCGGCACGCGGGGCGTGCCGGCTCGCTACGGTGGGTTCGAGACCTTTGCAGAGCAGCTGTCCACCCGCCTTGTGCAGCGGGGGCACCACGTCACGGTCTACGGCCGCTGCGGATTCTTCTCGCGCTGGGGCAAGCGCGACAGCTACCGAGGGGTTGAGCGGCGCGACACCCCGACCATTTTTCATAAGTACCTTGAGACGCCGCTGCACGCCTTCACGTCATTTCTGGACGTTCTGTTTCGGCGCTGCGACGCGATGCTGGTGTGCAACGCTGCCAACAGCCCCTTTGCCTGGATTCTCAAGCTGAAGCGCGCGCCGCTCCTGATCAACGTCGACGGCATTGAGCGCAACCGAGCAAAGTGGAACTCGCTCGGCAAGCTCTGGTACCGCCTCGGCGAGCGCTGCTCTGTATGGCTCGCGACGCGCGTCGTGTCTGACGCGGAGGTGATAGCAGACTACTACCGCGACGAGTACGGGTGTGAGAGTGAGGTCATCCCGTACGGTGTTCATCCCCAGCCGAGGCCTCCCGGGGAGGTGCTCAAGAGCTTTGGGCTTCAGCCCAGAGAGTACATCCTCTACGTCAGCCGGCTTGAGCCTGAGAACAACGCCCTGGGGGTGATCGAGGCCTACAACGCCTTGGCTGCTGCCGACTCGTCTGCGCCGCCGCTAGTGATTGTGGGAGATGCCCCGTACGCGACCGAGTACAAGCAGCGCCTCAAGGCCACGGCCTGCGACAGGGTCGTCTTCACCGGCTTCCAGTTCGGCGCGGCGTACGAGGAGCTTCAGGCCAACTGCCGGCTGTACGTGCAGGCCACTGAGGTGGGCGGCACGCACCCGGCGCTGATTGAGTCGATGAGCTACGGAAACTGCGTTATCGCGAACGGCACGCCGGAGAACCTGGAGGTGATCGGCGAAGCTGCCCGCAGCTTCCCAAAGAACGATTTCGTCGCCCTCTCGGCGCTCATGGGGGAGCTGCTGCGTGACCGCAGCCAAGCAGAGGAGCTGGGCCGGCGCGCGAAAGACCGTGCGCTTGGCACGTACTCGTGGGATGCTGTCGTGCTGAAGTACGAGGCGCTCTTCGCCTCGCTCGCCGCCAACAATAAGAGGTAGCGCTCGTGACCAGCCAAGAGCAGGCTCCATACGTGATCTTTGACGGCACGTGCGGCTTTTGCAACCGCTTCGTGGTGTTCGCGCTGCGCCGAGATCGCTCTGGGTCGCTGTGCTTCGTCTCTAACCACTCAGCCAAGGCCAGAGAGCTGCTGTCGGAGGCAGGGCTGACGGGAATCGACGCTGAGACGGTGGTGGTGTTTTGTGAGGGGCGTGCCATGCTGCGCAGCAGCGCGATGCTGTTCGTTGCGTCCAAGCTGACTTGGCCGTGGCGGTGGATGGCGGCGTTTCGGATCGTGCCGCGCTTTTTGCGCGACGCAGTGTACGGCATTGTCTCGCGCAATAGGCTAAAGATTTTTGGCAAAGTCGAAGAGTGTGCGCTGCTTCCGCCAGAGCTGCGCAGCCGGATCATTGAGTAGCAGCGCACTGAACTGGGGAGATAGAGTGCATGATTGCGCATGAGGTCATCAAGGAGGTGCTTGGAACGGCACGCTTCGTCATGTCTAGCTACCTGCGCGACCTGCGGGACGACGAGCTGCTCGTGCAGCCCGTCGCTGGAGCCCACAACGCGGCGTGGCAGCTCGGGCACCTGATCGTCTCAGAGTGCAAAATGGCAGACGGGGTTCGCGCTGGCTCTGGCATCGAGCTGCCGGAGGGCTTTGAGGCAGCACACCCGAAAGACGCCACGGCGGGAACTATGCCGCGCACGTACTCCAAGGCCGAGTACGAGGCACTCATGAGAGACCAGCGCCTCAAGACCCTTCAGCTTCTCGATTCGCTCTCTGCCGAGGCGCTCTCAGCGCCCGCACCAGAGTTCATGAGAGCATACGCTCCGCACGTTGGCTCAGTGTTCGCCTCGATCGCAGGACACGAGCTGATGCACTCGGGGCAGATAGCCGTGATTCGTAGGGCGCTAGGAAAGCCTGTCGTTATTTAACAGCGAGGTCGTCGGCACGCTGTTCGCGAACACGTGGCGAGCTGTATCGCAGACGGAGGAGGCTAAAGCGGCACCGCTCCACTTCGTATGCGAAAGACCTCGACGCAGTTCGAAGCTCGGTTTGGACCACATCCAAGACGTCATGCATGCCGGACGAATCGTTGCCGGTCAGCTTTTCTAGGTTCACGCCGAGAGAGAGCCGTCTCAGGAGCCAGAGCGAGCACACGAGGATCCCCACGGCAGCGACGGCTAGGGCGCCATCGTGCGCGAGATCTCCCGTTCCGAAGGAGGTTGATAGCCATTGTGCGAAGTGCAGCATACGTCCTTTTACGGCCCTCAGGGCCGCCTCAGTATCGCTTAAGCCCTCTGCCTAAGGTTATGCGGAGGCTCTCCCCCTAAACGACTTAACTTCGATTTTTTGGGTCTTCGACGGCTTTAGTGGGTAGTTAGGGTTAGTGTAAGGCTCCGAGTCGCTGGTTTTACCCCTGAAAAGGCGGTTTCCACGTAAACGTGCTCGTGCGCGTAAACGTGAACGTACCCGAGCGAGAGTCCGGTGCTATTCTTGATCTGTGAATTCATGTGCCTACATCGTCCCCTTACGAACACGAGGTTGGCAAAACCGTAAGTACTAGGCTTTTTTTCTAAGCTCTAGTGAGCGAGCGTGAGGTCATTTTTTCGGGTACGTTCACGTTCACGAGCAGGTGCACGTTCGCCTCCCAATGTGACAGAAAGCACCCACTACTTCCGTCGATGAGCCGATTTTTATATCGGCAGATCAATGCCTTAGGGTACTTTCGGGATGTCAGATGAAAATTCCCCAAAGCTGTGTTTAGTGATTCCGCTGTGATACACTCCCGACGCTGTACTTTTAGAGGTGAGGGGGTATGCAGGGCATATCAGTCGTCATTCCGGTCTTCAACGAGGAAGACAACGTAGCCGAGGGGTTTCGCGAGGTCACGGGCGTGCTCAGCGCCATGAAGCGGCCCTACGAGATAATTTACGTAGACGACGGCTCGCGCGACGCCACAGTTGCCCGGCTGCTTGAGGTGGGCGGCAACGACCCGCACCTCCGGCTCATACAGCTCCGCCGCAACTTCGGCCAGACGGCTGCCATGGCGGCCGGCTTCGATCACACAAAGTACGGCATCGTGGTGGCGCTCGACGGCGACCTGCAGAACGATCCGGCTGAGATTCCCCAGATGGTTGCCAAGCTTGAGGAGGGCTACGACCTCGTGGCCGGTTGGCGCAAGCACCGTCGTGACAAGTTTGTCAGCAGGCGACTGCCAAGCATGCTTGCTAACCGCCTCATCTCGGCTGCCACCGATGTACGGCTGCATGACTACGGCTGCACGCTCAAAGTCATGACCGGCGATATCGCGCGCGGCCTCCGTCTGTACGGAGAGATGCACCGCTTCATTCCGGCCCTAGCCAACGAGATGGGCGCTCGTATCGTAGAGGTTCCTGTTAACCACCGCGAGCGGCGGTTCGGAAAGTCAAAGTACGGCATCTCTCGCACGATCCGTGTCATCCTCGACTTGATAACCGTTAAGTTCCTGCTCGGCTACTCCAAGCGGCCGATTCACCTGTTCGGAGTTGTTGGGGCTGTTTCGAGCGTGCTCGGCACCGGGCTGCTCGCGATGCTGACCTTCCAGCGCCTCTTCCAGGATGTTCCGATGGGCAACAGGCCGCTGCTCTCGTTGGGCGTCATGCTCGTCATTATCGGGCTTCAGTTCATCGTCTTCGGCCTGCTTGCCGAGGTGCTTGCGAGAACCTACTACGAGTCGCAGAGCAAGAAGATCTACGTGGTTCGACGCATCTTTGCGGCGCCTGAAGACGAGGGCAGTGCACCGTGGACGCGCAAAGTAGCCAACTAGCGCAGGCTGCCCTCGACCCGCAGCGCAACGCGAGAATTCTAGTCGACGCTCGCAAGCTGGGAGACGGCGGCATCGGCGTGTACGTCGAAAACCTGCTACGGGGCCTTGCTGAAGTCGGAGGCCTTGAGCTGACGGCCCTGGTCAAGCCCGGCGCTGAAGGCCGATTCCTCCTTCCGCAGGGAGTAAAACTCGTCACTGATCCTAGCCCGTGCTACTCCCTGGACGAGCTGCTCTTCCTAGGCCGGCGCATCGATTGGACGAGCTACGATCTCTTTCACACCCCGCACTACGTGCTTCCGTACGGAGTGCGTGTTCCATCGGTAGTCACGGTGCACGACCTGATCCACATCGAAGAGCCAGAGAAATTTTTCTACCCAATTGTGGCCAGGGCCCTAATTCGCTCAGCGGTCTCTCGCGCAGACGCCGTGCTTGCGGTCAGCAACTCGACGCGATTGGCAGTTGAGGCACTAACGGGAGCCTCTAGCGGCAAGGTGCAGCACGTCCCGAACGCCATCGCGCCCTTCCTCCGCAGGGCCAGCTCAACGCTGGAGCTGCCTGTTGCTCTCGCAGGAATCAGCTCTTTCTTTCTCGCGCTCTTCTCGAACCTTAAGCCGCACAAGGCCCTAGGCGACTTGCTCGATGCGTACGCGCGCTTCAAGGAAAGTGGGGCGTGGCGCGGCGCAGCGGCGGTTTGCCCTAAGCTTGTTTTGGCGGGCTACGGTACCGAGCTGATTGAGCAGTCGCAAAGCCTGTCGCGCCGCGTCGCCGAGGTTGGTGACGTTGTCGTTCTCGGGCCAGTCTCAGAGGAAAGCCTGGCGGCCTTGTACGCGAGGGCCTCTGCCCTCGTCGTGCCGTCTCGTCTTGAGGGCTTCTGCCTACCCGCGCTTGAGGCACAAGCTGTTGGAACTCCCGTGGTGTGCCGGCCCGTCGGCGCGATCAAAGAGCTTGTCACCGAGCGAGACGTTGTCGCCGACTCAATGAGTGTCGAGGCCCTCAGCGAAGCGCTCTCGCGTGGCTTGCGAAGCAGCGCGGAGCACGGACGAGCGCCGATTCGGGCACACCTTGAGCTGTACTCGCCCGCGCGAGTGGCCGAGCGAGTAAAGGCAGTGTATGCCGAGGTGCTGTCGAAGAGGAGAGGCGTGTGAGGGTAGCCCTAGTTCATGACTGGCTCACCGGCATGCGCGGAGGCGAGCGCTGCCTTGAGGCTTTCCTCATGCTGTACTCCTCAGCGGACGTCTTCACGCTCGTGCACGTGCCGGGCAGCACCTCCGAGTTGATCGACAGCCGGGTAAAGAAGGCGTCGTTTCTCAACAAGCTCCCGGGCATTAAGCGGCTGTACCGTGCATGCCTTCCGCTCTATCCCTTGGCCGCGGCGTCGCTTGACCTGCGCGGGTACGACCTCGTCGTGTCGCTCAGCCACGCAGCGGCGAAGAATGTTCGCGTGCCGAAAGGGGTGCCGCACATCTGCTACTGCTTCACGCCGATGCGCTACATCTGGGACCAGGCGCACGCGTACCTCCCAGGCGCCGCCTACATCCTTGCCCAGCCGCTGCTCCAGCTCTTGCGGCTTTGGGATCGTCGGGGTGCGCGCCGAGTCACGCGGTTCGTCGCCATCAGCAATTTCGTCGCAGCTCGTGTCAGGCGCTTCTACGGACGAGAGGCTGATGTCATCGCTCCGCCGGTGCGAATGGCGGAGGAAGTGTCCCGCACGCTCACAAGCGAAGAGCAGGCTGTTTTTGCAAAGGCTCACGAGCCTTTCTTCCTGTGTGCCGGTGCGCTGGTGCCGTACAAGAGGATCGACGTGGCGGTTGAGGCGTTCCGAGCCTTGGGGCTGCCGCTGTGGGTTGCTGGCGCAGGGCCAGAGGAAGCGCGGCTCAAGGCGCTGGCTCCGGGTAATGTCAGGTTTCTTGGCCGGGTGAGCGAGGCGATGCTGTGGGAATGTTACCGCCGCTGTGAGGCCTTGGTGTTCCCCGGGATCGAAGACTTCGGAATTGTGCCCGTTGAGTGCATGGCCTCAGGAAGGCCGGTTATCGCAGTCGATTCAGGCGGAATCCGCGAATCTGCCGGGGAAACTCGGCCAGTTAGGCACTCCGACCTTGTCCTCTCAAACGAGTGCGGTGTATTCATCCAGAAGAAGTCGCACGGCGATCCGGGCGCCCTCGTTGAGGCTGTGCGTGCCTACCAGGCAGCGCGAGCGTCTTTTTCAGCGGAGCAGCTCATTGAGCGGGCTCGGCAGTTTAGTTACCGAAATTTCTTTGCGGCGTGGGAGCGCTTCGCTGCGCAGGCGGGCGTGCTCGCCAGGACCAGCGCACAGGATCCACAGAACCAGGATTCTGCTGAGGTGCCGCCGCGGAGGGTTGAATGTTAAAGCAGAAGCGCCAACTCTTTGAGTACATGTTCATGGCCACCGACCTGGTGGTCGTGTCAGTTGCGTGGCTCGTGGCGTACTGGCTGCGCTTCGAGACAGCGCTCGTGCCGGTCGAGAAGGGAGTTCCAGAGCTCATCCACTACGTCTCGATGCTGATCTTCATCTGGATCATCTGGGCCTTCGTGTTCCGTCGCATGGGGCTGTACCGGCCGATGCGCGGTGTGCGCCGAACACGAGAGCTGTGGGTTTTGATTAACGCCAACGCTCTCGGAATCCTGCTGCTCATCGCAATCACCTATCTCTTCCGTGAGAAGAGCGTTCAGTACTCGCGTCTCGTGTTTGTGTACTTTTGGGGCATCGCGACGATGCTCACGGTTCTGCAGCGCACGGCGCTCCGGTTCCTCCTGCGCGAGCTGCGCCGAAAGGGGTACAACCTGCGCTACATGCTCGTAGTGGGCGCCGGCAAAGTCGCGGCAGATGTGGTGAGCCGAGTGCGGCTGCACCAAGAGCTTGGAATCCAGCTCATGGGCTGCCTCTCAAAGGACAGTGACGAGCGGCGCGGTCCGGGCGGCGTTCCGATAGTGGGCAAGTACGACGACATCGGGCTGTTCTTGGGCCGCACAGACATCGACCAGATAGTTGTAGCCCTGCCGCTTGAAGACCAACAGCTGCTCCCCGACATTATGGAGCAGCTCAAGGACTCCCTGGTCGACATCAAGATCATCCCGGACATTTACCAGTTCGCGAGCATCGGCGGAGCGATTGAGGAGTTCGAGGGGCTTCCGGTAATCAGCCTGCAAGAGTGCCCGCTTGACGGCATCAACCTCTTCACGAAGCGTGTGCTCGACCTGGCGGTCAGCTCGGTGCTGCTCCTGCTCTTCTCGCCCCTAATGCTGGCTATCACAGCGCTCATTAAGCTTACCTCGCGCGGGCCGGTGCTCTTCAAGCAGGAGCGCGTGAGCTTTGACGGCACCCCATTCCGGATCATCAAGTTCCGCACCATGTACACCGACGCAGAGGCTCAAGGCCCAGGCTGGACCAAGCCAGGAGACGACCGCATTACGCCGCTCGGGCGGCTGCTTCGCTCCACTAGCCTCGACGAGCTCCCGCAGCTCTTCAACGTGCTAAGGGGAGACATGTCGATCGTGGGCCCGCGGCCAGAGCGCCCGGTGTACATCCGGGAGTTCAGGCGCCACATTCCGCGCTACATGCTGCGCCACAAGGTTCCGGCTGGCATGACGGGATGGGCCCAGGTCCATGGGTGGCGTGGAGACACCTCAATCGACAAGCGCATCGAGTACGACCTCTACTACATTGAGAACTGGTCGCTGCTTCTCGACGTCAAAATCCTCTTCTTGACCCTCTTTAGGGGCTTCCGCAATCGCAACGCGTATTAGTGGCGTCTGCCAAGCTCGTTTGTGCGGGCTAGGTCCAATCGAGACGGCAGGCGTCGGCTGTTTCTGTAGTATTTCCTCCGGTGCGTGACCGGCCCTCGGAGGCCTGGCTGCGGCGCGCCGCCGCGCCCCAAAAAAGGGTATCCCGCCAAAAGGTTCCGGGTTAATCTTGAGCGCATGCAAGGGTTACAGAAGATCGGGTTCCTCTCTCTCGTATGCTTCTTCGGTACGGCCAGCATCTTCGTTGCGGGCACGGACCTGCAGCGCCGCCTGGTTCGGCACACCGAGGAGGAGAAGCAGGCGGCCCAGAAGCTCATCGAGGAGCTGCGTGGCGAGAAGCTGGCGCCGCACGAGAGCGGAGTCGTGCACGCCTCCAGTATTCCCTCTCGCAAGGGTGGCAGCGCGCTGGCTGACACGGACAAGAGCAAGATCAAGAAGTTCTTAGGCAGCCTGTTTGCTTCGGAGCCGGAGCAGCCCGCGCAGGATCAGCCTCCGAAAGCGAATGAAGATGCCCACGTGCCCTCGGAAGTGGCTGAGCGAGAGGTTGAAGAGTAGAGTATGCGTTGGTTCTCACGTGCTGCATTGGCGACAGTCGCCGCGTTGTCTCTTCAGGGCTGTGTGCTCATCCCGTTCGTACAGGCCTTCAAGGAGACCGGCGCGACTGAGGGAGATCGAAAGGCGCTGCTCGAGCCTGAGGCTCGAAAGTTTGCTGATGCCATGGTTCTGGGCAACAAGAGTTTGGCCGCGACGGTAGTTATGCCAGAGAGCTGGCCGTCGATTAGCAAGCAGATTCGAAGCCGCAACGAGGAAGAGCGGGTGGTCGAGACGAAGCTCGACGATGTGCAGTACACCGATGAGGCTCGTAAGGCGACAGTGACGGTTAAGGTGCGCTACTTCCAGGTTCCGTTCTACATCGTCAAGCTGCGCATCGAGGAGCAGCATTGGGAATTCACCATGGGAGACGGCTGGAAGCTGCGTGACTTTGCCGAAGTAGTAGAGGAGGGGTAGTGATGTCGGCCCACAGGCGATCATTTGCGGTGGTTTCGTTCCTGCTCGTTTCTCTGGCGGCCGCAGCGGCTGGCTGTTTCAGCCCATCCGGCAGAACGGCCCGAGTTGTGGACTCCGCCTCAGGTGCCGATCCGTCAGCTACGCCATTCAAGCTGGAAGTTGTCGAAGAGCTGCACGATGGCGCCGACCTGGTTATCAAGGGCAGGCTCACTCCGAAAAGCGAATGGCCGACTGGCGACGTGGTGGTGATGCTCGCTGCGCTCGATGACTCAGGCCGCCAGCGCATGTCCTTCCACCGCATGAGCGACCTAGCGCCGCAGTCTGCCATGCTCGCTGCCGGCAAGCCCGAGCCCTTCTCGCTCACGATCCCATCGAGTGGCCTGACGAACTACCAGATCGAAGTTCTGTGGGGCCGAGATGCCGGGCCGTTCCTGGGCAAGGAGCCCGACGCGTCAAGCAAGCCTGAGCCACCGCAGGAGCAGGAGAAGGAGAAAGAGAAGGAGGCGCCGAAGCACTACCTGGCGCTGCGCAAGCTTGAGGTACACCGAGTTCCCGGCGAGTCGTGTGCCAACCCGAACGAGTGTGAGCTGAAGTTCACGATTACCGGCGAATTCTTCAACTCGGGCGGGGCAACTGTCCGAAATGTGGTGATTGCTGCGGGATTTACATCCCCCGACCAGCTTGATTTGAAGGATCAAAAACTTGAGAATGAGCGCCGAGTCGAGGTGCGAAACCTCGCGCTCCAGCCGGGCGCAAGCAAGCCGTTCAGGCTCACGCTTGAGAAGTTTGTTGCCGCCGCGGATCAGAGCGCGCCACAGCCGGTGGTGCGCATAGTTTCTATAGACTCCGGGCTGTAGGCGCAGCACAGCAGCGCTGACAGGCTCAGGGAGTGTCGGGCGGAGGCGGTGCCTCACCCACAGGGCATGCAGCGGATGCGCGACGAAATGCAATCGAGCGAACAGCGAGGCGATTCTCAGGAAGCCGAGAAGAAGGGCGTCTACATTCGCACGTTCGGCTGCCATATGAACGAGTACGACACACAGAAGCTCTACAAGATTCTGGAGAAAGAGTACCGCCCCGTTGACGCTCCTGAGAAAGCAGACCTGGTTCTCATCAACACCTGTAGCGTGCGCGAAAAGCCCGAGCAGAAGCTGTACAGCATGCTGGGAGAGATGAAGCCGCTGCGGGCACAGCGCCCCGACATGATGATAGGCGTGTGTGGCTGCGTCGCCCAGCAGGAAGGCGAGCGCATTTTGAAGAACGCTCGCGGCGTCGATTTCGTGTTTGGCACGCACAACCTCTCGCTCGTGCCGTCGCTCATTCAGCTCCGCAAGAACGGGGCGCCACCGCAGGCTGCCGTTGATTACCGAGAGGAGTGGGAGGAGCTGCCGCTAGGCTTTGCAGATCACGATCCGACCAGGCTAGGGCAGGCTGGGCACGTTACTGCGTTTGTTTCGATTAGCCGCGGCTGCAACAAGAACTGCACGTACTGCATCGTGCCTACCACGCGCGGCCCAGAGGTCAGCCGATCGCTAGAAGAAATTGAGCGCGAGGTGCGAATAGCGGTGCACCGCGGAAGCAAAGAGATTGTGCTGCTTGGCCAGACGGTCAATTCCTATGGGCTGGACCTCTCGCCTCGCATGACCTTCGTAAAGCTGCTCGACCGGGTCGCAGCCATTCCGGGAGTAGAGCGAATCCGGTTCACGTCACCGCACCCTCAGGAGGTGCGGCAGGACTTCATCGACTTTGTCGTGTCGAACCCAAAGGTATGTCGGCACATCCACATGCCGCTTCAATCCGGAAGCGACCGGGTTCTGCGCCTAATGAACCGCAACTACCGGCGCTCCAAATACCTATCAATCATCGAGGCGCTCAAGGACCGGGTTCCGGAGATGGCTATTACGACTGACATCATCGTCGGGTTCCCGGGCGAGACCGAGGAGGACTTCCGCCAGACGCTCGAGGTGATGGAGCTCGTTCAGTTCGACAACAGCTACTCGTACGCGTTCTCGCCGCGGCCGGGAACTCCGGCTGCGGAGATGGAAGAGGCGCTGACGCAAGAGCAGAAGCTTGAGCGCCTGCAAGAGCTTCAGGCGCTGCAAGAGAAGCTGACCGACGCCAAGCTCAACTCGTGGGTCGGACGTGAAGCTGAGGTGCTCGTGGACAACCACAATCGCTTGCACGAAAACTGCTTCCAGGGCCGGATTTCGCAGAATTTTGTGGCCAACTTTCTTCAGCCGCACGAGGCTGTCACGCTCGGCTCGTTGGTGAAAGTTCGCATCGCAGACCGTAAGCGTTTCACGCTTATAGCTGAGCCCGCGTAGGGCGCCCTCGCCATGCTAGAGCCTGGGCGGCCCTGTGCCCGCCAGGTTGCGCGTAGACGCCTAAAGAAATGGCGTGGTACTATTGAGTTACGGGATGCATACTACTGCTCTCGTACGGCTGCCCCTGTTTCAATTCGGACGGCCTGAGGCTCGTGTGTAATGGCGAATGAAGCTGCTGTAGAGATGTTCGTGGGAGGGCTAGTGCTCGACCCAGCGACCCAAGCGCCGATCGTCGTGCTGAAGGACGAGTCGGGCGACATCACCCTGCCGATCTGGATCGGGATAGCGGAAGCCACCTCGATCGCCAGCGCCATCAAGCAGGTCTCAATGGCGCGTCCGCTGACGCACGACCTGTTCTACGAGCTGCTGCTCGAGCTCGGAATAACAGTCCAGCGCATTGTCATCACGGAGCTAAAAGACTCCACCTACTTCGCAGAGCTGGTTCTCGGCCAGGGAGACAAGGTTTTCGTCTTGGATGCACGGCCGAGCGACGCAATCGCCATGGCATTGCGGGCAACTGCCCCAATCTTTGTCGCGCAGTCTGTTCTGGAGCAGGCTCGCCAGGCCTTCGCCAACCAGGGGACTCCGCCTCAGTCTCAGCAGGATAAGCCTCAGGAGCAGCTGTCCGAAGAGGAGCGCGCCGAGGAGCAGGAGAGCGACTCCTCGAAGGATTTCCGGGCCATCGACAAAGACAAGTGGAACGAGATCTTGAGCCAGCTCGACCCGGATGACTTTAAGTACAAAATGTAGGGCTGCCGAAGCCGCTGGCCAGGCTTTTTGCCCCCCAACGCGAGCCTTCCCTGTACAAGGCTGCCCGGCTCTGCTACGAAACCTTAACGTCAACCTGCTTTTTCGATAGAGAGGCCTGTGTCCACCCTACCTAGGCAACATGATCAGAGCTCGGAGGTCTCAGGGCGTCCGCGCAAGAATATCTTCGAGGATCCGGCCATCGTAGAGGCCGGCAAGAACGACCCGTTCATCCGGTTCGTGTCAGCCAACTGGCGGCTCCTGCTGGTGACCCTTGTGGCGATCGGATTTGGGATCGTGGCTTACAGCCAATTCAGCAAAGTCGCTCAGCAGAAGAGCGCAGACTCGACTCGAATCCTGCGCCAAGTGCATGAGGCCTACCAAGAGGTTCTCGACCAGCGTGCCAAGCTCGCAGCCGCAGAGGCGGGGCAGCGTGTCGCGGCTGACGACAAGGCGCGCGCCGAAGCTGCCGAGAGCGCCAAGAAGAGCGCCGAGGCCGCAAAGCAGCAAGAGGACCGGCTCCTATCGATGCTCTCGGACCTTGAGGCGACCCCGTCATTTTCGGCTATCGCTGGGCTCTACCGCGGCCTGGTTGCGGCTGGCAGGGCAGACTACGCAGCAGTGCAGGCGGCCCTCGCCGCTAATTCTTGGGAAACTGTGGGCAAGCCCGGATCGCCTGAGCGTGCCGCTGCGGAGCTCGCATCGTTGGGCCTCGCCAAGGCGCTCTCGGACTCAAGCGAACATCTCAGCGAGGCTAAGAGCGCACTCAAGCAGCTCGCCGAGCGTGGAGAGTTTGCCGCGGCGCGTGCAGTCGACGCATTCGTGTCCCTGGCGACATCGCAGGAAGACAAAGATCAGGCCAAGAGCCTGATTCAGGCTGTCCAAGGCCGCATGCCAGCCCAGCAAAAGATCCTGTCGGAGGCCTCCGAGCGCTTGGCGTTCGGGCTCCGGGGACGCTCAACTTTGCGAGCGTAGAGCAGAGCATGCCTTGGGGCCCGCTCATATTCCTGACGATCGTCAACACGCTCAATTTTTTTGATCGATACATCGTGCAGTCGGTTGAGCCGATGCTCAAAGAGGAGTTCGCTTTGAGCAACAGCCAGTCAGGGATGCTCGGGGCCGCGTTTGTTCTGGGCTACTTCGTGTTCTCCCCGCTCTTCGGTTACCTGGGCGCAACGCGGGACCGCCGCTGGCTGATGGGAATTGGGCTCTTTGCCTGGAGCCTCAGCACGGCGATGACGGGAATGGCGCAGGGCTTCATCTCCTTCGTGATTGCTCGGGTGCTCGTCGGCGTGGGTGAAGCCAGCTTCGGCTCGATCGTTCCGGGGTACCTCAAGAGCCGCATTCCAGACTCTATTCGCCTTAACAACGCACTCTCGATCTTCTTTGTGGCCATCCCAGTGGGCTCTGCGTTGGGCTACATCGCTGGCGGTGAGATGGCGGCTGTGTGGGGCTGGCGCAGCGTGTTCCTTGCGGCCGCCGTGCCGGGAGTCGCTCTCTCGCTAGGGTTTGTCAGGATGGCTCCGGAACTAAGGGTGGCAGCAGCCGGTACAGCTGCGCCCCAAGCTCTCGGTGCCAGCGGCCCTTTGAGAAAACTCTTTGAGGGAGTGTCTGGGTTTCTCTCTGGGACTCGACAGGTATTTGCCCGCCCTGACCTGCGCTACACCATCTTCGGCTACATCTTAAACACCTTCGCGCTCAACGGCGTTGCGATGTTTGTGGTGCGCCACGGCGAGGGGCTCGGGATGGCAACTGATAAGGTGACCGCCACCTTCGGCTCTATACTGGTAGTGACAGGTTTCTTGGGCACATTGGGCGGCGGGTTCCTCGCCTCCAAGTTTGCCGCACGCCGGAGCAACCAGATCCACGGCCTGCTGGTGTTCATTAGCACTACGACGCTGCTCGGTGCTCCATGCCTCGGTGCCGCGTTCTTGGCGCGCTCACCAGAGTGGTTCTTCGGTGCCTGCTTTGTGGCAGAGATCGCCCTGTTCGCCGGCGTGGCTCCGCTCAACTCGGTTCTTGTGCAGCGCTCCCCCAGGGGCCTAGAGACGCTGACGCAAGGCGTGACGATCTTCCTCATAAACCTCTTCGGCGCTGCCGCGGGAATGGTTGTGATCGGCTGGGTGACAGATAAGCTGCAGCGCCTCGGGAGCGTCGGCTCGGAGGCTGACGCGCTTGCACTCGCGCTGCAAGTCACCACCCTCGCCATGATTCTGTCGGGGCTGCTGTGGTGTATTGCTGCCTGGAAAAACAGGTCTCAGGCGAAAGAAGGCTAGAGGACATCCGGGGCGCCTACTCCGGCTCTCCGGGGTCCGGGGTGTGACTAGCAGACGGCGCCGTGCGATAATGGGGGAACAGCGTGTCAGGCGCTCTCAAGAAAGGTTCGGTATGATTCGTCTTTTCGTGTTTTTTGCCCTCCTAGTAGCTGGCCTCTTCACTATCCATTTGCCGCTCAACGCTGAGGAGCCCCCCGCCGCTCCGGCCTTCGTAGACACTCCCACCCCGGCTCCAGAGCCTCCGACCGAGAAACAGGTTCAAAAGGCCGTCATGCGCTGCCTCAGCTCAGTCGACAGCGCCATTGCAGCGAGCCGGAGGAACCCCCGGAGCCTCGGCGCAGCTGAGGAGGGTGAAGAGCGCTACTGCTTCGAGCAGAAGAAGGAGTGCAAAGACAACCCAACCGGTTACGCTTGCCGCAACTTTATCCGCGACTACGTTGGCGAATGAGGCTTCAGGGTGGAAGCTGCATCTTCCGTCTGCTCGGCCGCCTAGGCGTCTTCTCACCGTTTTAGGTGTGACGCTGCACCTTCCGGTGCGCTACACTAAAAGGAGACGGCGCATCTGTTCCGCCGCCAGCACGTAACGTATGCCCAACAGCAGTCTCCCGCAGCAGGTAACCATCCGCGAGGTCGGCCCCCGAGAGGGCTTCCAGATCTTGCCGAAGGCCTACCCAGTTGAGCAGAAGCTAAAGCTGATCGAGGCGCTAGCCCGCGCCTCTGTCGGGCAGATCGAGACGACGTCGTTTGTGCGTCCAGACCGCGTGCCCCAAATGGCCGATGCGGAGGAGCTGGTGGCGCGGCTGCCGGCATCGCCGGGGGTAGAGTTTACAGCGCTGTACCTCAACCAGAAGGGCTTTGAGCGCGCCGAGCAGTCGGGCAAGCTGCGCAATCGAGGCTGGCTATACACATCGCCCAGCAGCTCGTTTCTTAAGGCAAACAGCAACACGACCATCGACGAGAGCGTCGCAGCGGTGCGTGAGTGGGCAGCGCTGTTCCGCAAGCACGGCAAGGGCGTTTCAGGCCTGATGGTGTCGAACGCCTTTGGCTGCGCGTTTGAGGGCAAGGTTACGGCCTCGGCCGTGGCGAGCCTGGTTGAGCGATTCGCGGCGGCTTGCGAGGCAGCAGGAGAGCGCATCGGCGAGGTCTGCTTGGCAGACACCGTTGGAATGGGGAGCCCCAAGAGCGTGCGGGAGTGCGTTGCCGCGGTCCGTGCCTTGGGCTTCACTGTGTCGCTGCACCTACACGACACTATGGGCCTAGGGCTCGCTAACGTGTACGCCGGGCTGTTGGAGGGAGTGTCGGTATTTGAGACATCAGTCGGAGGCATGGGAGGCTGCCCGTTTACTCCGGGAGCAGCCGGAAATGTGGCAACAGAGGACGTCGTCTACCTCTGCCACGAGATGGGGATTAAAACCAACATCAACCTCGACCGCTTGTGTGAAGCTGCTCAGCTCGCTGAATTCATTCTTGGCACCCCGCTTCCAGGTCGTGTATACAGGGCTCGATCGAGCCTAAGTGCCCCGAAAGCGACTGATTAGATCGCCTCAGGAGCTAAAGCCCGATTGCGGCGCCCCCTGGATGCGGAAGAAGTTGAAATCTCGGAGGACGGTGCTTAGCTTGAGAGGGTGACTATGGATAACTTCTTCGTCCCTTACATCGGCAAAAAACCCGCCTCCGTCTGCATTAATGGGCACCGGCTCGTCATTCTCGCCCACGAGAAAGACATGCTTGAGGATGACCTCGACCTGCTGGGAGCCGACTCCGTCAAGAAGTTCAAGACCAAGCACTCTGAGGATGAGCACGAAAAGCTCTTCGGCAAGATCGCCCGCCAGATAGACGGCGGCATAGTGATAGCTCCCGAAGGCGTGGGGCTGCGGGATGTGCTCAAGAACCTAGAGAGTGAGCTTCCTTGGCTCCAGTAGCTTCATCGTTGGGAAGGCGGGGCTTGAGAGCCCTGTTAGCCGCGTTGCTCTGCTCCGTGCTCGCGACCGCCTGTTTCTGGGGACCCAAAAAACGCCCGGTAGGATTCCTCAACCTTGGGCCTGTTGCGCAGCTTGCGCAGCACGATGAGACCTTCTTTTCAGACCTGGAGATCTTGCTGCGCCGAGACGCTGGCGGGTTCTACGCGATGAGCACGGCCTGCACGTACGACCTGTCCGGGCTGATTTATTCGGAGCGAGATGGGAAGCTGCTCTGGCGCTCCCAGTACACAGAGAGTGCCTACAATTCCGATGGGACGGTTGCGCACGGGCCAACGAAGTATCCGCTGCCATTCTACAAGCTCGAGTTGGCGTCGGGCACGATTGGCGGCCCTCCGGACACGCTCTTCGTTGAGGTCGGCGTAGAGCGTCCGGCATCATGGCGGCTTCCAGTTCCGAAGTGACCGGCTCTTTTCCTCTTCCTTGAAGAGCCAGAAAAGGTTCTCATCCAGGGCGCATGACCAGCAATGAAGAAACGGCAATCTCAGCCGACAAGGCCCGGAGCGAGGAGGCCTTCGCGCTCACCGCTGCTCTCTTGAGGCAGGATCGCTTCCTGCTGCCAGTCTTGCTGCTTGCGCTGGGCCTTCCGAGCGCAATCCAGGTGTACCTGCTTGAGCTGCCCGAGTGGATATTTGTGTCTGCTGTAGTCGTCGAACGGCTGGCGCAGATGGCAGTCCTGTTCGGCGTCGCCCGTCGCTGGAAGCGCAAGGTTTCGCAGCCCGGCGCCCGAATCTCCGCAACTGGCAGGGCATTTCTGCGCACGTTCGCTTTTGGCACCGTGCTGTGGTTTCTGTGCATAGCGCCCCTGGTGCTCTCCTCGGTCAATCCCGAGTCGAACCTGATACTGGCGGCGGCCTTCCTGTTCATCTTTGGGTTGATGCTCAGCCTGCGCTTCTACTTTTACTTCGCTCCTACGGCGCTGCTTGGCATGGATCTCAAGTCCTCTGTCGCGGCAGCTCTCGAAATTACCAAGGCAAATCCGCGAGCCGCTGTCAGGTCAGCGCTAGCTCCCCTAGGGCTCACCATGGTGCTGATCAATGCCTGCTCACTGCCGTTTCCAGATGGGCGTTCCCTAGAGTGGGCTGCGCTTGGGGCCTTCTGCCAGTCGGCTTTTTGGCTGCTCGCCACCTACTCGGCGCTGGCCTTCGCCTTGACGCTCGTTGACGATGCTAGCTGGCGCGCTGCTGGACTTGACCCGTACCGCTCCGAACGCCTAGAGACGCTCAAAGTTCAGGGTCGAGGCACTCTCGCGGACCTGCTCTCGGCTCGCTCAGGTATGCAGGCGATGGTGCTTGCGGTGCTTCTATTCATCAGCAACTCCCTGCGTGACTATAACGAGCCACCGGCGGCTGCCATTTCGCTCAAGAGTGTTGAGTACGCCGACAGCGTTGCCAAAGTGTCGGTCAAGGTCTCGGATCCGGAGTACAAGCTTAGGGGTTTTCTGCCCCTGATGTTTTCAATAGCTACTCGGGACGGCACCCCTTTCTCTCGTCAGCCAACTGCGATCGCGAATGGCGAGCCGAGTGGAGCTGCGCCGTCATCGAGCCGGGGCTCAAGAACTGACGCTGTTATCAACCTGGAGTTTGCGACTAACCGCACCGCCGAAACTCTCAAGACACAGGCTGACCTCTGGCTGTGGTACAAGGGGACACCCGTGGTGCTGCTCAATGCGGCGCCTGAGCCGGCTTCGAGCCTGCCTCAGCAGTAGCGCTCAAGAGCTGAGCGGCCTAGGCGGCTTAGGGGGTTAGCGAGTCGCCCTGATCCGGTGCTGTGCCCGCGCCACAAAAATGCGTGATTTCCTTAGGCTGAAGCCAAAACCCTCCGATACCTCCATCACTTAAGGGAGGAAGAGCGGCGGGCTTCTCGGGCCAGCCGTCAGCATGGACCTGATTTTTTACCTCGGAAACACCGACCAGAAGCTGCCGCGATTCTTAGAGCGCCTTGGCTACGCCGTCCTCGGGGCGAGCAACAATGTGCCTCTCCCGGACCTCATCTCTCGGACTAATGTTGACCTGATCCTGATCGATGGCCGTGCGCTCGGTGATGTTGCCGACATGTGCGCCTTCTTCCGCTCGCAGGAGAACACCAAAGGCATTCCGATCGTGTGCATCTCGCCCGAAAACAGCTCTGAGCTGTACGAGCCCGACCTGATCGACAAGGTGGACATCGTGCAGGCGCCGTTCTCCGTTGGCACGCTCGCCGGCCGAATAGCGACACAGCTCCGGCTCCGCAAGCAGGCAGGCGGCGACGAGCTGCAGGGCACCCTGGCTGAGATAAACGCCGCCCTACGGGACCACAACGAGCGCTTCCGCAAAGAGGTCGAAGAGGCGCGCGCCATCCAGCAGAGCCTCTTGCCGCGGGTGCTGCCCTCCGACGACCGGTTTCAGCTTGCGGTCTCGTACCAGCCGCTCGAAGAGGTTGGCGGAGACTGGTACTCAGCGGGCATCGACGGTGACGGCAAGCTGGTGCTCCAAGTGGCAGATGTGTCTGGCCACGGACTGTCGGCAGCGCTGATAGCGAGCATGACCAAGCTGGCCATGACTGCCGCCGAGAAATCACGGCCAGATGAGCTGCTCCGAGAGATGAACCGTTACCTCGGCTCGCAGGTGCCTGCCGGGAGGTTCGTCACCGTCGGGAGCTGCCTCTACGACCCAGCGACAGGGAGCGTGCAGTGGGCTCGCGCTGGGCACCCTCCGGCGCTCGTTCTCTCACGCAAGGAATCGCAGGTTAAGCAGCTCAAGGGCACCGGATTCGCGATCGGATTCGACGAGGCAGGCAGCTTTACGTTGGAGCAGGCGACACTGGCTCCTGGCGACGCGCTGCTGCTCTTCTCGGATGGCATCAGTGAAGCCCAGAACCGCAGCATGGTTCCCTACGGGCTGGAGCGGCTGTCTGCCGCAGTCGGCCGTACTGCGCCCAACAGCAGCGCTGCCGAGATGCTGCGGGCTATCCTGGACGACTTCAACGCCTTCCGGCAGGAGAGGCTCCTCAAAGACGACGTCACTCTTGTCCTCGTCAAGCGGCTTCGGTAGCAGCCTTCCCCTCAGCGCTGGGCCGCGTAGATTCGGGGCTGCGCACCCATGCGCAAGCTTCGAGCGCCCTGGAAGCGTTGCTTCCCCCGACGACTAAACCCGGCTATCCTCAGGTGATGCCCCAGCTCCACCCGCCCCTTAGCGGCATGCCGCTAGCATTTATTTCTCTGCTGCTTCTCCTCGAGCTGTTGAGGTTCATCCCTTCGGTGTCGCGAGCGCTTCCCACAGCGCGAGCCATCTTGTTGCCGGCCGTGCTGGTCAGCGCCGCCGCGGCATTCTTGTCAGGGTACCAGGCCAGCAGCTCCATGGGAGAGATCTCTGATGCAGCCAAGGCTGCGCTTGGAACCCACCACGCTGTCGGGCGCTTTGTCCTTATCAATGCGGCGCTTGTTGCTATCTTTGGTTGGCTGGCGAGGATAGCCCGGCAGGGGCGAGCCGCGTTTCAGGCGCTCTACTACGTGGCGCTCGCCGTCCAGGCGGCCCTAACGCTGTACGCCGGCTCGCTCGGTGGCAAGCTCGTCTTCTCACACGGAGTAGGGGTCTCGTAGCAGGCAGCGGGCTACACCTTCCGAGAAGCGCCCGGCTCCCACAGGAACTCCTGCGCGCCAGCTAGATGAGCAGCGGCACGGCTCATCACAAACAGCAGGTCGCTCAGGCGGTTCACGTAGTGAAGGACCTGCTCTGACACTGGCTCAACGTCATTGAGGGAAACGATCGCTCTCTCGGCTCGGCGACACACGGCGCGTGCCAGGTGCAGGTGCGCGTTCAGCGGCGTGCCGCCGGGCAGCACAAACGACTTCAGGTCGGGCAAAGGCGCATTGAGCTCGTCTATCCACCTCTCTAGCCTGTCAACGTGGACGGCCTCTGTTTTGAGCATCCCCTGCCACGTGCTGCCATGCGGAGTTGCCAGCTCAGAGCCGAGGTCAAACAGCTCGTTTTGAATCACCTTTAGCTTGTCGTGGATCACCGTTTCAGATGGGGATGTCGCCACCGTCACGCAGATGCCGATTAAGCAGTTGAGCTCGTCGATGTCGCCGTAGGCCTCAACGCGAGCAGAATTCTTGCGGATGCGGGCGCCGCCTACGAGCCCGGTAGAGCCGTCGTCGCCGGTGCGGGTGTAGATTCTGTTTAACGTGACCATAGGATTCCTTCCTGAGTAAGCCGCTTCTTGATGATGACTACCTAGTGCCGAGTAGAGAGTCGAGATCGTTGAGCTTGGTTCCTGATGCGGGCTTGCCAGCGCCCGTCTCCGCTTCGACCTGCTTGCCCTGGGTGCCCGGGTCGCTTGGAGGTGCAAGGATCAGGTGGCACCCGGCGTACGGAGCGAGAAGCACCAGGGCCACTGCCGCCAGGATGAGCCAGGAGACCGGAATTGTAGAACGGGGGCTCAAAAAAACTCCCTGACAGGACGACCTGCTTCGCCCAACTTAAAACCCTAGCATGCTAACCCTTTCCGGCCCGGTCGCACAGTAAGAAAGAGCCTTCTAGGAGCCCCAAAACTGCCCCTCCCGCACTCTGTTTCTGCTGCAAAATCAGATGGGTAACATCAGCCAGCCGGCCTCATCAGTTGGATTATAACTTTTCGATACCAATCGTTTTAAAGCCGCAAACTCGCAGCATCAAAAAGAGAGGAGAGCTTCAGCTCTTGGCCGCAACTGCCGAGGAGCAAGATGGAGGCTTTGGGGACCACCACGGGTGGTTCCTCGGCGACTCCAGGGCAATCCAGCCCTAAAAAGCGGGCTTGGTGTCCTCACAGGGGAGGGACGCATTGCGTATGTTACGAGGCTTAAGTCAGGGAGAGTCCCGCCGTGCGGCGAAGAAGGCGCCAGCCGTGCAGGAAGCCTTCCTGATGAGCGACGTCGGGTGTGAAAGGGATCTCAACGAAGATCGCTTTGAGACCGTGCGCACTCCACATGCCATAACGTGGGTCGTGTGCGACGGCATGGGCGGGGTTGCCGGAGGCGAGTTCGCCGCGCAGCTCGCTATCGACGCGATTGCGCGCACCCTTTCCCAGAGCGCGCCAGACGAGCCCAACATCGATGCTGTGACCTCGGCTTTCCGGGAGGCAAACCGGCTCATCCTGCTGCGCCGCAGGAATGCCGAGTTCGCGGGCATGGGAACCACGGCAGTCGCAGTTCGTTTTGACGGCAGAGAAGCTGTCGTCTCAAGCATCGGAGACTCCCGCGCCTATCTCGTGCGCGACGGTGCCGTGCAGCAGCTCACTGTCGATGACACCTACGTGCAGTCGCTCGTGGATGAGGGGTCGCTCATGGCAGAAGACGCCCTGAGCCATCCTGAAGCTCACGTCCTGACGCGCTGCTTGGGATCAGAGCCAAACGCGAGCGTCCACTCGGAGCGCCTCTGGCTTTGGCCGCCCGATGACTCTGTGGGAAACGACGCCATAGTCCTCTGCACCGACGGCCTGTACAGCCTCGTGTCAGACGCAGAGCTAGGCGAGATAGCTGGCGAGCTTCCGCCACGCGAGGCCTGCGAGCGGCTTGTGTCGCTAGCGCGAGAGCGCGGCGGCTACGACAACATAACCGTGGCAGTGATACCGTTTCCTGGAGCCCTGCGCCCGGCTCAGCCAGCGTTCGAGGTTCCGAAGAAGGCAGAGAGAAAAAAGGGCGCAAAAGGCAGGAGCGGCGCCGGACTGATGAAGCATTTTTTCATTCTTGCCGCGATGGCCGCTTTTGCGGCTGGCGCCACAGTTGCTGGATTTTTGGCCCTTAAATTTCTGCGTTGAGGAAGAGCGATGGAAGAGAGCGAGAGCAAGCAGAATCGAGGAGCAGGCCCGAGGGTACGAGAGGGAGCGGCCAACCGGGCGAAGAATCACACCGTGATCCTCAACCCGCACGTCACGGGTGGGGTGCGTTCCCGTATCGGGGGCGATCTACTTGACAGCGCTTCGGGTAGAGTAGGAGGGCTTGAGGCGCCCACGGAAAATTCCGATCCGTCTTGGGAGACTCCACGGGTCAGCAGCGACCTGGCCGTGCGCAAGGAGCCAGCGGCACGAAACCCCTTTACGGAGATGGAGGTCGATGAGGGAGAGGCTGACAGAGAAAGCAGCTTTAGCCCCCAAGCCTCCGCATCAGAGCCGGAGCAAGGCCCAACCGCCGCGGCGGAGCCATTCGAGGCACCTGTTCCGCAGGCTGTAGAA
>OMIG01000228.1 GCA_900299035.1 Pseudomonadota bacterium
CCGAGCCGGTCCACCTTGAGTGCATCGTTGATCTAGGCGACGTAGGCGACACTGCGCTGAATCCGAACCGTGCGGCGGCGGAGGGATCTGTCGAAGCGTACAAGCATGCAGCAGAGATCCTGTCTCCGATCAATGACAGGTCTCTCTACCTGCCAGGCAACCACGACTCACCAGCGCTGCTGCTTGAGGCGCTCGGCAGCCGATGGGAGAGGTCGAGCAACGGCTGCTCGGTTCACCACATTCCCGGAGTAACGCTGATCGGGATTGACCTCAGGTCAGGGCCGGTGGCAACGGGCGAGCTGCGCGAGGAGACCGCCTCAGAGCTCTCAAAAGCCCTGGAGCAGGCCGGGCGCTGCATCATCCTGTCGCACTACCCGTGGCGGCCGTCAGACAACCCGTGGATTGAGTCGAACGCGCGGGTGACCAATGGCGAGCGCGTTGCAGCGATTCTCGCCCCACATCGCGAAAAGATTATAGGCGCATTCCACGGGCACCTTCACTCATGGTGGACCGGCTCCTACGCGGGCATTTCGTTTTATGGCTGTGGGGGCTCGGCAGGAGGGTTCGTCTTTGAGCCCGAGAAGCCCACGAACTCTCGGAATCCCCTGGCTCCTTTCGGCTACCTGCTGGTGGGGTACGACGAACAGGGTGGGCTCCTAGTTCGTCCCCGCTTTATCTGACCGCGCACCTGTCGGAATCTGTCGGCATTTGCATGCTTCGGCGGGCCTCTCGGCTCGATTTGACTACCTGTCGACGCAGTGAAAAACTCCAGAGCCGCCTCAGAGAACCTCCCTTTTGGAGCTGCCATGACATCGCCGGGACCAGAGAACAAGAACAAGTTTACCGCGCAAGATGAGCCCCCTGTGCTGTTTTTTCGGGAGGCAATCATCATCACACCTCGAGAGCAGCGCATTCGCGAGGAGCGCGCTGCTTTAATCGACCGGATTCGATTCAATCCGGAGAAGTCCCTCCGGGAGGCGTACGCAGATCTGCTCGAGCGGTCTCCGCTTCAGATGTCCGACCCTGCGCGAGCCAAATTTATACGCCTACAGATTGCCCGCTGCGATAGCGTATCGAGCGATGAGAAGAGAGAGATCTTGCATGAGGAGCAGGCCATCCTGCGCAAGCACAAGGCCTCCTGGGAGTCTGTCCTCGCGCCGGCGTACGCATGCGAGTGGGATCGGGGCTTCATCTCTGGGGTTACTCTGAAGCCAAATGACTTCGTCGCTCTGGCAGATAAGGGACTGCTCGCTCTGGAGCCGATATCCCGGATAACAAATTCAGCAGTCGGAGGATCAGTCGAAGAGTCCGGCGCCGACTTAGAACGAATGCTCAAGCACCCCTTATTCCGCAAAACGGTAAGCAGGCTCGAGTTCCTGCATGGAGGCCTCGAGGCTGCGGCTATGATTCAACGTCAATTACCGCGGGATAGTGTCCTGCGTGAGGTAACGTTCTCCAACTACAACCCCGAGCCGTAGGCGATTGGCGATTTCGGGCTCACCCCAATCGGTTGCAGCGTCGCCTGAGACGGCTGAAGCCGCTGATGAACTCGCGACTTGGCGCTAATTCTCGAGCCCCCTCAGCAGGCCAACGACTCGCAATTACTTCGTTTTCCAGGTCTTCTACAACCCTGGTCACAACCTGGACGCAACTGCCCATAACAGTTTGAATGCGGGCGCATGCGTCCCTCGCGGTTGCCCGTCACTGTTTACTACAAGAGGTTGTATGTCCCACAACACCGCCAGAGTCCTAGTCGTTGATGACGACCACCACATCGGGGAGCTTCTCACGATGCACCTCGACGAGATCGGACTCAAAGTCACCCACGTCGCCGACGGCCTGCGCGGCCTCGAACTAGCCCTCACTGACTCCTACGACTTAGTAGTTCTCGACGTCATGCTGCCTGGCAAGGACGGCGTCGACATCTGCCGAGAGTTGCGCAAGCGTAGCATCCGCGCGCCCATCATGATGCTGACCTTCAGGGGTGAGGAAGTAGACAAGGTGCTTGGCCTTGAGATGGGGGCTGACGACTACGTTACTAAGCCCTTCAGCATTCGGGAGATCTGCGCGCGGGTGAAGGCGCTCCTTCGGCGCACGAACGGAAGCCCGGAAGAGAAGAGCACCAAAGTGGAGGTGAAAGGCCTCTCGATAGACACCTACTCGCGCGAGGTCACGCTTGAAGGAAAGCCCGTTGAGCTGACCTCGACTGAGTTCGACCTGCTGCTCTTCCTCGCAAAGAGCCCCGGCAGGGCCTACTCGCGCGAGCAGCTTCTGACCGGCGTGTGGGGCTACACCTCTAGCGCCTACGAGCACACCGTCAACACTCACATCAACCGCCTGCGCTCAAAGATTGAAGCCGACCCAGCCAGCCCTAAGTTTATCCAGACCGTGTGGGGCGTAGGCTACAAGTGCGCGGCGTAAGGAATCAGCATGCGGCCCGAGACTGAGCAAGCTCCCGCCAAGGGCGTCTTCGCCAGGGCGGCTCGCTCCGCGATGGCGCCGCTGCGGGGCTTCCGTCACAGCCTCCCCAAGCCCCTGCTGGCCCTCGCAGCCACGCTGCTGCTCGCCGCCATCGGCGTGCAGGCCTGGACGGCTGTGGTGCTCTCGCGTAGCGCAGTCGAGGAGAGCAGCTCCGCCGCAAATCGACGCATCGCGGCATCGTTTGCCGAGCAGCTTGCCCCCACCTCAAAGCAATCCGGGGACCTCGAGATCGGCGCTGCCCTCGACGAGCTGTCTCGACTCAACCCTAACGTGCGCCCGTACGTCGTTAACGAGCACGGCATAGTTGTGTTCAGCCCCTCAGCCCTCGGCAATCCTCAGCAGCCCTTTGTGAGCCGCCGACAGCTCGCCGACGCCCTGGCGCATCCCGAAAGCAGGGATATCTCGGGGGACGACCCGCACAATCTAGGAGCCTCCGCCGCTATCTCAGCAGCTCCAGTGCTGGTTAGGGGAGCCCGCCACTTCGTGTACGTGGTGCTAGCGCCGGCTTCCTCGGCTCGCTCTGGCCTCTCGGCTGCCCTCGGAACCTGGGGCTGGGCCATCCTTGGCGCGATCATCACCACTGGCCTCATCGTTGCCCTGCTGCTCTTCATGGGCCACCGCAGGGTCAAGAACCTCCAGAGCTCTGTCGCAGCCCTCTCTCACGACCTGCGGGCCCCCCTCTCCTCGATTCAGGGCTACCTTGAGACGGCTATCAAGCGCAGCGACTCGCTCGGCCAGAACGACTCCAAGCGCTTTATGTCGGTGGCGCTGCGCAGCACCCAATCAGCCACGAACATGGTCAACGATCTGCACCACCTGTCGACGATTGAGGCTGCAGGGCACGAGGTAGAGATGGAGCGGCTCTCGATCGTGGACCTAGTGATGGACTCAGTCGTGGCGGTGCGCCCGGCGGCTAACGAGAAGCGCATCCTGTTGGGCTGGTCGATTCCGCCTGCGGTGCCATTAGTGCTCGGAAATGCGGCACTTTTGGAGAGGCTGGCTCGCAACCTGCTCGAAAACGCAATCCGCTACACGCCGCCAGGAGGCAGCGTAGAAGTGGTCTTTGAGGTGCTGGCAGACTCCGTAAAGGTGACCGTGCTCGACTCTGGCGTCGGCATCCCGAGCGCCGAGCTCGGAAAGGTATCCCGCTCATTCTTCCGTGGGTCGAACGCCAAAGCAGCCTCCAAAGGCTCCGGCATCGGCCTCGCAGTCTGCTCGTCGATCGCGAAGCTTCACGGAGCCGAGCTGCAGATTCTCAGCCGCGAGCGAGAGGGCACAGCCGTTGCGTTCGAGATCTCGCAAGCCGAACAGCGCTACACCTGAGCGCTCACAGAGCTCTCGGCTCACCGAACCTCAGCCACACTTTCTTCTCGCTTTGCTCCCCGAGGTATTGCATTATTTAAGCTATAGTGTTTCATTCCACGTAACGTGCGAGCCCACCCGGAACTCTCAGACCCGAAGCCGCACGAGGAAGATTGGCAAGCGTCAGGCAACACTCGTAAGACAGGGCCTGGCTGCACAGATGTTAACCTGTAGTTTAAACTTTTTGTCGCGCCCGAAGCGCCTCTGCCGCCTCCGCCTGTGAAAAACGACACACCCTGGACCCCACACCCCGTGACGGTTGCTCTGGCGCAATTCGCTATGAGCGAGAGCCCGGACGAGAACCTTGAGCGCGCCGTCGCCCTGATCCGCCAGGCTGCTGCCCGCAAAGCCCAGATCGTTGCTCTGCCCGAACTCTTCCGGACTCCGTATTTCTGTGTCGAGGAGCGCTGCCCGCGCGACTACACCGAGCCTCTCCCAGGGGACGTCACGAGCGTTTTGTGCTCCGAGGCGAAGAGCCTCGGCATCGCGATCGTCGCCGGGTCGGTCTACGAGCGCAGCGCCGAAGGGAAGAAGTTTAACACGTCGTTCGTAGTGAGCCCCTCCGGCGAGCTGCTCGGCACCTACCGCAAGGTACACATCCCTCACGATCCGGCATTCTTCGAGATGAACTACTTCGAGCCCGGAGATCTCGGCTTCAAGGTGTTTGATCTCGGCTTCGCCAAAGTCGGAGTCCTCATCTGCTACGACCAGTGGTTCCCGGAAGCCGCTCGGGCGCTCGCTCTCGCCGGAGCTGACATTATTTTCTACCCTACCGCCATCGGCCGCGTCACGGAGCTGCCGTGCTTCGAGGGAGACTGGCAGCACGCTTGGCAGAGCGTTCAGGTCGGCCACGCTGTTGCTAACAATGTTGTAGTTTGCGCCATCAACAGAGTGGGCACCGAGGGCAGCTCGACCTTCTGGGGAGGGTCATTCATCTGCAACGGCTTCGGGCAGATCCTTGCCCGGGGCACCGAGACCGCCGGCCTGGTTGTGGCCGATGTCGATCTCGGGCACTCGCGGTACTCAAGAGAGGGCTGGAGGTTCTTTGAGAGCCGTCGGCCAAACCAGTACGTCAGCCTCGTTTCTGAGAAGGATTAGGTAGGTGGGGCCTATGGAACAGTGGACCATTCAAAAGAGCGCCGAGCAGTACCGGATCGACGGCTGGGGAGCTGGCTTCTTCTCGATCAACGAAGCCGGCAACGTAGCCGTCACGCCAGAGCGCGAGCACGCGCCTATCGACCTATGTGGCGTGGTTGACGACCTCGTGCGCCGCGGCATCAAGCCGCCGCACCTGATCCGCTTCAACGGAATCCTCAAGCAGCGTGCCCACGGCATCTACGACGCCTTCGACAAGGCCATCGCCGAATTCGACTACAAGGGGAAGTACATCCTGACCTACCCGGTCAAGGTCAACCAGCAGCGCCAAGTCGTCGAGGCTGTGCGCAGGGCCGGCAACGGCCGCGGGATGGGGCTTGAAGTGGGCAGCAAGCCAGAGCTTCTGGCCGTACTCTCGATGCACGACGCCCCCAAGGGCCTGCTGCTCTGCAACGGCTACAAGGACTACCAGTTCATTGAGCTTGCTCTCATGGCGAGCAAGCTGGGGCTCCGCCCGATCGTCACGGTCGAGCAGTTCTACGAGCTAGACACGATCATCCGCGCCAGCGAGGCCACCGGCGTCACGCCAGAGATCGGCCTGCGCATGAACCCAACCTCACGTGGGGCAGGACGCTGGGCCAGCTCGGCTGGCGAGAACGCCAAGTTCGGCCTGGCGCTGTACGAAATCGTCGAGGCGATCAAGCAGCTCAAGAGCCGCGGCATGGAGAGCTGCGTCAAGCTGCTGCACTTCCACATGGGCAGCCAGATCACCTCAATCAATGCGATCAAGAAGGTCATGAAAGAGGCCGCGCGGGTCTACACCGAGCTGCGCCGGCTCTGCCCGAGCATAGAGTTCCTCGACGTGGGCGGCGGCCTGGGAGTCGACTACGACGGAAGCTGCACGAACTTCGAGTCGTCCATGAACTACACCACCGACCAGTACGCTCGAGACGTGGTGTGGGAGATCGCCACTGCCTGCGACGAGCTCTCAATTCCCCACCCAACTATCGTGAGCGAATCAGGGCGCGCCCTGACTGCGCACCACGCGGTGCTGGTCACTGAGGTAATGGACGTGGCAGAGGTGCCCGAGCCGCCGGCGGTGCTGGATCCCCTGCCCTCCGATGACGACAAACTCAAGGAGCTGGCTACCCTGTACCGCGACCTCAGCCTCAAGAACTGCCACGAAGTGTTCAGCGACGCGCTCTCGCTGCGCGAAGAGTTCTTGCAGCTCTTCATCCAGGGGAGCATGACGCTTGAGGAGCGCGCCTACGCTGAGCGCACGCTGCGCCACCTCTTTACCCGCATCAACCTGCTCAAGAGCACCATGAAGCACGTCCCCGAAGACTTCGAGGCGCTCGAAGGCATGCTCAAGGACACCTACTTCTGCAACTTCTCGGTGTTTCAGTCGATGCTAGACCACTGGGCGATTGAGCAGCTCTTTCCCATCATGCCGATTCACCGCCTTACGACGCAGCCAACGAGGAAAGCGATCATCGCCGACCTTACCTGCGACAGCGACGGTAAGATCGACAAGTTTATCGACCTCAAGGGCGTGCAGCGTTTCATCGACCTGCACCCCTTCCGGCCGGACCAGCCCTACTACATCGGCATGTTCCTCGTCGGCGCCTACCAGGAGTGCCTCGGGAACCTGCACAACCTCTTCGGCGACACCAACGTGGTGCACGTCGAGCTGGACGAGCGTGGCGCGCCGCGCATCACCAGCATCGTTGAGGGCGACACGATCAAGGAGGTCCTGGGGTACGTTCAGTACACGCCTGAGGACCTGCTACACGGAGTTCACACCCAGCTCGACCGTGCCGTGCACCACGGCTCAATGAGCCCGGAGGACTCGGCAAAGTTCATGCAGAGGTACAAGGAGAGCCTGAGTGGGTACACCTACCTGCTTTGGGAGTCGCCAAACGGGGCGTCCACGCCGTACTCAGAGCCAATTAAGATCGCGCAAGCAGGATAAGAGGAGACACTATGAGCATCAAGCACTTCATGAAGCACAACTACCGGCACTTTAATGCGGCAGTGTGCGTCGACGCAGCCGAGGCCTACATTGAGCAGCTCAAGCGCGGAAACAAGATGATGGTAACGCTGGCTGGAGCCATGAGCACAGCCGAGCTGGGCATCAGCCTTGCCGAGATGATCCGCCAGGACAAGGTCCAGGCCATCTGCTGCACGGGCGCTAACCTTGAGGAGGACATCTTCAACGCGGTCGCGCACAACCACTACGAGCGAGTTCCGCACTACCGTACCCTCTCAACTGAGGACGAAGTGGCGCTCTACGACCGCGGCATGAACCGCGTTACTGACACCTGCATCCCTGAGGATGAGGCATTCCGCGCCATCGAGAAGCAGATCCTTCAGCTCTGGCAGAAAGCCGACAAAGAGGGAAAGAGCTACTTCCCGTTCGAGTTCATGTACCAGCTCCTCGACGACCCGTCTGTTCGGTCGTCGTTTCAGATCGACCCTAAGCACTCCTGGGTGCTGGCTGCCAAAGAGAAGAACATCCCGATCTGGTCACCCGGATGGGAAGACTCGACGCTGGCGAATATCTTCGTGTCGCACGTGGTGTCAGGAGACGTTAAGCGCTACAGCGTCGTGAAGAGCGGCGTTGAGCAGATGGGCTTCCTGATCGAGTGGTACCTTGAGAACACAGCCAGCTCACAGATCGGGTTCTTCCAGATCGGCGGCGGCATTGCGGGAGACTTCCCGATCTGCGTTGTGCCACTCATTCACCAGGACTTGCAGCGCGAGTGCCCGAAGTGGTCGTACTTCTGCCAGATAAGCGACAGCACAACCTCTTTCGGCTCGTACAGCGGCGCTGTACCGAACGAGAAGATCACCTGGGGCAAGCTTAGCCACGACACCCCTCGGTTCGTGATTGAGTCGGACGCGTCCATCGTTGCCCCGCTGCTCTTCTCGTACATCCTGGAGGCGTAGGCCTCTAGCAACCCCTTGAGATTAGCGCGGATCGCGTCGGTCGCTGGTGCTGCTCAAGAGCATCGAGGCACTCTAAAAGCCCTCCTGTGGGATACCCGCTCGCTCGTGCTCTTGACGGCGGTTCAATTACCATTGGCGGCCGCGCGCAAAAACCAATACACTATTGATGTGCTTGACGATCTTCAGGAGTCGTACATGAGAGCTACAATAATCATCTCTACAGCATTACTCGCTTTGACAGCCCACACTCCAGAAGGGATGGCACAATCGACCAAGGGCCTAAAGCTTTGCGTCAACAAAGTCTCAGGCGCGCTGGCCTCTCGGTCCCAGTGCGGAAAGGCCGAAACGGCTCTCTCCCTTAAGAGCCTTGCTCAAAAGGTAACGGACGAGCAGGGCGGCGTGGGCAGTGAGTTCTCGGTAGTTTTGGGCGAAGGCTCTTCAACAAACTCAACAATCCCTGGAGCAACCCAGATTCCTGGGTTCCCGCCGACATCAATTCCTGGCTCTCTCTCTAAATCAGCATCCTGCGTCGACGGCATCGTGTTCGCGAGCTCATGCGAGTCGTCTGACCTCACAAACCTTTCGGTTTCTGGTGGGACAACCGCAAACGGAAAGACGGTGCAGTGCTCGTGGTCAAACTCGGCACAACAGGACAAGGTCGGTCTCTTCTACGTAAAGCTGGTGTGCGCCGATCTCTAAGCGGGCCGCTGGTCACCATTTGACTGCCAAAAACCCTTCGGCCTACCGGGCGACATCTATTGCCAGGTTCACCGTGACGCCCGATGGCCTTGTGACATCCGAGCCGCAGCCATTGCAGATGGCTACGCAAAAAAGTAGGCGCCTGAGAAGCGCAGTTCTGTATGGCTTGAGGGGCAGTGAAAATCTGCTCCAGCCGTTTCAGGCACTTACCCTCTCCTGCGTTTTTAAAAGAGCCTTGGCACATCTCTTGAACTGAGAGGCGGCATGGATACCAGTGTAGCTAAAGCAGTCTTCGAATGGTGTGCGTACATTTGTGACGCCCTGATAACCCTCTTCGCTTCGGACGAGATTCTTCACCTCATTCAGCTCCTAGCGCCGTATGTGTTGTGGGTGCTGCTGGGAGCGTCCCTGCTTCTGGTCGCCAATGCCCTCGTAAAGATAGCGCTCAGCACCAGCGAGCTCTCGTTGGTGTCTCTCCTGTACTTCCTGGCACTTCCGGTGATCGTTGCCCGCCCCTGCCTCGCCTGGACCTACAAGACCGCAACTGACCCGCTAGACGAAGAGCCAGACGTGCCGGTCGACGCAGGAGCATCGCTCCACCTCGACCCAGTGCAGGCCCACCACGACCCGTCGGCTGCTGAGAAGCTTGAGGCAGCTTTGGTAGAGCTTGGAGTTCCACTAGGAGCCTCTGACCAGGAGATAAAGCGTGCCTACCTCAAGCACGTACGTGAGCACCACCCTCGTTTCCTACGCCACGCCCCGCGCAAGACTCAGGAGATGTCGGCCGAGTTTATGGCTCGCATCCGGCATGCGTACGAGATTGCCCTCGGGAAGCTCCCAGAGTAGCGCGAAGATCAAACGCAAAAGTCAGCAGAATCTCTCTACGCGCGGCGACGCTCGAAGCGCCAGCGCTCCAGCCGCTTTGCGGCGTGCCAGTAAAACGGCTCCTTCCACGCGTATGCAAAGTCAGCGATGCACTGTGCCCAGAAAATAGCCCAGAACTGCGGCAGGCCCGCCATCGCAAAGCCGCCCTGAACGGCGCCCATCGCCGGTATCACGAGCAGGTCTGACGGCAGATGCGCCAGGAAGTCGAGCCAAATCACCGAGAGCTTTCGCTGCAAGGCCCGGCGCCTCAAGCGGCCTCGCGAGATGAAGTCCCTGCGCTCCTTAAACAGCATCCCCGCGTAGTAGGCCACGAGGTACGTGGCGTACCCGATGAAGGGAGTCACTGCTGCTATCAACGCGATGCTCTGCGCTCCCTCGTGCACGAAGCCAAGCGAGATGAGCATCGGCGCCAGCACCTCCATGATGAGGCAGGTGGCGAGGTTGCTCGGCAGGGCAGCGATGCACGCCACTGGCGCTGCCATCCACTCCTCTGAGACGGCTCTGCGCACAAAATCGACAGGCCAGGAGAGTGCCTTCTTTATCCTCACGCCTAGTGCGATTGAGTCGTGGTTAACGGCTCTCTTGGAGCCTCTGGCGGCCTTCAGAGCCGCTATCTTGCGCTGCAAGTAGGGCTGAAACGAGTCAAACAGGCGAGCCTGAACCTCCGGGAGCTTCCAGTCCTCGCCCGTCACCACCCCTCGGCAGCTGGGAGCTCCGCACACGCATGACATCTCGAACGCTTCATGGTCAGCGGACACGCAGGTCGCATAGTCGATCGTCACTTGCTCACCCGCCGCGATCTCGCGCAGAGAGACGACATGGATCGCGCCCCGGAATCCCGCATTCGGCGCACAGGAATGGTTCAGCCGCTCCCCTACTCCGATATCTCCCGCATGGCTCGGACCCAGGAATAGCTCCTCCTCTACCTGGTAGGGGTAGTTCTGCATCTCGGTCGACAGGGACTCAAACTCTTGCAGCGAGATAACCCTGCCACCGTAGACGACCAGGAGCGTTCCGGCCGGGATGTTTTGCCGGGCGTAGGCCCCGAACCCACAGCCGGGCACCTCACGCTCTTCTAGGCTGGGGTGTACCCAGTTGGAGCCAGGCCTAGGGAGCAGTCGCACAGGCTCCGTAGCCCGTGTAACGGGCTGAGAGAGGGCAAGCGCTGCTGATGAGTGAGGAGCCATCGACTTTCCTCGGAAAATGGCC